>CAZVOI010001165.1:0-4728 GCA_964628275.1 uncultured Acidobacteriota bacterium | reverse complement strand
GGCGCCGACCTCGCGCAGGCGTTCCTGGTGCTCCGCCTGGATTGTGCCGTCGGGCATCGGGCCGACGTTCAAGAGGAAGTTGGCGTCGTAGCCGGCGGCCTTCACCAGCAGATGCACCAGCTCCTTGGTGCTCTTGTGGCGGCGATCGGTCTTGTTGTAGCCCCAGGAGTTGTTGATCGTCTCGCACATCTCGAAAGGCAGCGTGCCGAGCTCGATCTTGTCGTTGAAGCCCGCCGTGTTCGCGCCCGGCAGGTCCTTCTCGAACATCTGGAAGTCTTCACCCGGAAACGGCTTGCGATGGTGGTTCGCTCCGACGAGCGCAGCGGGCTGAAGGTCGTGGATCAGCTTGTAGGTTCGCCCCAGCCGCCACTCCGCCTCCGGCTTGTCCCAC
Source organism: uncultured Acidobacteriota bacterium (assembly GCA_964628275.1). GTDB lineage: Bacteria > Acidobacteriota > Vicinamibacteria > Fen-336 > Fen-336 > CAZVOI01. The sequence goes on along the minus strand of CAZVOI010001165.1, from coordinate 4,337 downwards.
CAGCCGTCGAACCAGATCCCGCCAACCTCGCCGTAGCTGGTCAGAAGCTCGCGGAGTTGGCCATCCATGTAGTCCAGATACCGATTGAAGTCGCCGGTCTCGCTACGGCCGGCGAAAAGGCCGGTGCGGCCGCGCGGGAAGTAGTCGGGATGGTGCCAGTCGAGCTGCGAATAATAGAAGAAGAGCTTGATCCCCTGCTTCTTGCACTCCTCGGCGAGCGCCTTCAACACGTCCTTGCCGTAGGGCGTCTTCTGAACCACGTCCCAGTCGCTCGACTTCGAGTCGTACATCGCGAAGCCGTCGTGGTGCTTGCTGGTGATCGTGATGTATTTCATGCCGGCGGCCTTGACCATCGACACCCACTGCGCGGGATCGAAGCGCACCGGGTTGAAGATCGGCGGCAAGTCGCGCTCGTACTCGGGGATCGTGATGCGCTGGTTCTGCATCACCCACTCGCCCTCGCCGCGCACCGCGTAGACGCCCCAATGGACGAAGAGCCCGAAGCGCGCCTCCTGGAACCAAGCGCGCGCCTTCAGGTTCTCGGGGCTGGGGGTGTAGCCTTCCTGGGCTTGCGACGACACGGCGACCAGGCACACCAGCGCAGCGGCGACGCGTCGAGACATTTGCTCCTCCGGATCTTGCGGGACTATAGCGCCGAGTCGCGCGCGATCTCGCCGGCAAGGCGCGCGCAGGCCTCGACGGCGAGGCGGCGCTGCGAGGGGTTCGGCTCGTCGAAGCCGAGCGTGTGAGCCGCATAGCGCAGCATCGCCACGCGGTAGTCGGCCATCGCCGCTTCGCCGCGCGGGTCGATCTGCGAAGCGATCCGGCGCAGCGTGGTCAGCAGCCGGGCGTGACGCTTCTCCGCTGGCGTCTCTGCGAGCGGCATCAGATTCACCGCCAGGGTCGCGCTCCGGAGCCGAGCCTCCTGGATGCACCGCGCTCGCGACAGCGCCTCGGGCGTATCGACGGGCAGCAGGATGAAGGCCAGGTCGTTCTCGATCTTGGCGAAGTCGGTGAGACACGGCAGCCGGGTCAGGCGTGCGAAGTCGATGATCCAGAGCCGGGCCGGCCGCGGCTCGGCGTCGCGCCGCGAGAGCATGACGTTCTGCAGGTTGAGGTCGCCGTGGACCGCCGACGGGTAGACCTCGCGCGTCAGCGTCCGCCCCGGCAGCCACTCGCGGTAGAAGGCCGCCGGGTCGAGCCAGCCCGGTTCCAGGCACGCATCCTCGAGCAGCGCGCGGGCCGACGCGAAACCGTTCTCGCGCGCCACCGACTCGGCCTTCCCCACCACCGACTCCACGAACTGCGGCCGGCTCTGACGGTCGCTGAAGCCGTAGGTCTCGAGCAGGTCGGCGTTGTCCTTTTCACCCCAGCGGTACAACCGGCCGAGGGCGCGATCGAGCAGCTCCTCGAGAGCGGCGTCGAGGAATTGGGTGGCCGAGTCGGAAGCGTCGCTCTGGTAGAGCGACTGGAACGTCGCCGGCGCCCCTGTGCCCGGTTCGTCGCTCTGCGCCAACTCCATCTCCATCGCCGCGAGCGTCCGCCCTTCGCGCCATTCCCGGAGCCGCGGCACGACGTCTCCCAGCACCCGGCCGATCGATTCATTCCCGAAGCGCTCGCGCGCGACCTCGTCTCGCACGCCGACTTTGAGGATCGCGGCGCCGCCGTCTTGGCTGCGGGCCATGAAGACCTGCGCGCCCGAGAAGCCGCCGCCCAGCGGCTGCAGGTCGAGCGTGGCGTCGCCATCGCTGAAGCGGGTCAACAGCGCGTCTCGCTCGGCAACGTGTTCCGCGGTCCACCAGGACGGGATCGCGACGCTCTTGCTGAAGCGAAGGCGCGTTCGTCCAGGCGACACCGGGAGCGCAGCTCGCTGTGGCGCGAGCCAATCCAAGAACGCTCCGGGCGAATGAAAGACATCCACCTCGAGCAGGTTGCGCAGGCTTTCGAGGCCGCGGAAGTGCGCGCCCAGCGAGCGCGATGCGGTGAGCGCCGAGCAGGTGGCGAGCGCCGTCGCGCGCAGCCGCGTCCGCAGGTCGTAGAGAAGGAAAGCGATCTTGGCGTCCGTCCACACACCGACCACGCCGATCCGAACGTCGCGGCGACCCGCGGCGAGCGGGGCGAGCGCTTGCGCCAGCTTCCCTTCTTCGAAATCGTTCAGGTCGCTGGCGGGGATCAACGACGTGTTCGCCCGCCGCTGGCTCAACTCTTCGATCGGGTCGACGAGGCGCGCTCCTTCGCTGCCCGCCAGGCAGTGCGGCCGGAACTGCGCCAGATGCGCCGCATGCGCGAGCGGGTCATGGCGATCCACCACGTGCAGGATCGCGAGCCGCGCCGGATCGACGGCATGAGCCTGCTTCAGGAAATCGACTAGCGCGCCCGCCCGCCCGCAGAGCCGATCGGCTTCGAGTCGGCCGACGTGGACCAGGTTCGGAAGCGGCTCGCCAGGCGCGAGCGGACGCACGAAATCCTTCTGCACGCATTGGGTGATCAAGACGTTCATGCGCTGCGGCGCTGCACGATCTTCCTGTCGATCTCGTGGGCGCGCTCCTGCTGCTCGGTCCAGAAGCTCGGGTCTTCGAGGGCGCGCAGGTCGCCGACCGACTTGCCCTGCTGCTCCACCCACGTGAAGTACTTCTGGTTGTGCCAGCGCCGCCGGATCTCGCGCGTGGCTTCGAGAACGAAGTCGGCCTTTTGTCCCCGAAACACGTCGAGGCGCCGCCGAGCTTCGTCCGCCGTCATCGGACCGCGTTCCTGGTCGAGGCGGCGCAGCACCGAGGGATAGCGATCGAAGCCGTCGGTAGCCACGGTGACGACCGCCTGATTCGCCGCGAGGCCGTAGTGACGGGCGGTCTTGATCGCGGCCAGGACGTTGCAGATGCCACTCATGCCGAAGACGCCCGCCAGGCTCTTCGCTTGCGACTCCGCGATCCCCTCGGCCACCAGCGTCTCGGTTCCTTCCTGGACGAGCTGCAACCCCAGCAGGCTTTCGAGATCGTCGATGCACACCAGCAGGTCGGTCGCGAACACGTTGTGAATCCAGGTGACGTGCTTGTCGCCGATGCCCTCGATGCGGTGCGCGCCGAAGCCCACGTTGTAGAGCGTCGGGCACTGGATCGGCTCCACGGCAACGGTGGCCGAGCCGGGAAACTCACGCTTGATGGCGTCACCCGCTCCGATCGTTCCCGCCGAGCCCATCGCCGAAACGAAAGCGCCGATCCGCAGACCCAGCGAACGCGCGACCTCGATCGCCGCCGCCGCCGTGCAGTGGTAGTGGAAGCGATAGTTCCCGAACTCCTCGAATTGGTTCAGGATCCGGTTCTCCGGCGAGCGCCGCAGATCCTTGACCTTGTCGTAGATCTCCTTGACGTTGGATTCCGAACCCGGCGTCGCGACGACCTCAGCGCCATAGTCCTTGATCTTCTCGAACCGCTCCGCGCTCATCTCTTCGGGCAGCACCACCAGCGACCGATAGCCCATCCGTGGTCCGACCCATGCACCCCCGATCCCGAAGTTGCCGGTGGACGGAAACACCAGCGTCTCGGCGCCCGGCGTGCACGCGCCATCGAGCTGCTTCTCGACCAGGATCGAGTAGGCCGGGCCGACCTTGTGCGATCCGGTCGGAAACTGCATCCCGGATAGCACCACGATCTTCGCGGGTACGCCGGTTAGAGGGTCGGGGAGTATGACGTGCGGCACCGGGCCGTCCGCCTTCCAGGAGAGATTCCAGAGGTTGAGGGGATCCAGCGGCCGGGCCCGCGCCTCGCGCGCCCGCGCGCGCTGCACGTCCGAGATGCGGCTGGGATCCCGCATCTCGGCGAAGCTGGGCCCGAAGATCACGCGAGCGCTTTCTTCACGAACTCCAGGCACTCCTTGACCCCTTCGACCGGTCCGGCGCCGCGGTACTCGTACTCGAGGTAGGCGGGGATCTTCGACTTCCGCTCCTTCAACAAACCCAAGACCTCGCGAATCGGCGTGTCGCCCTGGCCAAACGGCACGTTATCGCCCTGGTTCTTCTTGCGGTCCTTGATGTGCAAGTTGGTGACGTCGGCGATGTGCTCGCGCAGATATGGGACGGCGTCGTAGTTGGCCGCAGTGAAGTGGCCGATGTCGAGGTTGATCTTGAAGAACTTCGAGAGCTTCATCGCCGCCGCGAAGCTCTCGGGCGTCGCGAACTCGTTCGGATCGGTGACGTTCGAGTGGTTGTGCATCGCCACCACCAGCCTGTGCTCGTCGGCGAACGGCGCCACCCGCTTGGCGGCGGCGAGCGTGGCCGATGCGGTGATGAACTCGGCGCCGAGCGCGCGCGCGACCTCGAAGCCGCGGCTGATCTCGTCGTC
>CAZVOI010001164.1:0-3073 GCA_964628275.1 uncultured Acidobacteriota bacterium | reverse complement strand
CTCGACCGCGCGCTGTGCGGCCGCGATCGCGGCCCGCATGTTGCCGCGCGCGCGCTCGAGGTAGGCGAGCTGCATGTGCGCGAGGTCCATGTCCGGCCGCCGCGCGATCACTTCGCGCCCGACGGCGATCGCTTCGTCGATGCGGCCCGCGTGGAAGAGAAACAGCATCTGGTTCGTCTTCGTGTCGAGATCGATCAGGCGCTTGGGATCGTCGTGCTCGGTGTAGCGCTCTTTCGGAGGGGCGGCCTGCGGCGAGGCCACGTACCCGAGCGCGCGCAGGCGCTCGAGCGTCTCGGGGCTCTCCTGCGTGGGTGTGACGCCCCGATCGCGCGCGCGCAGGCGCTTGAGCGCCGCGCTCAGTCGCTCCAGGTCCTGCGGCCGCGAGGCCGCCAGATTGCGCGCCTCGCCGGGGTCCGCGCCGAGATCGTAGAGCTCGGGCAGCGGCAGGTCGATGTACTTGAGCGCGCCGACGCGCAAACCGTAGAGAGGCGCCCAGCGGCGGTTGATCGAGGTCGAGATCGCTTCGAAGTAGCCCGGCGGCGTGTCCGCCGCAGCGCGGCCCGCGAGCTGGGGCAAGAGACTCCTCCCCGGCAGCTCGGCCGGGACGTCCAGGCCCAATGCATCGAGAACAGTCGGGACGAGGTCCACGTGACGCACCGGCTCCGTTACGATACGCGGCCGGAAGAGCGATGGCGCGTACACCACGAGCGGCACACGCAGGGTGGCCTCGTACGCGAAGACTCCATGCGTCGACTCGCCGTGCTCGCCGAGCGACTCGCCGTGGTCCGAGGTCAGGATCACGAGCGTTCTGCCGTTCCCACCCTGCTCGAGCAGCGGCCGCAGCAACGGCTCGAGCGCGGCGTCGGCCGCCGCCACCTCGCCGTGGTAGGGATGCTCGTGACCCCCGGCGAAGGCGGCCGGCGGCTGGTAGGGCGCGTGGGGCTCGTAGAGGTGGACGAATGCGAAGCTCGGACCGCGCCCGCTGGCTAACCAGCGCACCGCCTCGGCCACGGTCGCGGGCCCGGGGCGTTCCGGGATCACGAAGCCGCGGCTCCACTCCCCGCCCGCCACGCGGGAATCCCAGCGATCGAAGCCGCTCGCGAGCCCGAAGCGCTCGTCGAGCACGAAGGCGCTCACGAAGCCCGCGCTTCGGAATCCGCGTGGCTTCAGCAGGACGGCGAGCGTCTTCGTGTCCTTCGGGACGCGGAAGCCGTTGTTGTCGCGGACGCCGTGCTCGAAAGGAAGCAGGCCGGTGAGCATGTTCACGTGCGAGGGCAGCGTGACGACGTTGTGGGCGTGGGCCGCGTCGAAGCGCACGCCCTCCCGCGCCAGCCGGTCGATCCAGGGTGTGCGGGCGCGCGCATTCCCGTATGCCCCGAGCGCGTCGGCGCGCAGGGTGTCGATCGAGATGAGCAGAACCGACAGCGCCGGATCACGCGGCAGCGCCACAGGCAACAGCCGGCCCCAGGCGGTCCACGCCAATCCGGCCGCGACGGCGAGCGCCAGGACGAAGGCGACGATTCGCCCGGGTGTCGAGGACGGGACTGTGGTCGGGATGGGGCGGCGCTTCTTGGCCAGTTCGGGCTCCGGAAAGCTTCATTCTACCGGGGCTGACGCCGCGGCCTCGCCGCCGCGCGTCGCACGGCTTCGACCTATACTGGGCCCGTCCCCGAGAAGGCAGCCGGCACGCTCCGGGACCCCAGGAGGCTCTGATGCGCCGTCTCGATGTTTCGTACTTCACCATCCCCGTGCTCGGCGCCTTGCTTGTGTCCGTCGCCCCTCCGCGCATCCACGCCCAGGACTGGAGGGGCGCCGGCCGCATCGAGGGTGTCGTGACGGACGAGGCCGGCGAGCCGATCGCCGGCGCCACGCTCAAGGCGAACTGCGCCGAGCGCGGCGGCGGCACGACGATCCAATCCGACAAGAAGGGTCGCTGGGTGCTGGGCGGCATCGTGGGCTGCAACTGGGCCTTCGAGGTCTCCGCATCCGGATACGTGACCAAGCAGTTCCCGATCCGTCTGCCGGGCGAGTCGGCGCGGCTGGCGCCGGTGAAGGTGCCGCTCAAGAAGGCCGCGCCCGGCGTCGCGCCGGAGCTGCGGGCGGCGGCCGCGAAGGCCGACGCCGCCTACAAGGAGGGCCGCTTCGCGGAGGCGCGTGCCGAGTACGAGAAGCTGATCGCGCTCCGGCCCGACCTCGCGCCCACGGCGTACCAGCAGATCGGCTTCTCCTACGTGCAGGAGAAGCAGTACGACAAGGCCGTCGAAGCGCTCGAGAAAGTGCTGGCGGCCGATCCCGCAAACGCCCAGATCCGCGCGATTGCCGCGCAGGCCGCGCTCGAGGGCCGGATGCTCGACAAGGCCCGGAGCCTCCTCTCCGGGCTCGACGAGGCGCAGATCCAGAGCCCGGACGTCTTCTTCAACATGGGCATCAACTTCTTCAACGCGGGCGAGGTCAAGGACGCGATCGCCTACTTCGGCAAGACCGTGGTCAGGGACCCCGCATACGTCGACGCCTACTACCGGCGCGCGCTCGCGTACCTCGGCCAGGGCCAGATGGCCGAAGCGAAGGCCGACTTCCAGAAGGTGGTCGAGCTCCAGGCCGACGGCGAGATGGCGACGATGTCGAAGAAGGCCCTCGAGCAGCTGAAGTAATCTGTGGATCGACCGCCTACCAGCGCCAGCCCGACTCGGCGGGCGATGCCTGGGTCGATCCGGGACGAAGTGCGCTGGCGATCGCCGTCGCGTGCGACAGCTGATCCGCGCGCGCCAGACAAGGCCAAGGTTGGCGGGACTGAGCTGCGGGGGGCTAAGCGCCCCCCGTGCCCCCGCTGGCGTTACGCGGTTTGGATGACGCGCAGGACGCGCAGGTTCTGGATCGAGACTTGCGCCGCGACCTGGCTCGCCACGGCCTCGAACGCCTGGGCCGCGGGCGCGTCGGGCGCGGCGGCGACGATCGGCTGGCCTTCGTCGCCGCCCGAGCGGACGCGGGTGTCGATCGGCACCTCGCCGAGGAACGGGATCTGCATCTCCTCGGCCATCCGGCGGCCGCCGCCGTTACCGAAGATCTCGGTGCG
>CAZVOI010001163.1:0-4720 GCA_964628275.1 uncultured Acidobacteriota bacterium | reverse complement strand
CTGGCCGAGTTCCTGTTCGACGACGAGCACGCGATGGTGCGCATCGACATGTCCGAGTACATGGAGAAGCACTCGGTCGCGCGCCTGATCGGCGCGCCTCCCGGATACATCGGCTATGACGAGGGCGGCCAGCTCACCGAGCGGATTCGGCGCCGGCCCTACGCGGTGGTGCTGTTCGACGAGATCGAGAAGGCGCACCCGGACGTCTTCAACGTGCTGCTGCAGGTTCTCGACGAAGGCCGGCTCACCGACGGCAAGGGCCGCACCGTCGACTTCCGCAACAGCGTCCTGATCATGACCTCCAACGTCGCCTCCGACTACATCCAGGAGATGGCCAAGCACGGCCTGGTCGACAAGGACAAGCTGATGGAGTCGCTGCGCCGCACCTTCCGGCCCGAGTTCTTGAACCGCATCGACGAGATCGTCACCTTCAAGAGCCTGGGTCCGGCGGAGATCCACCGCATCGTCGAGATCCAGATGTGCGACCTTCGCAAGCGCCTCGCCGAGCGGAAGCTCGGGATCACGCTCACCGACGCGGCGCGTGACCTGCTCGCCGAGCAGGGTTACGACCCGGTCTTCGGCGCGCGGCCGCTGAAGCGCGCGCTCCAGCGGATGGTCGAGAACCCGCTGGCGGTCGAGATACTGGCCGGCCATTTCGCCGAAGGCGACAACATCGTCGTGGACGCGAAGGCTGGAGCGTTGTCGTTTCAGAGGCGCGCTCCGGTGGCCGTGGCCAGCTGAGGGCGCATCGGGTCCGACGAAGCTCAGTCCGGCTGCCAGCGCCCGGGCGCGAGCATCGCCGCCATCCGCGGTGGGTTCCGGATCGCCTGGCCGCCCATCCACTCGTCCGCGGCCGCCACCAATGCTCCGCCCTCCGCTCCGCCCAGGAGCTCTCCGCGTCGCCGCCGCGCGACGGCGGCGTAGAGTGCCATGTCCCCGGACGCAAACTCGCGCTCCGCCGTTTCGAGAAGCGCCGCAGCCGCCGACGCGTCGCCGCGCGTGGCGGCGACGCCGGCCTGAAGCAAGCCCGCGACGGGTCCAGCCCAAGTCTTCTCGGCCCGGATCCGGAGCGCCCACTCCAGGACGCCGCGAAGCTGCTCTTCGCGAACCCTCAGGTCCGGGCTGGCGATCGCGGTCGCAAGCTGACGGCGCGCGCGCGACTCGAGCCCGCGAACGTGGCCCATCTGGACGAAGCGATCCAGCGTGCGCGCAAAGACGCGATGACGCTCGGGGATCGGATCGGACGGGCGCGGCGGCTCGCCCGCGTACAGATCGATGTCGATCCGCGCGCTGCGCGCCCAGATGTGGAGGTAGTCGAAGTGGCCCTTGCGCCATCCCTCGAAGCCTCTTTGCATCTCTTGCCGCGCCCGCTGCGGGTCGTCGGCCGCCAGCCACACCATGTGCGAGGCGTAGCCTAGGCGCAGCATCGTCGCGCGCAGCAGGTTGCCATGTTCTTCGGCGTCCTTCAGGAACCGCTCGGTTCGCAACGACATTTCCTTCACTTCGCCCAGGAAGAAGAGCGCGGCGATCTGGAAGACCTGGGCGGTCATGACCTCCCACATCAATACCCCGCAACGCTCGCGGAGCAACGCCTCGGCGTGTTCGCAGAGCTCGCGGGACTCCTTCCAACGACCCTCCAGCCAGGCCGCACAGCCGGCGACGAGCGTGGAGAGCGCGGTCGTGTGCGGCCTATCGACCCGCGCCGCGAGCGCGCTGGCCGCAGCCAACAGGCGTCCGGTTCGTTCGCGGCTGCGGCTCCCGCCCATTGCCACGTATGCCGCCTCCAACGCCACGGCGCGCGCCACGCGATAGGGTTCGCCGGCCGCGAGCGCGAGCATCAAGCTCTGGGCCTGGAAGGCCGCGCCACGGAGCATGTCGATCTGGCAGAGGCCGACCGCCACCGACCAGCACGTGTCGATTCTGAGCAGCGCCTGGGGCGACACCTGTGACTCGTCCGTGGACCGGAAGCGCAGCCCGCGCAAGCGCAAATAAAGTCGCCGCCAGAAAAGCCGGAGCCACGCGTAGCGGCTCGTAGCTGGCAACCTCATGCCGAGCTGCTTCAGGACGGTGTTGAGGGCGCGCAGGCCATCTTCGATGTGGCCACTCGCCAGCAACTGCTGCGCGGCTCGCCGGTGCAGGTCGATCGCCTCCGCCGGACCGGTGCCCTTCGCAGCCGCCACGTAGGCCTGGGCGGCCTCCGCACCACGCCCTGCGTTCGCCAGCGCGTCGCCCAGCTTCACCTGTAGGTCGCCCTCCGGGAGGTCGATGCCGGTGCGCAGTCCGAGCGCCTGGCGGTACAAGTTGGCAGCGCGCTCGAAGGCCAGCGCCTCGGCTGCCTCGCTCGCGGCCGTCACCGCGTATTCCGCTGCGCTCGTCAGGTCCCCCGCCGCCTGGAAGTGCACTGCGAGCCGCTCGGGGTCGGCGCGTCCCGAGGCGTGCAGCGCCAGCGCCAGCCGCTGGTGGCACTCACGCAGCGCTTCCGGCGGCATCCCAGCCACGACCGCGTCGCGGATCCGGTCGTGATAGGTCTCCACCGCATCCTTGCCGGGCGTCGCCCGCACTCGGATCAAGTGAGCGGAGCGCACGACGCCAAGTGCGCTGGCCCCCGCGGCATCCAGCTCGCTGGCGCGATAGGCGACGTCGAGCTCGATCGGGCGACCCGCCACGGCCACGGTTTCGAGCAGTCGGCGCGCGGCCTCGGGCAGTTGTGCCACGCGCGATGTGATGACGGTGTCGAGGCTCGCCTCGGCGGCGGTCGCGAGGCCGGGCTCGAAGCGCGCGAGCTCCTCGAGAAAGTAGGGATTGCCGCTCGATTCGCTGGCGATCGTCTGGGCTCGCGCGCGCCGCCCGGCGTCCGAACCGAGCAGCTGGAGCGCCAGATCCACCGCCTCGTCGGGCGGCAGCTCACGCAGCGGGATGTCGCGTCGCTCCAGCGACGGCCCGACCTTGTCGCGCATCGCCAGGACCATCCGCAACAGGGGACTGGTGCCGGCCTCCTCGCTTCGGTAGCAGCCGATCAGCAGCAGTGCCGGCGGGTCCGGCGGGCGCAGCAATGCCTCCAGAAGCACGGCGCTATCCTGATCGCCCCATTGCATGTCGTCGATGAAGAGCACCAGCGGCCCGCGGTCGGCGAGCCGCACCAGCAGCTCGCGCAACGCGGCGAAGGCGCGGCGGCGCAGCTCCTGCGAGTCCTTGACCTCGAGCACCGCCCGCCGGGCGTGGGCGATCGCCTTGATCTGGCGCAGCACCGGAAACAGCCGCACCAGCGCGAAGATGTCGTGAGGCAGGAGCGCCTCCGCCTGGGAGGAGGGCAGTCGCCGCAGATACTGGCTGAGTGAGTCGATCAAGCTGTCGAGGGCCTTGTAGGGGACCGACTCACGTTCGTAGCAGCGTCCGGCCAGAATCACTGCCTCACGCCGGGTCTCGCGCAACGTCTCCAGGAAGCGTCGCACCAGGGAGCTCTTGCCCATGCCTGAGCCGCCGTGGACCGCGGCGGTGATCGCCCGTCCCTGTACCATCATCTGGTAGGCCTCGCCGAGCGCTTCCAGCTCGCGTGTTCGACCGACGAAAGGCGGCCCGGATGCGCTGACGGCGGTGGCCGGCGCATCGTCGAGTATCCGGGCCGGAGCTGGCCCTCCTCGAAGCCGGTGCAGCACCTCGGCTCCGGAAGGCCGCGCCTTCGGGTCGCGGCGCAGCAGTTCGCTGCAAAGGACGCTCAGCTCCGGATCGGCCGCGGGAGCGACCAGTGAAGCCAGCGGAGGTTCGGTTTCCTGCTTCATTCTCAGGACGTCGGCGAGCGGACCCTCGAAAGGCAGCCTTCCGGTGAGCGCCTCGTAGAGCAACACGCCGACGTTGTACCAGTCACTCGCCTCGGTGAGCGGAAGCCCCGTGGCCTGCTCCGGGGACATGTACGCGGGCGTCCCGGCGGAATCGACGGTGTGCGTTTGGGTAGGTTCCAGCTCCGTCACCAGGCCGAAATCGAGCAGCGCGACGCGTCCCTCGCGGGTCACGAGCACGTTCGAGGGCTTGATGTCGCGATGCAGCTTGCCGGCGGCATGCAACGCAGCGATCGCCTCGGCCAGTTGAATCAGCGACGTGCGCAGCCGGTCAGGCGCCGGCTCGGGATGAGGGGCGTCGGCGGCCTCACCCGCAGCGACGCGGTTCAGGCCCGGAGTGTCGAAGAAGACCTCCGAGTCGGCGTTCGTCGGCGAGTCCGAGTCGGAGCTCGAGGAGAGGCTGCTCGTCTGGAAGGGCGATTCCTGGCTGCCCCGCACATGCCGCACGAAGCTCCAACCCTCGACGAGCTCCATCGTGAAGAACCACTGCTCCCGCTCCATCCCGAGCTCATACAGGGTCACGAGGTTGGGGTGGGACACGTCGGCGAGCGACCGGAACTCCTGCTTGAAGCGGAGCAGCGAACGAGGCGAGAGGCGCCGCAGCGTCTTGAGGGCTACCAGTGCGTTCCGCTCGCGATCGAAGACCTTGTAGACGACGCCGAAGCCGCCGGCTCCGAGGCGTCCCTGAACGACGAATCGGTCGTTGCCGCCGAAGCCCCCAGGCTCGGGGTCGGTCATTTGAGGAGGCGCCTATGCTAGCACCCGCGCATCTGCCACACTGGTCGTGCCAACCTAACGGTTTGCCCGATGCTGAGTTCGCCGCGCTCGATTCAGGACGCCGCCCCGTCGATCACGCCGGCCGTGATCGCCGCCGGGCTGCTGGT
>CAZVOI010001162.1:0-8005 GCA_964628275.1 uncultured Acidobacteriota bacterium | reverse complement strand
AGAGCTATTTCGGGAACTGACCGAGGGCGACCAGGAGGTCGAGCCGTGCCTGGCGCAGCCGGTCTTCGGCTTGCGCAGCCACGACTTCGATGTTGCGGGCGCTCTGCTGGGCCTGCACCACCTCGATGTTGCTGGTCGCGCCGGCGCGATACGCGATCTCAGTGATGCGCAGCGCTTCTTCGGCGCTGGCGGCCGCCTGCCGGCTGTCGCTCACGATCCGCTCGATGCGCGTCACGGCCTCCTGGGCGAGCCGCAGCTCGGAGCGCGCCTCGACCGTCACCGCGTCGAGCCGAAGCTTGGCGCTGTCACGATCCGCGATCCGAACGTTCTTCTCGGCGACCAGGCTGCGATCGTAGATCGGGATCTGGAGCTGGAACTGGGCGCGCCAGGTCTTCGACGGCTCGAAGAAGCCGGCCGGCGTGACGTACTGCGGTGTGAAGAAAGCCGTTCCGGTCGGGACCCAGGTCTTCCAGTTGTCGCTCACCACCCGGTCGGCGGCCTGGAGCTGGGCCGAGAACAGGCGCACGTCGGGTCGTGCGCTCAGGAACGAGTCGCTGGTGGGCGGCAGCGCCGGGAGCGGCAGCTCGGGGTCTCCGTTCGCGTCGATCGGGCCGGCGGCGAAGATCGCGACGCCGAGGGATTCCTGGGCGGCGCGCACCAGCAGCTCCGCAGCTTGCACCAGCCCTTCGGCGGTCGCCAGCTCCTGGTTCGAGCGGACGTTGTTGAGGCGGCTGCCTTGGCCGGCGTCGAGCCGCGCGCGGGAATAATCGGCGAGCGCTTTGGCCGTGTCGCGGTTGCGAAACGCGATCTCGCGTTGACGCTGGGCCACGATCACCGCGAAGTACGACTGCGCGGCCGAGACCGCCACCTGACGCCAGGAGTCCTCGGCGGAGATCCGGGAGATCCCCAACTGATCGGCGGCCTGGTTCTTCTGGGCCCAGCGCGCCGCCGCGAGAAACGGGTACGACAGCGAGGCGTTCACGGTCGTCTGGGTCCGCGGTTGCGTGATGTTGCCGTCGAAGCCGCGCGCATCGTCGAGAACCGTGGTGCCGGCGAATCCGTAGAGCAACGGATGGAAGACGGACTTGGCCTGCTGCAAGAGCGCCTGCGAGCGCAGGATCGCTTGCGCCGCCTGAGCCACCGTCGGGTTGCGGAGCTTGGCGCGCTCGATCGCTTCCGGGAAGGTGACCCGCTCCATCGCGGATTCCGCCTGGGCCGCGGCCGGCGGCGCCTGCAGGCCGAGCGCCGCGACCAGCGCCGCCAGCCAGCGCCTACGCATGCGAGCCTCCCTGGGTTGCCACCGCCGGGGCCTCGTCGTCGTCGGCGCGGCGGCGGCGCGTGCCGGGCGCCAGCGACCGGATCACGACGTAGAGCACCGGGATGAAGAAGATCGACAACAGCGTCGAGGCCAGCATCCCGCCCGCGACCGAGGTGCCGACCGAGTTGCGCGCGCCGGCGCCCGCCCCGGTGGCGATCGCGAGCGGGAACACGCCCAGGATGAACGCGAACGACGTCATCAGGATCGGCCGCAGGCGGATCCGGCTGGCCTCGACCGCCGCATCCAGGATCGTGTGGCCGCGCTCGCGCAACTGCTCGGCGAACTCGACGATCAGGATCGAGTTCTTGGCCGCCAGGCCGATCAACATCACCAGCCCGACCTGGCAGAAGACGTCGTTGGCGAAGCCCCGCAGCATCTGGGCGCCGAGGCCGCCGATCACCGCCAGCGGCACGCCCAGCAGGATGATGAACGGCAGCACCCAGCTCTCGTACTGAGCGGCCAACACCAGGTAGACCAGCAGCAGGCTCAGCGAAAAGATGTAGACGACCTGCGAGCCGGCCTTGATCTCTTCCAGGGCCTGCCCGGCCCAGGCGAAGTCGAAACCGGGCGGCAGGGTTTCGCGCGACAGCCGTTCCATCGCGGAGAGCGCCTGCCCGGAGCTGACGCCGGGTGCCGCCACGCCGTTGATCTCCGCCGAGCGGAACAGGTTGAAGTGGCTGATCACCTGAGGCGCTGTCGTTTCCTTGGCGTGCACCACGCTGTCGAGCGGCACCATCGCGCCGTTCGAGGCCCGCGCGTAGAGCTGGCGCAGCGCCTTGGGGTCGGCGCGGTACTGCTGGTCGGCCTGGACGTAGACGCGATAGGCCCGGTTGTTGAAGTCGAAGTCGTTCACGTAGGCCGAGCCCAGGAAAACCTGCAGCGCGTCGGTGACCTCGCGCAGCGGCAGGTTCAAGCTGCGCGCGCGGTCGCGATCGATCTCGACCACCAACTGCGGGTCGTTGGCGCGGAAGCCCGAGAACAGGCCGACCACCTGGCCGCTCTGGTTGGCGCTGGCCGAGAGCGCGTCGGCGGTATCGGCGAGGCGCGCGATATCGCCGCCGGTCTGATCCAGGAGCTGGTACTGGAACCCGCCGAAGGTGGACAGTCCTTGGATGCCCGGAGGCGCGAACGGAATCACCAGCGCTCCCGGAATCCCCATCATCGGACCGCGGATCCGGTTCAGGACCGCCTGCAACGAGTGATTCTTCCCGGGCCGGTCGTCGTAGTCCTTGAGCCTGGTGAAGATCAGGCCATTGTTGGGCGCCGCGCCGCTGAAGCTAAAACCCACGACCGAGAAGGCCGCCTGGATGTCGGGATCCTTGAAGAGAATCGACTCGGCCTGCTTGGCGATCTCGGTGGTGTAGCCGAGCGACGCGCCGGCGGGCGCCTGCAGGATGCTGATGAAATAGCCCTCGTCCTCGTCGGGCACGAACGCCGACGGCACGGTCTTGAACAGCCAGCCGGTCAAGAACAGGCCGAATGCGAACAGGCCGAGCATCAGCGGCCGCTGGTCGAGAGCACGCCGCAGCAGCCGCACGTAGGCGTTGGTGCCGCCCTCGATCAGCCGGTTCACGGCGCTGAAGAAGCGGCCGTGGGTGTGGCTCTCCTTGTCCAGGAGCACCGCCGAGAGCGCCGGGGTGAAGGTCACCGCGTTGAACACCGACAGCACCACCGCGAAGGCGATCGTGAGCGAGAACTGCTGGTACAGCCGGCCCGTCGTGCCCGGGAACAGCGAAACCGGCACGAACACCGCCACCAGCACCAGCCCGATCACCACCACCGCGCCGAACACCTCGCGCATCGCGTCGCGGGCGGCCCGATACGCCTGCTTGCCTTCCTCGCGCATGTGGCGCTCGATGTTCTCGATCACGACGATGGCATCGTCGACCACGATGCCGGTGGCCAGCACGACGCCGAACAGGGTGAGCGTGTTGATCGAGAAGCCGAACAGCTTCACGAAGGCGAAGGTGCCGATCAGCGACACCGGGATCGTGATCGCCGGGATCAGCGTGCTGCGCCAGTTCTGCAGGAACAGGAACATCACCAGGATCACCAGCACGATCGCCTCGACCAGCGTCACCAGCACCTCCTGGATCGACTCGCGCACGACGCTGACGTTGTCGAAAGCCAGCCGCCACTCGAGCCCGGGCGGGAAGCTCTTCTCGAGACGCGCCATCTCCTTCATCACGCCCTGATAGACTTGGATCGCGTTGGCCGAGGGCAGCAGTTGCACGCCCATGCCCGAGGCCTCGAGGCCGATGAAGCGCAGGTTCGCCGAGTAGGTCTCGGCTCCCAGCTCCACGCGGCCGACGTCACTGACCCGCACCAGCGCCCCGTCGGCGCCGGCCTTCAGCACTACGCTCTCGAACTGGCTCGGCTCGGTCAGCCGGCCCATCACCCGGACGCTCAAGTTGTAGGTCTGCTTCTCGTCGGCCGGGGCGTCGCCCAGGGCGCCGGCGGCGACCTGCAGGTTTTGCTCGCGGAGCGCGCTCACCACGTCGCCGGCGGTGATGCCGCGGGCCGCGAGCCGGGCCGGGTCGAGCCACAGCCGCATCGCATACTTGCGCTCGCCGAAGATCATCACGTTGCCGACTCCCGGGACGCGCTTCAGCGCGTCGCGGACGTAGAGGTCGAGGTAGTTGCTGATGTACTGGGAGCTGTAGCGGTTGTCCTTGGAGAAGAATCCGAGACCTCCCATGAAGCCGGCGGTGTTCTTGGTGACCGTGATGCCGTTGGTGCGGACGTCGGCCGGCAGCCGGCCGAGCGCCTGGTTGACGCGGTTCTGGACATCGACGGCGGCGAGGTCCGGGTCGCGCCCGATGTCGAAGAAGACGTTGATCGTGCTGACGCCGCTGTTGGTGCTCGAGGACTGGATGTAGGTCATGCCCTCGACGCCGTTCACGACCTGCTCCAGCGGCGTCGTGACCGCGCTCTCGACGGCCTGGGCGTTGGCGCCGGTGTAGAAGGAGGTGATGCTCACAGACGGCGGCGCCAGGTCGGGGTAGCGCGCGATCGGCAATAAGGGGATGCAGATCGCCCCCGCCAGGATGATGATCAGCGACGAGACCGTGGCCAGGATCGGCCGGCGGATGAAGACGTCGGAGAACAAGGCTAGCGGCTCTTTCCCGGCGGCGGCACGATCGTCACGGGCGCGCCGTCGCCGATCTTCTGCACTCCGGAAACGATCAGCTTCTCGCCCACCTTCAGCCCCGACTTCACCACGTAATCGTTCCCGACCACGGCTCCGATCTCGACCGCGCGCTGGCGCGCCACGCTGGCTCCGGCGTCACCGCTCTCCGCCAGGTAGGCGAAGTACTGGCCGTTGATTCGGCTCAGCGCCACGATCGGAGCCGTGAGCGCCGGCGTGTCCGCCCACACCAACTGGGAGCGCACGTACTGCTCGGTCCGGAAGCCGCGCGCTTGGCTGAGGATCGCCTTGGCCAGGACCGACTGCGTCGCGACATCCACCGAGGACGACACGAACGACAGCTTCTCGGTCGCGAGTCGTTGGCCGCGGTCATCGAGCAGGTGGACGGGCAGGCCGACCTTCAGATGCTCGGCCTCCTGCACCGGGACGTTGATGTAGATCTCGAGGCCCGCGTTCTGGTCGATCGTCGTGAGGACCGAGGAGCGCGTCACGCTGTCGCCGACGCGCACCGGAACGTCGCCCACCACGCCGGCCGTCGGCGCGCTCACCAGGTGGTACGCGAGCGCCACGCGCTGTTGGTTGCACTGCGCCTCCGCCGCCTGGAGCTGCGCCTGGGTGGTGGAGAGAGCCGTCTGGGCCTGATCCAGCTCGGCTTGACTGGCGGCGCCGGCTTCGAGCAGCGTCTTCATGCGCGTGGCTTGCTGCTGCGCGTACTGCAGGTCGGCCTGGCGCGCCGCGCGAATCGATTCCAGGTTCGCGACCGCGGCCTGCTGCATGCTCGGGTCGATTTGCAGCAGTGCCGTTCCCGGCTCGACGCGATCTCCCGAACGGACCAGGATCTTGGTGACGAAGCCTTCGACCTGCGGTTGCACCGTCGTCGAGCGCCGCGACTTCAGCGTGCCGACGAACTCGGTCGTCTGCTCGACCGGCCGCTCGGCGAGCGTCACGACCTCCACCGGCATGGCGGGCCGGCCGCCGCCGGGCGGTCCGGCAGGCGTGCCACCGCCGCAGGCCGCGGCGAACGCCGCGACCGAAAGCAGGGAAGCGAGCGAGCGCCGTGCCTGGCCTCGATTGGGCATGCGGGTCGACGTCGACTGATTCATTGGTTTCTCTAGGATCCGATGACGTGGGGCCGAGCAGGGTCCGAACGACTGGTTGGAGGCGCCGAGGCCGGCCGCGCGCTCGGTAGGCCTCTAGAGATTAACCCCTCTCTAGCGGCGGCTCCAACCCTCGAGCCGCGCGATGCGCCCGGCTTCACCCACGGCCCAGGCCGCGCCGCCCTTCGGCGAGATGCTCAGGGCATGAAAGCCCGAGGATTCGACTCGGGAGAAGGTTCGGCCAGCGTCTGCCGAATAGTCGGCGCCGCTAGGACCCACCGCGAGGAGCGTCGGCGAGCCGGCGCCGGGCACGTAGGCCACAGCCGAACGGAACCCCGGGAAGCCGGCTGCGATCTTCCACGTCGCCCCGCCGTCGTCGGTCACCGCGTTCTCGGCGGCTTCGCTCTCCTTCTTGTAGTCGCCGCCAACGACGATGCCGTTCCTTTCGTCGCGGAAGGCGATCGAGAAGATGCCGGACGAGGGGCCGGCCGGGAGCGGCGTCGTGGAAACCGCCCACGTCCGCCCGCCGTCCTTCGAACGCAGGACGCGCGCGGCGCTCCCAGCGCCGGTTCCGATCCAGACGTGCGACGTGCCGATGACGGCCACGTTCGTCCCGCTCGCCGCGAAGGCGCCTTCGTTGGGCAGCGCCGGCGGCAGGCCCTGGGCCGGCGCGCGCGTCCACGTCTTGCCACCGTCGCTCGTGAGCAGGATGACGAAGCGACCGTCCACCGAGTCGCTCACCGCCACGCCGCGTTCCGCGTTCCAGAACGCCATCGCGTCGAAGAAGGCCTTGGGGTCGTCGTTCTTGAAGCTCAGGGTCCAGTTGCGGCCGCCGTCGATCGTCTTGTAGATGCAGGACGCCTCGCCCGGCCCGATGCTGAGCGCGTAGGCGATGTTCTCGTCGATCGCGTCGATGTCGCGGAAGTCGAGCTTGTCGGCACCGGGGATGGGCAAGAGCTGCCACGTGGTGCCGGCATTGGTGGTGCGCAGGACGCTCCCGTTCGCGCCGCTGGCCCAGGCCGCCGTGTCGCTCACCGCGCTCACGCCGCGCAGCCGCGCCGTCACGCCGCTCGACTGCGGCGTGGGCACGACCGAGACGGTGGCGCCGGCGCCCAGTAGCACGAGCGCGATCATGGTCTCTCTCAAGCATCACCCCTCGGCTTCTTCGCGGGCTGCTGCGTGAGAGGATAAGCGGGATCGAAGATCAGGATGTGAGCGTGCTACAACGTGGAACGTCCCTCCTCCATTACCGAATCGTCGGCACGCTCCGCCTCGGCGCTCAACCACCCCAACATCGTCACCGTTCATTCGATCGAGGAATGCGACGGGCGCGACTTCATCGTGATGGAGCACCTCGAAGGGGAGGACCTGCGGGGGTCTCACCAGCTCGAGGGCTTGTAGTCCTTCAGGAACTGGCCGAAGCCGTGTACGCCGCTCAGCAGGCCGGAGAAGAACGGGTCGCAGACGCGCGCCGCGCCGTCCACGATGTCGAGCGGCGGCTGGAAGTCCAGGTCGTTCTTCTTGCGGTCGGCGTGGATCGCCGGGTCCTCGTCGGTCACCCAGCCGGTGTCGACCGCGTTCATGTGGATGCCGTCGTTCACGTAGTCGCGCGAGGCGGTGAGCGTCATCATGTTGAGCGCTGCCTTGGCCATGTTGGTGTGCGGGTGCTTGTCGGTCTTGGTGCCGCGCGAAAAGATGCCCTCCATCGCCGAGACGTTGACGATGTGCTTGTCGCGTGACGGCTGGCGCAGCATCAGCGCCTTCAGCCGGGCGCACAGGATGAACGGGGCGACCGCGTTCACGAGCTGGACCTCGAGCATCTCGGCGGTCGGGACTTCGGCGAGCTGGAGCCGCCAGGTGTTGACCTCGCGCAGATCCACCTGCTGCTGGTCGGCGTCGCGGTGCCCGGTGGGGAAGAGGTCGCTGCGCTGCGTCTCGTCGTCGTAGGAGTAGCGGACCTGCGACAGGTCGGCCGACGACGCGATGCCGATGCCGCCGCGGCCACCGTGCCAGGCCATGAGTCCTGTGCTGTCCACCGTCTCGCCGGCGGGCAGCGCGCGGCCGCCGTCGAGAGCCGCCTTCAATCGCTCGTGGCTCGCCAGCAGGCCGGCAACGTCTGGCGACGCCGGCCGCGACTCGTTCTCGAGCAGGTGCGTGTAGAAGCCGGGAGGCCGCCGTACCGTCTGGCAGGCGTTGTTGACGATGATGTCGAGACGGTCGAACGAATGCTCGACGTAGCGGGCGAAGATCTCGACGCTCGGCGAGTGTCTGAGGTCGAGGCCGTGGACGTGGAGCCGGTCCTTCCATTCGGCGAAGTCGGGCTCGCCCGCGTAGCGAAGCGCGGCATCGTGCGGGAAGCGCGTGGTCGCGATCACGCCCGCGCCGGCGCGCAGCATCTTGAGCGCGGTCTGGAAGCCGATCTTCACGCGCGCGCCGGTCACC
>CAZVOI010001161.1:0-2551 GCA_964628275.1 uncultured Acidobacteriota bacterium | reverse complement strand
CCATCGGCGCCAGGGCATCGTTTAGGTTGGTACTGGTGTAGAGGGTGGTCTCCCCGCCCCAGTTCGTCCCGTCGAAGCGGCGATAGCGGATGGCGTTGTCACCCACCGAGTAGAAGAGGTACAGGTGGCCGTTCGCCACCGCGCTGAGCGCCACCTTGTTGACGGTCCCGGCGGTGGGCGCGGTGACGTCCTGGTTGACGAGGGACCACGTATCGTTCCAGCCGGCGAGCTTCTTGTAGTGTGTGGCGTTGCCGTTCTGGTTGACGTGGACGACGTGGATGTTGCCGCTCGTGTCGCGGACCGCGGCCAGGCGCTTCTTGCGGTTCTCGTCGGTCGCTGCCCGGACCCAGGTGTCGCCGTCCTCGGTCCCGCCGTGCGCGGAGACGTTGTACCACCCGGCGCCGTCGAATAAGTTGGCGCTGGCGTCGTACTTGATCGCCACCAGGCGCCGGGCATCGACCGCGGGGGCGGGGGTCGTGCTGTCGACCGTGGCCGCACGGATGACGATCAGGTCGTTCGGGTCCGTGCCTCCTCCCAGCGGGAAGATGGCCCCTTCCGAAAACTGCCCGGAGGTCGTGGTGGAAAGGAGGGGCGCGACGGCGGAGTTGCCCCAGACGACGGGGCTGTCGAGCTGATTGCCGATCGTGAAGTAGCCGCCGGGGTCCGGAGATCCCTCGAGTGGCCCCGTTCGCCACATGATGGGCTTGCCGTTGGCGATCAGAGCGTTGAGAGGCGTCAGGATGGTGTCGGCCGCCCCGATCGTGACTTCCGGAGCGTTCCAGGTCACCGTCCCGCTCCCGTTGAGCGTCCCCTTGCGATAGTAGCGAAGGTTGGTGCCGCCGTCCTGATCGTACTGGAACACCACGATCGTGCCGCCGAGAAAGCGAGCCGCCCAGACCCCGCACGAGCTGCACACGTTCGGGATCGAGAAGACCGCGCCGCGGTCCGTCCAGGTCGTTCCGTCGGGCGAGCTGTAGAGGTGGATCCCGCCTCCGACCTGGTCGCCCTGGTCGTAGACGACCCAATAGTTCTCGTTGACGAAGTGCGTGTAGAACTTGCTGGACGAGTAGAAGCCGCTCCCGGTCGCTGTCCCCACGAGCGAGGCGGCCCACGAGGGGAGCGCGCTGAACGCGAAGAGAAGCGCGGCGAAGACGCAGCCGACGCTTCCTCGGCCCTGACCAGGGCTGCCGTTGCTCCGTTCCATTGTCCCGACCCTCCTCGCGCCCGCCTCAAAGCCGGACAAGCCGCACGCTGCGAACGGTATGAGCAAGGGGCATGCCAGAGCCAATGACCCGGCGCAGCCTCGCACAAGTCGCGCTATTGAATAGTGTTAGAAGAAACTGACTGGGGCGCTCGTGCGTCGTCGTGGAGTCCGCTTTCCGGTCGTGCCGACGCGCTCCGGGTCTCTGTGAACCTGACTGACGGTGACGCCTCGCATTCCTCGGAGGCCCGGAAAGCCGTCTGTTTCCAGGGAGATCGGCGTAGTGGCCGCCCGGCGCCTGTGTCGAAGCGGCACGAGGTATTGCGTAGGGGACGCCTCGTGCCGACGCCATTCCCCCGAACGCTCCGCTCGCTCGAGGCCGACCGCTCTCACTGGTTGACGGCCGGCCTTCTCGCGAGCGCCGCGCTCCTCGGCCTGTGGATCCTCTGGTTCGTCTTCTCGGGGGTGGTGCTCTACGAGGTGAGCGACGCCGCCCGGCTCGAAGTCGCCGGTGCCGCCCATCCGGTCGCCTCTCCGGTCGACGGCCGGGTCGTCACGAGTCGGCTCGTGCTGGGCCAGGAAGTCCGCTCCGGCGACGTCCTGGTCGAGCTCGAGACGCTGGCGCTCGGCTCCGAGGTCGAGGAGAAGCGGAGAACCCTCGCCGGCCTGGCCTCCCGGATCGAAGCGATCGTGCGTGAGATCTCCGACGAGGAGCTGAGCCGCGACGAGCGGCAGAGGTCCGACCGGGCCGCCGCCGAAGAGACTTACGCCCGCTGGGAGCAGGCGAAAGCGGCGGCCGGCCTGGCCGAGCAGGATGCCCGGCGCCAGGCGACCCTGCACAGCGCCGGGCTCGTCGCCACCGCCGAGCTGCAGCGAGCGCAAGCCGAGGCGAAGCAGCGTTCGTGGGCGGCCGAGTCGCTGCGGCTCGGGCTTCGGCGTTAGGAAGCGGAGCGACGCGGCGAGGCGAGCGGGCACCAGGCCCGATTGGACCGGCTGCGCGGCGAGCAGGCCCGCCTCGAGGCCGAGGCCGCCGCCTGCGCCGAGAGCATCGAACACCTCCGCCACGAGGTCGATCGTCGTCCGGGAGTCCGATTTCCGGCCGTCCTGGCTGCCTTCGGGCGGGCTTTACCGGATCTTGAGCGCGGGATCTCCGAGGAGGTGGTAGATGGCGAGCATCTCCGGGTCGGCCCCGGAGTCCGAGTAGGCGGCCTGCGCGGCCAGGAGCGCATCGCCCAGCCGTGCGTGGTCGGCGTTCAGGATCTGGTCGAGGAAGGCCTTTTGGTAGACCTTGGCCGCCTGGTTCAGGCTCAGGCCCGAGGAGGAGAAGGCGGCGATCGCGCCCTTGTCCTG
>CAZVOI010001160.1:0-1949 GCA_964628275.1 uncultured Acidobacteriota bacterium | reverse complement strand
GGCGTCCGTCGTCCAACGGACGCGCATCAGCCAGGATAGCGCCGATCCAGGCGAGAGGCGACCTCTTCATGGTTGAGCAGCCGGCCTTCGCGGGCGGAGAGACGGCCCTTCTCGACCTCGCGCCGGAACCACTCGTCGTGGTCCACCGAGCTCACCAGCAGGTCCAGCGCGACCTGATCGACAGTGCGTCCAGTCTCGGCGGCCAGGCGGGTCAGCTTCGCTTCGAGGTCGGGCGGAACCTGAAGATCCATGAGGCCAGCGTAGGGAGGATGGAACGCTCTGTCAACCGCCGGGGTCGCCGGTTTGGGGGTCCGGGGTCGCTGGGTAATCCAAAGGCCTGAGCGTGTTGCCGGCTGCTTGTGCCGAGCGCGCGGAGCTGCCCGGCCCCACCCACGAAGCCACCACGCGCCGACTCGAGACAATCGCGGAAGCGGATGGCGCCGGAGACACCCAGCCTCTCCCCTCAAGGAAGACGAAGCCCTGGCCGGGCAGTACGAACGCGAGCATCTGGTCGCAGCGCTATCACCGCCGGATGTCGATCGGCGAGGTCGTGAGCCAGCTCGAGTTGCTGGCGCACGAGAACGACTCCTTCGCCGCACGGGCGTCGAGGTCCCGCCACTAACACATCAGCGCGATCGCGCCGGGCGCGCTCAGGAGGGCTCCCGGTAGGCCTGCCCGCGGCGATAGAGGGCCAGCCGCCGCGCGATGTCGTCGGCCAGGTCCCGGGCGCGGGGGGCCGCCAGGGTGATGGCCTCGTCGGCGGTGGTGGTGGCGCGGTCCCAGGCGCCGGAGGCCGCATAGGCCGCGGCCAGCGCGTCGAGCACCACTGGGTCTTGCCGTTTCGTCAGCTCGGCCGCGCGCTCCCCCAGCCTCACCGCCTCGGCCGGGTTGCGGACGCGCGCCTGCGGGTGGGTGGCCAGGATCCAGGCCATCTCGCTCATCGGGGCCGCCCAGTCGGGGCGTCCCTCGATCGCGGCCCGGAAGTGCACGAGCGCCTCCTCCCGATCCCCGGTCATCCGCAGGGCGAGACCGAGGTTGTTGCGGGCCTCCGCATTCTGGGGCTCTGCCTTCACGGCCGCCCGGAAATGACGCACGGCCTCGCCCGCACGGCCTCGCCCGCCCAGGAGGCTGCCCAGGCCATTGTGCGCGGCCGCCAGCCCGGGACTGGTGGCCAGGGCCAGGCGGTAGTGCTGTTCGGCCTCGTCGAGCTTCCCCTGCTGCTTGAGCGCGCGGCCGAGGTTGACCTGGGCGATGGCGAGCTTGGGATCGAGCCGCACCGCCTCGCGGAACTGGCCGAGGGCCTCGTCGAACCGCCCCTTCTCTCGCACGGCCAGGCCCAGCCAGTCGTGGAGCTCCGCGTTCTCGGGCTTCGCGACGAGCGCCGCCTCGAAGTGCGTGATGGCTTCGTCCCATTTCGACTGGGAGGCCAGGGCCGAGCCCAGATAGGCGTGCGCCTCGCTGGAGCCCGCGTCGAGGGTGAGCGCGCGCCGATACTGAACGATGGCCGCCTCCAGTTTCCCCTGCTTCGCGAGGACGAAGCCCAGTTGGGTCGCCGCCTCGGCGCTGTCGGGTCGGCTGGCCGCGGCGATGCCGAGGACGCTCGCCGCCTCGTCGAACCGCCCCTTTTCCGCCAGAGCGCGTCCCAGCAGGGTCCGGGTCTCGGGCGCGTCCGGCAGGATCTCCAGGGCCTGACGATAGTGGCTGATCGCCCCGTCGAGGTCGCCCCGGTCCTTCAGAAGACCGGCCAGTTGAAGGTGCGCCCGCTCGTTCTTCGGACCGACGGCCACTGCCTTCTTGGCCGCCGTAAGGGCCGCCTCGGGCTGGCCATCTGCCACGGCGATCCTGGACATCTGCAGATGGCAGTCCGCGAATCCCGGCCTCTGCCGCAGCATCTCCTCACAGAGGCCCCGGGCTTCGGCGTACTTCTTGTCATCCACGAGGTTGTTGAG
>CAZVOI010001159.1:0-5112 GCA_964628275.1 uncultured Acidobacteriota bacterium | reverse complement strand
GTTCGGGATCGGGGGTGCGACCAACACGGGGGGCCAGTACGATCCCGAGTTCAACACCTGGACCGCGACTGCTACGACAGGCGCCACGACAGCGCGTGCAGTTCACACAGCGATCTGGACGGGCTCGCGCATGATCGTCTGGGGAGGCGAAGACTCGAGTAGCCCGTTCAACACGGGGGGCCAGTACGATCCCGAGTTCAACACCTGGACCGCGACTTCAACAACAGACGCCCCGACAGGGCGTCGGAATCACACGGCGGTCTGGACGGGCTCGCGCATGATCGTCTGGGGAGGCAACTACGCCGGGCTCGCCCTCAACATGGGGGACCAGTACCTCGGGGAGCTGCACTACTTCGTGAAGAACTGAGGCCGTGACGTCCGTTTTCTGCGGCCTCGGCCTCGCGCTCGCGGCCGCCTCGACCCTGCCCCCAGCGGCCCGGGTCGAGGCGGCGCGGGCCATCGAGCGGGCGCGCTACGTCTTCGTGATCGGCGCGACGCGTCCGTTCGAGGAGGTCTACCCCCGGGCGATCTTCGAGAGACGTGTCGCGCGCGAGATGAAGGAGGAGGCCGCCCTCGCCACAGTCTTCGGGGTAAAGGTGACGCCGGAGCTTCTGGCACAGGAGTACGAGCGCATCGAGAAGAACACGAAGGCCCCCGACCAATGGCAGGCGATCAAGAAGGCGCTCGGAAACGACCGCCGGCGGGTCGAGGAGGCGTTCTGCCGGCCGCTCGCCGTCGCTCGTGAGCTGCGCGCTCGTTTCGCCTTCGATCCGAAGCTGCACGCGGAGACCCATGCGCGGGCGCGGGAGGCACGTTCCCGGTTCGCCCTGGGAAAAAGCGTCGAAGGCGCCAAGATCGTGCGGCTGTCCCGCCGCGCGGAGGTCGCAAGAACCACCGACGACCTCCTCGAGAGCGCCAAGGCTCGCGCGACAGGCCCGCAGGTCCTGACGGCCGAGCCCCAACCGAAGACCGACTCACCGGTCGTTCTCGACCCCGAATCGCTCCACGTCCTCGAGACGCAGCTCAAGAGGCCGGGCGACGTGTCGACGATCCTCTCCGACCCGGAGCGCTTCAGCGTCTATCGCGTGCTGGCGGTGACTGTCGACACCTGGACCGTCGAGGCCGCCGTGTTTAGGAAGCAGGACCTCGACGCCTGGCTCCGCGGTCTCGAGACCGTGCCGATCGTTCGGTAGAGCTAGTCGTCGACGCTCAGGTAGGTGTAGCCCTCGAGCGACTCCTCGTAGCGGCGCATGAAGCGGCCCGACTCGGCCATGCTGATGCGCTTCTCGCGCAGCGCCGCCTCGACCGCGCGCCGCACCCGCGCCACCAGGTCGTCCTTGGAGTATTGGACGGAGGCGAGCACCTCCATCACCGAGTCGCCCTCCACCACGTGCTCGATGCGGTACTCGTCGCCGTCGAGGCGCACGTGGACGGCGTCGGTGTCGCCGAACAGGTTGTGCAGGTCGCCCAGGATCTCCTGGTAGGCGCCCACCAGGAAGCTCGCGATGTAGTAGGGCTCGTGGGCGTCGCCGTTGCCCAGCGAGTGCAAGGGGATGAAATCCTTGACGTCCTTCAGGTCGATGAACTGATCCATCTTGCCGTCGCTGTCGCAGGTCAGGTCGGCCAGCACGGCGCGGCGGCCCGGCGCCTTGTCGAGCCGGCTGATCGGCATGGTGGGGAAGAGCTGGCGCACCGCCCAGTGGTCGGGCAGCGATTGGAACAGCGAGAAGTTGCAGTAGTAGGTGTCGGAGAGATGCCGCTCGAGGCTCTCCAGCTCGTCTGGGACGTAGGCCAGATCGCGGACGATCTTCAGGATCTTCTCGCAGGTGGCCCAGAACAGTTGGTCGATGCGCGCGCGCTCCTTGAGGCCGATCACGCCGAGGTTGAAGGTGGTGATCGACTCTTCCTTCAACTGCAGCGCGTCGTGGTAGGCCTCCTGGAAGTTCTTGCGCGAGACGCCCTGGTAGGTGTCGTACAGCTCGCGGATCAGGCGGTGCTCGTCGCTCGCCACGCTCTCGGGGATCTGGCCGGCCAGGATCTCGTTGGTGCCGAGGACGTTGAAGACCAGCACCGAATGGTGCGCCGTCAGCGCCCGGCCCGACTCGGTGATGATGTCGGGGTGCGGCACGCCCTTGGCGTTGCAGGCCTCGGCGATCTGGCTGACCACGTCGGCCGCGTACTCGGTCAGCGAGTAGTTGACCGAGGAGTGGAAGTTCGTCTGCGAGCCGTCGTAGTCGACGCCCAGGCCGCCGCCGCAGTCGAGGAAGCGCATGTTGGCGCCCAGCGCGCTGAGCTCCACGAAGATCCGGGACGCCTCGCGCAGCGCGTCCTTGATCGCTCGGATCGCCGTGATCTGCGAGCCGATGTGGAAGTGCAGGAGCTGCAGGCAGTCGAGCATGCCAAGGGCGCGGAGCTTGTCCACGGTCGCGACGATCTCGTTGGTGGTGAGACCGAACTTGGAGCGGTCGCCCGTCGACTCGACCCACTTGCCGGCGCCCTTGGTCGAGAGCCGCGCACGCACGCCGATCGTCGGGCGTATCTCCAGCTCGCGCGCGCAGGTGAGCACCGTGTCGAGCTCGCCCATCCGGTCCATGATGATGATCACCTGGCGGCCGAGCTTCTGAGCCAGGAGCGCCGTCTCGATGTAGGCGCGATCCTTGTAGCCGTTGCACACGATCAGCGCTTCGGGGTTGTCCTGGAGCGCGAGCGCTACCAGTAGTTCCGGCTTGCTGCCGGCCTCGATGCCCAGGTTGAAGGGCCGGCCGTTCTCGACCAGCTCTTCGACGACGTGGCGCTGCTGGTTGACCTTGATCGGGTAGACCCCGCGATAGCTGCCGCGGTAGTCGTTGTCGGTGATCGCCTGGCGGAACGACTCGCACAGCTGATGGACGCGGGTCCGGAGGATGTCGGAGAACCGGATCAGGACCGGGAGGTTGATGCCGCGGCTGCGGAGATCGTCGACCAGCTCCTTGAGGTCGATCTTCGCGGAGTTCGCGGAGGGTGTGACCTCGACGTGCCCGGCGGCGTTGATCGAGAAGAAATCACGACCCCAGCCGTTGACGTTGTAGAGCTCGATCGAATCCTTCACCGTCCAGGCCCGGAGTTCTGTCTGCAACTCTGCTATTCGCCTCCCGCCGCCGAAGGGCGCACTCGGACAGGATTGTGGGGCCCTTCCCGGAACCTGTCTAGCGAAATCTTCGGCGGATGCGCGCTACGAGCTCGAGCGCAGCAGCTCGTCTTCGATCACGGCCACGAAGTCTTCGATCGATTTGGCGCCGACGAGCCGGCGACCGTTGATGAAGAACGTCGGCGTCGAGTTCACACCGACCTTCATGCCCTCGGCGACCGAGGCGCGGATCGGCTCGTCGCCCTGGGTCTGCGTGAGGCATGAGCCGAAAGTCGTCATGTTGAGACCGAGCGTCGCGGCGCGCTTCTTGAAGTCGTCTTCCGAGAAGCCTGCGGTAGCCGAGAGCAGGTCGCGGTGATACTCCCAGAACTTGCCCTGCTCGCCGGCGCAGCGCGAAGCCCGGGCGGCCGGGATCGCCCGGTCGTGAATGCTCTCGAGCGGGAAGTCGCGGTGTACCAGCCGCACCTTGCCCGCGTAGCGCTTCAGAATCTCCTCGACCGAGCCCTGGGCCTGGTGGCAGTAGGGGCATTGATAGTCGGCGAAGGACACGATCGTCACCGGCGCCTTGGCGGGACCCAGCACCGGCGCGTCGCTCGGCAGCGAGACCGCGTAGCGCGGCGGTTCGATCAGGACCTTGACCCCGTGCTTCTTCATCAGCTCGCGTCGGAACGCGGCCGCGCGCGCCTGGCGATCGCGGCCCTGGAGCGCGCTCTCGACCGTCTCGATGCCTCGCTCGCGCGACAGCCGCGCCAGGCGCGGCTGGTTCTGCTGGTAGAGCCGATCCACCTCCGCCTTGTTCGGCGGAGGCGTCTTCTTGTTGATCTCGCGCTCTTTCAGCTCGTCGACCGAGATGCCGCGCGCCGCGGCCTCCTTCTCGATCAGCTTCTCGCCGAGCAGTTCCTCGAGCGCGCCGCTCCGGAGGTCGTACTCCTTCTGCCGGAGCTCCGCGAGAGTGTCGGCGCCGAGCTTGTCGTCGAGCTCGGACATCGTGATCTGCAGGCCGCCTCCCGAGGCGACGACCGCGCCCGACTTTTCGACCGCGGGCGTGGCGGCGGCCGCGGGCTTCGTCTCGACCGAGGCCGAACGCGATTCCGCGGTTCCGGCACAGCCCGCGACCGCCAGCGCGGATGCGGCGAGTAGCGTGCGCAACATGCCACGGCAGAATAACATGGCCGCCTCAGCCCAGACGGTCGCGGCGCAGCGTCAGGCCCCCGTCTACCGTGATCACCTGGCCGGTCAGGTAGCTGTCGGGTTCGAGCAGCAGCCGCACCACCTTCGCCACGTCTTCGGGCCGGCCGAAGCGCGGGATGACGTCGTTCTCTACGTAGCGGTCGTACTTGCCCGACTCGATCGACGCGCGCGCCATGCCCGCCGTGGTGGCTCCAGGGGCGATCACATTCACCCGGATGTCGCTGCGGCCGCCGTACTCCTTGGCCAGGATCCGAGCCGCGTGCACCAGCGCCGCCTTGGGACCCGCATACGCGAGGCTGCCCTCGAAGGGGTGCACGCCCTGCATGCTGGAAACGAGCACGATCGCGCCGTGCGTCTTGCGTTTGCGCATTTCCTCGGCGCACTCGCGCGCCAATAGCACCGGCCCAACGTAGTTGGCGTCGAACGAGGCGCGCAGCGCGTCGCCGTCGAGCGCCTCGGGCTTCACGCGCGCCGGGTCGCCGCTGAGCGCGACTAGGCCGTAGATCTCGCCTTTCACGCCGAGCGCCGCGTCGAGATAGCGCTGGCGCGCCGCCGGATCGGCGATGTCGCCTGCCACGAGCGTGATCGGGCCGCCGTAGAGGTCTTGAAGCTTCTGTTGAAACGCCAGCGCGTGTCCCTTGTTGCCGCGGTAGCCGACCACCGGCAAGGCGCCTTCCTGGAGGAGCAGCGCCGTGATCGCGGCGCCCAGGCCGCCGGCGCCTCCCGGAAGCAGCACCACCCGCCCGGCCAGCGGCCGCTTGCCGAAGTCGAAGCGGTGCTCGCTGTGGCGCTTC
>CAZVOI010001158.1:0-3570 GCA_964628275.1 uncultured Acidobacteriota bacterium | reverse complement strand
GCCCCAGCGCGATCACTTCGCGCTCGAGATGGATCACCTGTCGGAGTGCGTCATGGACGGCAAGTTGCCGCTGACGCCGGGCGAGGAGGGGCTCCGCGACCTCAAGCTGATGATGGCGATCTACGAGGCCGCGCGCTCGGGGAGGACGTTGCGAGTGTGACGAGCGGCGCGCGAGGCGCCTAGGGCGTGGCGCCTCCTCAGCCCGTGGTTTCCACCGGCCCGAGGTAGCGGTCCAGCCAGTCGAGGATCTCCTTGATGATCGCGGCACGCGGCGGGACGTGGCCTCCCTCGACGAGGACGTGGCGCTTGTCCTTGTCCGGCGTGCCCAGCGCGCGGAACATCGGCTGCTGCGCAACGTCGAGCGGGAAGCGGAAGTCGTCGCGGCCGCTCAGCATCAGCGTCGGCAGCCTGACGCGGGGAGCGAAGTTGGGGAGGTCGACCTCGGGCAGGCTCTTCGTCTCCCAGAAGCCGCCCGCCAACAGGATGCTCGCTCGGAAGCGCTTGTCGAGCGATGTGAAGATGAGGCCGCGGTTGGCGCCCAGGCTGAAGCCGTAGAACGCCAGCCTCGCCGCGTCGATGTCCTTCCGGGTCTCGAGGTAGTCCAGGGAGCGCGCGATGTCCTTGTACGACTGCAGGACGAGGTCGCGCCGTGCCTGTCGCCCGACGGGTGCCGAAGCATCGAGCCGCCGCTCCCACATTCCCTTGTAGTTGGGGAACAGCACGGCCCGGCCGCTCCGGATCACGAAATCCACGCGGCTCGCGAGCTCCGTGTGATGAGTCGGAAGGACCTCGCCTGCGGAGCCGGGGTAGTAGACGACAGTCGGGAAGGGCGGGCGCGCGTTGGCCGGCAAGTAGAGGTGTCCGGTGACGCGCTCGCCGCCATACGCCGCGTCGAAGGCGATCGACTCGCTCCGCCAGTGCGGCGAGGTGACCGTCTCGGGACGCGCTTCGGCGTGGAGCTCGGTCTTGTCGTAGGCGTAGGCACTCACGATCAGCCGGAAGGCCTCGTCGGCGATGGGCGTCTCCTTCGCGTAGTCGCGCCAGATGCGCTCCACCGGGGCGGTGAGGCGATCCGCCGGAGGCCGCTCGTACCTGGCGCAGCGGAGGCCGTATCGTGCGGAGCGATCGAACGGAGACTGCGCATGCGGCTGCTGGTACATGTACTCGGCCTCGTCCCAGGCGCCGCCGAGCGTGTAGCGCTTGTCACCCGAGCGGTTCCAGCACCACTCCTTCGCGTTGCCCGCCATGTCGTAGGTACCATAGGGGCCGAGGCCCTGATGACGCCCGACTGGAGCGGGCCCCTGGCCGCCGAAGTTGCTGAGCTCCAGGACCGTTGGCGGCCCGGAGCCATCCGTCGCCTGGAACCAGTGATGGACGGTCGGCAGGCTCTTGCCTGCGAACTCGGCGAACGCCGCGGCTTCGTACCAGCTCACGCCGTGCACGGGGTGGTCGTCTTCACCGCCGGGATAGTCCCCGAGCTCCCAGGTCGCGGGACCCGGGCGCCCCGTCTTGTCGACGAGCTCGCTGATCCCGGCTTCCCACGAAACCTCTCGCCCGTCCCTGACGAACGGCTCTTTCCAATACTCGGACTTCCGATAGCCGCCCGCGCCGACGAATCGCTTGTACTCGCGGTTCGTGACCTCGAACCGGTCGAGCCAGAAGCCCTCGATCTCGACGGGGTCTCCGGCGATCGATCGCGTCCCGCGCGGCACCCAGACCATCCCGGCGGGGCTCGCGCGGGTGCTCGCCAGCCAGTCCGGCAGAGAGCGCGGATAGCCCGCGCCCTCCACCGGCTCGGAGCCTTCCCTTTCGAATCGCCAGCGCAGGTAGCTGGTCGGAAGCAGCACGCTGTCGAGCGGCGTGCGGCCGAGCGACTCCCAGGCGGCGTCGGGAGCCGCGTAATCCTTGAAGCGGACCTCCCCTCCCGCCGGCGCCTTCGCGATCGACACCGGCATGGTCAAGGAGTCCCACAGCCGATCGACCTCGGGATCGCCGGGGAGCACGGCTCGCACCTCGCGCGCCAGCCGGAAGGCAGCGATTCGCTGCTCCTGCTCCCTGAGCCTCACGATCTCAGGCAGCGCGACGGAGCGCGCCCAGCGCTCGCGGGCGGCACGCCGCCAGGCGAAGGCCCCGGCCACGAGGGCGGCGACCAGCAGCGCAGCGACGGGGACCACCACCCGCGGCCGCCGCCACGGCGCCGAGCGCCGCGTCCGCTGGCGCTCCAGGCTGCTCCGCAGCGCCTGCAGGTCGCGCAACAGCTCGGCGCCTGTGGCATAGCGCGCCTCCTTCGGCTTCTCGAGGCAGCGCAGCACGAGCCGCTCGAGCTCCGGCGGCAGCTCGGCGCGGAGCGACCGCGGGAGCGCAGGCGCCTTGCCGAGGATCGCCATGCGCGTGGTGATGCTCGAGTCGCCGTCGAAGGGGCGGCGGCCCGTGAGCATCTCGTAGAGGACCGAGCCGAAGGAGAAGACGTCCGAGCGGGCGTCGACCGGTCGTGCTTCCGCCTGCTCCGGCGACATGTAGGCCGCGGTGCCGAGCACCGTCCCCTCGGCGGTGTGGAGGCCCGCCGAGAACGTCGGGGCTTCCTCCTCCACCGACCCGGGCTCGGTCAGCTTGGCGAGGCCGAAGTCCGCAATCTTCACCTCGCCCTTGCGCGTCAGCAGGATGTTCGCCGGCTTGATGTCGCGGTGCACGATGCCGGCCTCGTGGGCCGCCGCCAGGCCGTCCGCCACGCCGACCGCGATCCCGAGCGCCTCCTCGACGTCGAGCCGCCGGCTCGCCAGCAGCCCGGCGAGCGAGCCGCCGTCCAGGTGCTCCATCACCAGGAAGTCGCGCTCGATACCCCCGCTCCGGTCCTGGTCGATCTCGTGGATCGTGACGATGTGGGAGTTGCTGAGCGCGGAGGCGGCCTTGGCCTCGCGGACGAAGCGCTGCCGCCGCTCGGCGCTCGAGAGCGCTTCCGGCCGCAGCAGCTTGATCGCCACGTTCCGCTCGAGGCGCGTGTCGCGGGCCAGATGCACGACGCCCATGCCGCCCTCGCCGAGCGTCTCCAGGATCTCGTAGTGGGACAGCGTCTCTTTCATGGCTTGAGTTGCGGGGCTGGCCGATTCTACGTCCGATGCGTTGGGTTTTCGCGGTGCGGGCGACCCGGGTACAATCGAGTCGTGGACCCAGTCCGCACCGTTTCGGTGGACGCTATTTCGGAGACCCTGTCGGGCGTCCCGGCACGCCTCGACAAGGAGTACCGGCACGCAGTCGAGCGGGCGGAATCCCTGGCTGAGAACCAACCGGGCACCGACAAGACCTGGGTGGAGCACTCGCTCCGGGAGTATCGCGCCCACTACTCTCGAGCGAGCCGGGTGCGCTAGGCGACCAGGTGGGTCCCTTCGAGCAGGCGGTGGCGGCGCTCCACGCTCGGGGCGTGCGGTTCATCGTCATCGGCGTGTCGGGCGCGAACTACTACGCGACCTCCGGCTCGACGCTCTTCGTCACGGCTGACCGGGATCTCTACCTCCCGCTGGATCCCGTCAACGCTCTCGCCGCCTGGGACGCCTGCGAGTCGGTCGGGCTCGA
>CAZVOI010001157.1:0-1781 GCA_964628275.1 uncultured Acidobacteriota bacterium | reverse complement strand
GCACATGCTGGGAACGCACGCGCGGGACGTGATGACCGAGGAGGTCGTGACGATCGGTCCCGACGAGGAGGTCGAGGCGCTGGCGGCCCTGATGGTCAAGCGGCGCGTGAACCCAGTGCCGGTCGTCGAGGCCGGGGTTCTGGTCGGGGTGGTGAGCCGCGCCGACGTGATCCGGCTGATGGCGCGCGAGGACGACTGGCTCGGGTGACGCTCATGGAACGGGCTTCGGCTTGCTCGCGCCGGCCTGGCCTGAGGGTTCGAGTGCTATGTCCGCGCCGTACCAGAGCCGATCGCCGCTGACCAACAGGCCGGTCGGCTGGACCTGGAGCGCGAGCTTGATGCCCTGGATCTCCAACGACTGTTGAAGGCCGGCCGGCAGCCGGATCGGCTTGATCAGCTTCTGGGGGATCTTCACGTTGAAGCCCTTGCCGACCAGGTTGCCCAGGATCTCCTTGATGTCGATCTTGTTGAGTGTCGCCTCGCAACCGGCCCGCTGAGCCTTCACGACCTCCTCGACCGCCTGCCAAGCCTGCTCCGAGGGATCCACGAAGATCCGCACCTGCAGCTCCTCGGGAAAATCCGGCGAGAGCGTGATCGCGCCGCCGGCGCTCGTGATCTTGAAGGCCCCGCCGACGCGATAGTCCTGCGGGATCACGCCGCCTGTGACCGCTTTCGTGACGTCGATGTCGCCGCAGATCAGGTTTGCGGCGAGGCCCTTGCTGTCCCACTGCATCCGGATATCGGCGTTGCCCTTGCCCTCGGCCAGCTTCACCGGCAGGCTCACCGCCACGCGGCCCTCGCTGAACACCACCTCGGGTTTGCCCGGACGCAGGATGCCTTGGACCTGATGGATCTGGACGTCGAGCACGTAGTGGCCGACGGTCTTCTTGCCGAAGACCATCTTGACCTTGACGTCGCCCACTTTGTGGACCTTCAGGTTCTTGAGCGTGAGCGTCAGCTCGTTGAAGAGCCCGCCCACGATCTGCTCGAGGATCGAGCGCGTGAAGGCGATCGGGATCCCGATCATCACGCCGCCTCGCGGCGCCCGGCCGAGGCTCTTCTCGCCGTTGGCGACGATCGCTTCGGTCAAGCGCTTCTGCAGCGCGTCGCGGCGCTCGAGCAGGGCCTGGAGCTCGGCGTCGGTTGGGGGAGGCGGCAGATCCGGCGGCCGCGTTAGGAGGTAGACATAGCCCCCGACACCTGCCGCGAGCAGCAGCGCGAATCCGAGCACGATTCGCTTCACTGGGCTGCCGCTTTCGCTTCGATCGCGGCCAACCCCGGTTGCCAGGGACCCGCCGTGGCTTTGAGCAAGACCCAGAGCCGCTGGTTGACCGGGATGACCTGGCTCACCGAGATGTTGAGCGGAAGCGAGCCGGGATGCGCGACGACCGCGCCCTCGGTCAAACCCCCGATCTTGATCTGCTGCTCGAACTGAACCGGAAGCACGATCGGAGGTATCGCCGCCTGAATCACCTCGGCCTGCGACCGCACCAGCGCGTCGAGGGCATCGGCGGCCAAGTCGCCGAGCGAAACCTCGCGCACGCTGAAGTGGCTGAGCGCCACCCGGGCCGTGAGCTTGCCCTTCTCGAATCGCAACTGTTCGAGAGTGCCGCACGTCTCGATCGTCGCGGAGGCGCCTGGCGCATCCTGGCTGCTCACCTTCCCCAGCAGCAGCAATCCGGCGTTGCTGCCTCGAAACAGCGGCTCCGCCGACTCCAGCCGCACGCGCAGCCGGCCGCCCACGACAACTTCCTGTGGCAGCGAGGCATTCAGCAGGGTCT
>CAZVOI010001156.1:0-2093 GCA_964628275.1 uncultured Acidobacteriota bacterium | reverse complement strand
CCTCGCCCTCGTCCGGAGCTTCCTGCCCGGGGTCGAGCTGGACCTGCGCGCCGGCAGGCAGCCCTCCGTCCGCCCGTGGGATGTGGTCGGCCAGCTCGCCGGAGCCGTTCATTCTCTGGACGCCGAGGCCTTTGCGGCCTTGCTTCCCGGCCATGAAACGCGGAGGGCTCATGCCGAGGAGGGGCTCCTCGTGTTCGAGGAGCTCGATGCGCCCGAAGCCCGCGCGGCGCTCGCCTGGGCCCGCGGTCATCTCCCTCCCGACGCGCCGAGTGTCCTCTTGCACGGTGACCTCCTCGGACAGAACATCCTGCTCGCTCCCGCCGATCCGCCCGGCCTCGCCGATTGGGAGTACGCCCGGCGCGGCGATCCCGGCTACGACCTGGCGATCGTCACGCGAGGCGTGAGGCGCCCGTTCCAGATCGAGCGCGGGATGGAGCGCTTGCTCGAGGCCTATGCCCGCTTGGGCGGATGCCCCGTCGAAGCCAGCCAGGTCCACGTCTTCGAGCTGTCGATGGCCGCGGCCTGGTACCGGGACAGCCTCGAGTCCCGGGGCGGCGAGCACAAGAGTGGCGAGCCTCCGGAGCAGGCGCTCGGGCGGCTGAAGGGCATCCTGCGGCGCCTGCGCGCCTGAGCCGTTCCGCGCCGTGAGCCGTTCCGGGTTGACACCCACAACGCTGCCGGCGCTGTGCGCCCCGACGTCTCGCACGCGCCATCCAGCCTCGCCGCTGCTGGCCGCGGCGACTGGCCGCGCGGCTGCGGCGCGCGGGCCTGCACGAGCGTCACCGCCCCAGAGGCCCGGCACTGCCTTCGGCCGCGGTTCGCGGTTCCGCCCCTCGCCCCTCACCGTCCCTCGCCCCTCACCGTTCCTCGCCCCTCAATGTTCCTCGCCCCTCAATGTCCCTCGACCTCCCGTCCCTCCCCACAGAATCGCGACAGCAGCCCCCGCCCGCCCGGGGTTCTCATCTGATGCGATCTTCGGCGCGCGCCTCGTCCGAGCGGGTTCTTCAACTCGCCCCGGGGCGAGTTGCCAGCCGGGGCCGAGCGCCAGCGTCCTGGGCACTTCCGCACGCGACGGGCGCGAACGGCCCGAACAGGAGCTCGGCTTCATGGACATTGTGGGCGCGGCAACGAACCGACAGGTTAGCGGCGGTCCCCTCTCCCCCGATGGCGTAGGGCTCGACGTGATGGAACTCCAGGAAAGCGCGCTCGCGGCAGCGCCGCCCGCTTCTCGCGACAAAGGCACACTGGCCACCATCGCGAAGCCACACAGTCCGCTTGACGTCCGCCGGAATGTGACGCGACCGGACGGCCGTCGCGCGTCCCGGCCGCGGTTGCGACGTGGCTGCCAGCTTCTTCCGAGCGATGTCTTCGAACAGCAGCTTCAGCGCCCGGTCGAAGATCATGCCGGGATCGCCGTCCGGGATCTCACGGCGCAGCAGGGCCTGAACGCGTCGCAGTCTCTCGTGGGTCTCCCGCCCAACCGTGAACTGTACTCGGTAGCGTTCGGGCGAGAGCGGCGCGACCAGGGGCCGGCCCGTGGGGATCGCCGATGCTGCGACCGACGGGCGGGTTGACTCTCCAAGGGGCGTGAGCTCGGCGATCGCTCCCGAAGCGCTGGCAGCGCCGGCGGCAGGGCCTTCACTTCCGTCGGATTCCAAAGCGGTGGGCTCGGTGACGATCGTCGAGGCAGCATCAGGGGCGTGCCGAGTGGTACTCGTTTCCAAGGCGAGGCCCGCGGGGGCTCTCGAGAGCAACTTTGGCGACGGCAGCCTCCGGACGGACGCCGGCACATCCGGGCGGGGGGCGAGAGAGGCGACCAGCAGCTCGACCTCGCGCTTGCTCTTCCCCGCCGCCTCGTCGAGGACGCTCGCGTGGTTCTCCAGCGTGAGGTGCGGGGCCAGGAGGCGCAGCGTGCTGAGGTTCAGGGAGCCCTCGGCGAGCCGGTCGAGGACGGCCGGGAACCTCCGGCTCACGCGTGCCGCCTCGATGCGGTTGTACGCGGCGTGCTCGGCGAGGCGCAACACCTCCGTGCAATAGCCGAAGAGCGAGCTGTAGCCCTGGGCCAAGTAGAGCTTGCGCGTGTCCAGCTCCGC
>CAZVOI010001155.1:0-12535 GCA_964628275.1 uncultured Acidobacteriota bacterium | reverse complement strand
CTCTCCGCCGGAAACCCCATGGACTCGCCCGGGTCGGGGTTCTTGTGGCACGAGTCGCACTTCAGTCCCAGAGCCAGGTGTGTCTTGTGACTGTAGGGAACCGGCTGCTGCTGGCCGTGCGACGCCGCGGCCAACAGTAGTAGCCCAGCCGCTCCAAAGACCAGCTTCGGCCTATGAAGCGACTGCCGTCTCCCGGCCATGCCGCTTCGTGTCGCCCCGCTCGGGATTACTTGGGTGTTACGTGGATCAGGGCGCCGGGGTTGGCGTCTTCCAGCAACCACAGCGTGCCATCGGGAGCCTGTGCCACATCGCGGATGCGCTTGCCCACGCCCCAGCGCTCGGCGGTCTTGGCTCCGCCCTTGCCGTCGAAGATGATGCGAGTGAGCGTCTGGGTCGCCAAGCCGCTGATGAAGCCGCTGCCGTCCCATTGAGGGAAGGACTTCTTGCCGCGGTAGAAGGCGAGGTTTCCCGGCGCGATGACCGGAGTCCAATAGAGCACCGGTTTCGTGAACTCCGACTGCGTGTCGGGTCCGGGGATGGCCACCTCGTTGTAGTTCATTCCGTAGGAGACCACGGGCCAGCCGTAGTTCTTGCCCTTCTCGATCAGGTTCAACTCGTCACCGCCGCGCGGGCCATGTTCGACCTCCCAGAGCTCACCCGTGGGAGAGAACGCCAAGCCATACGGTGCGCGGACGCCGCTCGCCCAGGTTTCCGCCGGTGTCAGGTTGGGGCCCGGAAAGGTGTAGTTGCTGATCACCGTCGCGGTCTTGGCAGCCTCGGTGTCACGGGGCGGATCGATCAGCGGAATCGTGGCAGCGCCGGTCTTGCCGAAGTTGGGATTGCCAGGAGCTGGTTTGCCATCCAGCGTCAGGCGCAGGATCTTGCCTACGGGTTGGTTCGGGTCCTGGGCCGGAGTCATGCGCTGGCGGTCGCCGACCGACATGAACAAATGCTGACCGTCGGGCGAGAAGGCGACCTGTCCGCCGGCCTGGCCACCCTTGCCCCTGGGCAGCTGGCGCCAGAGCACCTCGAAGTTGTCCAGCCGGGGCACCCGTCCGAGATTCAGCTTCGCGCGGGCCAACGCCTGGCCTCCGCCATAGTCGCCCGGCTCGATGTAGGTGACGTAGACGCTCTGATCGGTAGCGTGCTGGGGGGAGACGTAGATCCCGAGCATGCCGCTCTGGCCCTGCCACCAGACAGCGGGTGTACCGCCGAGCGGCGCGATCTTTTGCCCGTCCGCGGCTACGAGCCAAATCGGCCCGATCTTCTCGGTCACCAGCATCCGCCCATCGGGGAGGAAGGCAATCCGCCAAGGCAGCGAAAACGTGGAGACGGTGGTCATCTCGAACGGCAGCGTCGCCTCGGGTTTCTGTTCGCCCACGTTGACCTGGGCCCACGCCGCCGGGGATGCCAGGGTGAGAAGCAACACCGCCGCTTTCGAGAATCTCACTGTCATTCCTCCATCTTTCTTGAGGACGTACTCCGCCGGTAAGTGTTGGTCGGGGCGGCCGGATTTGAACCGGCGACCACCTGCGCCCAAGGCAGATTCTAGACCCTCAGATAAGGTCTTGACTCGCTCGGACTTCAGTCAGTTAAATATAGGTGCTGCATGAAGTAACGGTTGTTCGCGAAAGTTCGGGGAGGTTCGGCATGGTTCACCCTGTTTCACCGATTGGGTAGATCAGCGGGCCGCGCCGACACGGTCCCGGAGGTGGCGGCTGGCCTCAACGCTTGGGCAGCCCACATTGAGGGCTTGCTCACGGACAAGCCCGCCGCCAAGGTCGTGCCAATCCGGGCCGGACGGAAGCGAAGGTCGCCTGAACGGGACGCGGTCCTTGGCTAGGAAAGGGCATAATAGGAAACTACAAAGGGACGAGTGAGCACCGAGTACGTGGAACAACGCGACGGCGCCTACACAGTGGCCGGGACCCGTGTATCTCTCGACTCGATCGTGTTTGCCTTCGTATCAGGCCAATCGGCCGAGAGCATCGCTCAGTCGTTCCCGGTCCTGACACTCGAGCAGGTGTACGGCGCGATCACCTTCTACCTGGCGCACCGGGAGGAGGTCGATCGGTGCCTGGAGACCCAGCAACGCGACTATGAGGCGAAGCGTTCCGCGGCCCGGGCTGCCGACCCGATGTTCTACCAAAAGCTCGCCGACGCGAAGAGGCAGACGCCGCTCGCTCGCTGATGCGTATCCGCTTCCAGGCGGACGCAGACTTCAATCAGATCATCGTCGCCGCGGTGCTTCGGCGTCTGCCGGAAGCCGATTTCCGCTCCGCGACTGACGCCGGGCTCGCAGGCCTCGACGATCGCGCGGTGCTTGCGCTGGCCGCGCGCGACGGCCGCCTGCTCGTCACCCACGACAAGAACACGATGCCCGCGCATTTCGGCGAGTTCGTTGCCAAGACCACGAGTCCCGGCGTGATCGTGGTGCCCCAAAGCCTCTCTGTTGCGAGCGTGCTCGAGGACTTGACCTTGATCTGGTCCGCGTCGGAGCCGGAGGAGTGGACGAACCGACTCGCGTACTTGCCGCTCTGAAATGACACCGTGACGTGACGAGCGCCAACCCCGAAGCTGCGTCGCGTTACGAGGTGGCTCTCGACTTCGCGTCCCGCGAGGCCTGGCCGGCCGCTGTGGACTGTCTGCGTGAGGCGATCGAGATCGACCCGTCCTACGTCGATGCTCGCTACGATCTCGCGCGGACTCTGAGGCGCGTTGGGCGTCACCTCGAAGCCTTGGCCGCCTTCGATTGCCTGCTGGACCTCGTGCCGCAATTCGCCGAAGGGCACGGGGAGCGCGGCCTGGTTCTCACGCTGCTCGAGCGCCACGAAGAGGCAGTTGGGAGCTACCTGCGGGCGTACGAGCTGAAGCCGGAGAGCGCGGACATCGCTCACAGTTTCGGCAACGGTCTGGCAGCGCTGGACCGCCACGAAGAGGCATTGAAGCTCTTCAAAGAGTCAATCGATCTCGATCCAACGTTTGCCCCGGCGGAAGGGAACTACGGGTGCTCCTTGGGTCGCCTGGGCCGATGGGAAGAGGCGGCCGCGGCGCATAGCCGCTCGATCGCTCTCGATCCTCGCGGCCTGTATTCGCACCGCAATCTCGGCGTGGCCCTGGTCGAGCTCAACCGACCGGAGGAAGCCGAATCGGCATTCCGCGAGGCGATGAAGGTGTCACCGGACGACTGGGATGCAATGCTCCGCCTCGCGTGTGTGCTGGCCGAGTTGAAGCGATACGCAGAGGCTGCGGACCTGTTTCAAGAAGCGTTGGCACACAATCCCCAGGATCCCGACGGTCTCGCCGCCTTCGGGGGATGTCTCTCGGTACTTGGCCGTCATCAGGAGGCAATCCGCACCTGCGAAACGGCCGTGCGGCTCGGACCCGAAGCCGCCAACTTCCATTTCAACCTCGCGGTCGCCTACTCGAACGCAGAACAGCACCAAGCGGCGGCCGACGCGTTTGCAGAAGCGATTCGGCTGAAGCCGGCGTGGGTGCAGGCGCACCTCGGGAGCGCGGAGGAGCTCTCCGAGCTCGGCAGGGCGCAGGATTCGCTTGCAGCGTTTCGCCGTGCGCTGGCCGTCGATTCGAAGGCTCTCGATGCCGACGCGATCCTGCGCGAAATGTACGAAAAGGTCGAGGCGCGGGCGACCAGTAGCGAGGGGGAATGATGCGTCGGGCTCTGTCGCTCGCGGTTCTCCTGCCGCTGCTGGGTTGTTCGGCCACGAAGGCCCCCCCGCAGCGCACGCCATCCGGCTTTACGGCTCCGGATCAGCTGCTCGTCGATAAGCAGACGGACTTTGCCGCCATCGTGAAGACCAGGAAGGTCGAGACCGCTGGGTGATCCTTCTAGATGGCGATCACTTCCCGCTCCTCGTCGCGGAATGCGAAATGGAAAGCCCGCTCGGCATGGGCCGAGGCACGATGTCGCCTCGAGAATCCAGGTACCGTCGAGAATGCGTACATCGAGCTTGTGAGCCTTGCGAAGCCTGTCTTCGACTTCGGCGCGGACCTTGTCGCGGATCAGCTGATTGCTTGTGAAGAACGCCTTCGTGTATCCACGACCGGTGCCCGCGAGCTTCGAGATGTCCTGGCCGATCTTCGTGCGCCAGTCTTCCTTAGCGCTGAAGGCAAACGCCCAGCGCTCGGATGCGGACTCTGGTTCGCCGACGAACCACGCATAGGTCAGATCTTCGGCGACGGGAAAGGTCTCCGAGTCCACCTTGCTGTCACCGCCACCTGTAAGACAGGCGGTTAGAGTGGTCGGGGCGGCCGGATTTGAACCGGCGACCACCTGCGCCCAAGGCAGGTGCGCTACCAGGCTGCGCTACGCCCCGATCGACGCGGGATTTTAGCATCGGGCGTTCGCGGGCCTGGAGGTTGACAGGCGGCGCACCGACCCTCTACCGTGGTTGTCGAAACCAAGAGGAGAGCGAATGGCGCTAGCGCCCATCTACGATCCGGAAGCCGTGGCGCCGATGTGGCAGGAACTGGCCGCGGTCGGTGTCGAGCCGCTCCAGACGCCCGAGCAGGTCGACGACACCTTGAAGGCCGGGCAGGGGACCGCGCTCGTGATCGTGAACTCGGTTTGCGGCTGCGCCGCCGGACAGGCGCGGCCGGGGGCGATGCTGGCCCTGCAGAACGCGGTGATTCCCGATCGCTCGGTGACCGTGTTCGCCGGAGTGGATCGCGACGCGGTGAGCCGGGCGCGCGAGCACATGAGCGAGTACCCGCCGTCGTCGCCGTGCATGGGCCTGTTCAAGGACGGCAAGCTGGTGTTCATGCTCCAGAGGCTCGACCTGCAGCAGATGAACGAGGAGCAGGTCGCGATCGCGCTCCGCGAGGCCTTCGACGAACACTGCGCCGGCAAGGGGCCGTCGATCTCCGCCGAGGAGTTCCAGAAAATCCGGCCGTATCAGGGTTGCGGCTCGGGCATCCCGCTGCTGGGCCAGCGCGCCTAGGCGTTGACCGGGCCCGCGGGCGCCATTAGCCTGCCGGTGCTTCCCCCGCTGCATGGAGTGCTCTTCGTGTCACGCCGCGCTGCCTGACGATGCGCGGTTTTGTCTGCGCTGCGGCGCCGCGGCCGCTGCGCCGCAGCCGGTCGAGCCCGCCGATCCGCTGCGCGCAACGCTGGCCGTAGCGCTCGGCCGCCAGTACGAGGTGGGCCGGCTGCTCGGCCGGGGCGGGATGGGCGCCGTGTATCACGCCCGTGAGGCGGCGCTCGAAAGGGAAGTCGCGATCAAGGTGCTGCCGCCCGACCGCGGCGACACGCCGGAGAGCCGCGAGCGGTTCCGGCGCGAGGCGCGCACCGCTGCCCGGCTGTCGCACCCCAACATCGTTCCGCTGCACACCTTCGGCGACGTGGACGGCACGCTGTATCTAGTGATGGGCTACGTGAAGGGCGAGTCGCTGGCCGCCCGGGTGCGGCGCGCCGGCCGGCTGTCGGTCGAGGAGTCGCGCCGGATCCTGATCGAGGTCGCCGAGGCGCTCGACTACGCCCATGCGCTCGGCATCGTGCACCGCGACATCAAGGCCGACAACGTCCTGATCGACGAGGGCACCGGCCGAGCGATGCTGACCGACTTCGGCGTCGCCAAGGCGCTCGGCGCGGGGCAGACGGTGACCAGCCAAGGCAGCATCGTCGGCACGCCCCACTACATGTCGCCGGAGCAGGCGCAGGGCAAGGCCGACCTCGACGGCCGGAGCGACCTCTATTCGCTCGGCGTGATGGCCTACGCGATGCTCGGCGGCCGGCTGCCGTTCGACGGCGCGACGCCCGGCGACATCCTGGTGCAGCACATTTCCAAGGAAGCCCCGCCGCTCGCCACGCTGGCGCCGGGCCTGCCACCCGAGCTGGTCGCCGCGATCGTGCGCTGCCTCGCCAAGCAGCCCGGCGAGCGCTTTGCCCGGGCGCAGGCGTTCCGCGACGCGATCGCGCCGGAGGTGGCGGACGGGCCGCAACCCGAGGCCTACGCCTCGCTCTGGCAGGCGACCCAGATCGCGGCGGTGGCGGGCTTCGCCGCGTCGCTCCTCTATCTCAACCAGACGACCGCGCCGCCGCCGGCCGATCCGCTCGACTTCCCGTTCGTCCAGCACAGCCTGCCGCGGCTGGTGTTGAGCATCGCCGGCCTGGCGGTCGCTGCGGCGCTGCTGACCGGCTTCGACCTGAAGCGGAAGGGTCATCCGGCGGGGCGGATCGTGCGCGCGGCGCTCTTGAAGCCCGCCTGGTGGTTCGGACCCTATCCGCGGCGGCTGCGGGCGCCGGGCGACGTGTGGCGGCGCCTCCCGCTGGAGATCCGGCGGGTGCGGACGCTGATGACCTGCGCCGCCGCGTGGATGCTGCTGTTCCTGATCCCGTTCATGATCGTGCTGCTC
Organism: uncultured Acidobacteriota bacterium; assembly: GCA_964628275.1. Classification (GTDB taxonomy): domain Bacteria; phylum Acidobacteriota; class Vicinamibacteria; order Fen-336; family Fen-336; genus CAZVOI01. The sequence continues at coordinate 6,160 of CAZVOI010001155.1, read as the reverse complement.
AACGACAGCGACCGCTACCGGCGCACCGGCAAACAGGCGACTTGGGTCAACCTGAACCGCAAGACCGAAGACAAGCTGGTGCAGGCGATGGCCGCATTGCAGTGGGCGATCGTCGGCGCCGGGATCTACTTCTTCGTGCGCTGGCGCGGCAGCGCGCTTGCCGGCTCGACGCTGATCGAGAAGAGCAGCGTGGTGGACCGCTTCCTGTTCTGGGACACCGGCCGCGCCTCGAACTGGAGCCGGCCCGAGGTCCGGAGCCTGCTGCTGTCGCCCGCCGCGGCGTCCGAGATCGCCCCGACCACCGCCGAGGAGCTGGTTCGCGGCATCGAGGCGGCGCGTCCGACGCTCCAGGGCGGAGACGGCGCGGCGCTGCTGGCGGCGGCGCACGAGCTAGCCGCCGCGATCGCCGCCGGCGACCGGCAGATCGAGTCGCTCGCGGGCACGATCGACCCGCGCGAAGCCGAGCGGCTCGCCGAGCGGCTGTCGGCGCTCGGTCCTCCGACTCCGGGCGAGAACGACGACCGGCGCCAGATGCGCGAGCTGTTCCAGAAGCAGCTCGATGTCGCGCGCCGCGTCGAAGCCCGCCTCCGCGAAGCCAACGCCGAGCGCGCGCGGCGGGTGGAGCTGCTGCGCGCGCTGTGGCAAGCCGCGCGCGAGCACGCGGACGCATCGGCGCCGGAGCGGAACGTCGATCGGCTGCGCGGCTTGCTGCGCGAGGTCGGGCTGCATGGCGCGGCCACTGCAACCCACATCGCGTCGTCGACGTCGTTCAGCGAGCGGCCCACGCTCGAGAAATAGCGTGGAGCTGCTGCTCGCCAGTCAGAACCCGGGGAAGCTCGGCGAGATGAAGCTCCTGGTCGAGGGCCTACCGTTCCGCGTGGTCGGGCCGCGAGACCTGGGGATCGAGAACTCGCCCGAGGAGACCGGCCGCACCTTCCTCGAGAACGCGCGGCTGAAGGCGCGCCACTACGCCGGCCGCTCCGGGCTGTTGACGGTCGCCGACGATTCCGGGCTGTCGGTGGACGCGCTCGGCGGAGCCCCGGGCCTGCATTCGGCGCGCTTCGGCGGTGAGGGCGCCACGAACGCCGAGCGCAACCGGCTTTTGCTGGAGCAGCTCGCCGGCGTTCCCGATCACGAGCGGGGCGCGCGCTTCACGAGCGCGCTGGCGATCGCACGCGGGGACGCGATCGTCTTCGAGGCCGAGGAGAGCGTCGACGGCTTCATCGCGACGAAGGAACGCGGCTCGAACGGCTTCGGCTACGACCCGCTGTTCTTCTTTCCGTCGTTCCAGAAGACGTTCGGCGAGGTGCCGCGAGCCGACAAGGACCGCGTCAGCCATCGCGGCAAGGCGTTCGCGAAGCTGCGGAGCTTCCTGGCTACTTGGCCGGTTTCTTGAGCGGCACGTCTCCCAGCAGCTTGCGCTGAGCGGCGATCAGCTCCTGGATGCCCTTGTCGGCGGCGGCCAGCAGCGACATCAGGTCGTCGTCGCCGAACGGCGACGCTTCGGCGGTGCCCTGCACTTCGACGAACTGACCGCGCCCGGTCTTGACCACGTTCATGTCGACCTCGGCGGCGGAGTCCTCGTCGTACTTGAGGTCGAGGTAGATCTGCCCGGCGACCTTGCCGACCGACGTCGCGGCCACGAAGTCGAGCAGCGGCAGCTCGGAGAAGGCGTTCTTCTGCGGCAGCACGCGCAACGCCAGCACCAGCGCCACGAAAGCGCCGGTGATCGAGGCGGTGCGCGTGCCGCCGTCGGCCTGGATCACGTCGCAGTCGACCCACAGCGTGCGCTCGCCGAGCGCCTTCATGTCGACGACCGCGCGTAGCGAACGGCCGACCAGGCGTTGGATCTCCTGGGTGCGGCCGGAAGGCTTGCCCCGAGAGGCCTCGCGCTGGGTGCGGGTGGTGGTGGCGCGCGGCAGCATGCCGTACTCGGCGGTAACCCAGCCTTCGCCCTTGCCCTTCAGGAACGGCGGCACCTTCTCTTCGACGCTGACGGTGCAGCAGACCCTGGTGTCGCCGACCTCGATCAGCACCGAGCCCTCCGCGTGCTTGATGAAGTTCGGGGTGATCGAGACGCGGCGCAGCTCGTCCGCCTTGCGTCCGTCGCTTCGCATGTTCTTCTGCCTCTCCAGGAGACCGGGGTCGATCTGCGCTCGAAAGTCGCCGAGACGGAATCCCAAGCGCTGGCTACCGCGTGCCGCCGGCCTGGCGCGCATCGGCCGAGAGCGCGTAGAGCCGCCGGTAATGGTCTTGTGTCGCGAGGATCGTCATCACGTAGAAGCGCGTCTCGGTGAACGGTATGCTCTCGACGAACTCCTCGGCCGGCATGTCGGGCCGCGACTGGGTCCAGGTGACGACGCGGTGCGGGCCCGCGTTGTATCCCGCCAGAACGCGCTCGACGCGGCCCCCGAACTGGTCCATCAGCTCGCGCAGGTAACGTGTCCCGAAGTCGAGGCTGGTCTCGGGCCGGTGCAGCAGCGAGCGGTTGTAGGCGACGCCGAGCGTCCGCGCCAGCGTGCGCCCGGTCGGCGGCATGATCTGCATCAGACCCCGCGCGCCGGCGCTGCTCACGGCGCCCGCGTCGAACGTCGACTCCTGGCAGACGAGCGCCGCGACCAGCGCGGGATCGAGGCCCTCTTCGATCGCCTTGGCGCGTAGCATGTCGCCGAACTCCAGCGGATACAGGACGCGCCACGCCTCCTCCGGCAACGCGTCGCCGGCCTCGCTGATGTACTCCGGATGGGCGCGCTTCATCGCGATGATGGCGGGCCGCAGCCGGCCGCGCTTGGAATCGATCCACGCCAGCGTGGCTTGCGCGACCTGAGAGCCCGGCGTCGCGCGCAGCTCCTCGGCGGCCTCGTCCAGGCGATCGATCAGGAACAGTTGGCGGATGCGAAGCTGCGCGGCCTCGGGAATCTCGCCGCGCGGCGGGGCCGGCTCGGTCTCGCTCGGCGCCGCGTACGGGCCGGCCGGAAGCTGCGCCAGCGCTTCGCGCGCGCGGAGGCCGTGATACGCGTGCTTGTAGCGTCGCAGCGTCTCGTCGAAGAGAGCGCGCGCCCGCTCGATCTGTCCCAGCTCCTTGCGCGCGCGTCCGCTCCAGTACAGCAGGCCCGGCGTGACGTTGGCCTTGGGCCGCTGGCGGACCGTCTTCTCCATCGTCAGGGCCGCGTCTTCGAAGCGTCCTGCGCGGTAGTCGCCCCAGCCGACGCGCCAGGTCGCGCGTTCCACGTAGCGTCCCTCGGGGTAGCCCTGGAGCAGCCGCCGGTAGTAGGGGAGCGCTTCCTCGTCGCGCGCGTCTTTTTGATGGTGGTTGGCGAGCGCGAGCAGCGCTTCTTCGGCCCACTCGCTGCCTGGGTATCGCGTCGCGATCGCTTCGTAGGCGGCGGGCGTACGTGAGCGCTGAACCTGCAGCTTGGCGAGATGGAAGGCGGCTTCAGCCTCGTACGCGGAACCCGGTCGGATCGAAGCGAACGACAGCTCGGCCTCGCGCACCCGCCCGGTCGCCAGGAATGCGCGCCCGAGGCGCGCGCGAACCAGGTCGGCCTCGCCAGTGGAGAAGCGCGCCGAAGAGGTTGCGCGCAGCACCGCCGCCGCTTCAGCGAAGCGTCCCGCGTCGAAGAGCAGCAGGCCCTTCTTGAGATCGCGCGACGCGCGCTCGTCCGGAGCCGTCGCCGGCAGAAACGCTGCGAGAGCGCGCAGGCGTGGAGCGCTCTCCTTGGCCTCCACCGAGGCAGGGAAGTCCCGGTCGAGCTGGTCCAAAGTCAGGGCTGCGGCGCGCGCGTCGCGCTTCAGATCCTGTTGCTTGGCCAGCGCCTGGAGCGCCCGGGCCTTGTCGCAAGCCGCGAAAGCGCGTTGTAGCAGCGAGGCGGCGCGATCGTGCTGTGCCGTACGCCCGAGCGTGTCGGCGGCTCCGAAGAGCGCCGGGCACAGCGTGGGGCCTTCGGCCCGAGCCTCGGCGGCAGCCAGGTAGGCATCCGCCGCCGCCGCTGGCTCTTTGGCGTCGAGCGCCCTGCCGAGAGCGAGCCGCGCCCGCTCCAGCACCGCGGTGCGGCCGACATCCGGGTGCCGCAGCAGCGGAACGGCGTCTCCCGGCCGGTTGTTCTCGAGCAGCAGCAGTCCGGCTAGAAGACGCGCCAGGCCGCCGGTGGCGCTGCCCGTATTCTGGTCGGCGAGCTTCACGAGCGCTTCGACGCGCGCGCTCGGGGCGTCGAAGCTCGATCCGGAAGCTGCGTCCCGGAGGGCCGTTTCGGCCGCGCCCTGGGGGCTCGGCTCCAGCCACAGCCCGTGGCGCGCGGCGACCGCGGGCAGCGCCGTGCCCAGGAACAGCGCGGCGAAGAGCACGCGGGTCCGCGGACTCACATGTGGCCGAGCGCGCCCGCGTCACCGCCCGCAAGGATGCGGACCAACTCGTCCACGAAGTAGTTGGTGTGATCGCGCACGCCCGCGGGCACGCGGTCGTTGTACATCTGGCGCCCGCGCTCGACGTCCTCCTTGAGGCGTTCGTAGATGTCCTTGTTGCGGCGGCCTTCGTTGACCTTGGCCTCGTTGTAGAGCTTGATCTCGCTCACCACCAGCCGCGCGAAGCGCTTGGCGTCGTCGTGCGCTTTCTGTTCCTCGGGCGGGACCGCCGGCGCTGCCGGGGGCGGTGGCGGCGCCGGCCTCGCCGGTGCCGCGCCCGTCGCCTGGCGGATCTGCTGGAACTGCTGGGCGCTGAACATGACCGTCGACGAGCCCTCGTCGGGCGCGTGAGCCGGCGCTGGCGCCGCGCGAGGGGCTGGCGCCGCGGCCCGCGGCCCGGGAGCCGGCGGAGGTGCTGGGGCCGGCCCGGGAGCGCCGGCTGCCTTGGGCGCCAGCGAGAGCAGGTCGATCGTCTTGGCCGCGAACAGGACCAGCACCTCGATCATGTCCGACTCTGGCGCCGGCACCTCTTCCTGCATCGAATCGCAGTAGAGGATGGCGGCCAGCTTGTCGCGCAGGATCAGCGGCACGGCCAGGACGCCCGACGGCGCGCCGCCCAGCCGCCCCATCGCCTGCTGCGTTCCGGGCGAATGCGAGATGTGGCCCCGGAACGCCGCGCGCGAAGCCTGGACGTGGCGGAACACGGTGTCGGCGGTGAGCGGCACGTTGATCTGCTTGATCGCGTCCAGCGACTGCAGGCCGCGCGCGTACCACCCGATCGCGCTGGTTCCCTTGACGATGAAGATCGCCGCGCGGTCGACGTGCTGCGAGACCTCGTTGACCAGATACGTGAGGACCTCGGAAAGGCTGGTCCCGCGGTCGATCTCGGCGATGGCGGCGCGCATCCGATCGAAACCCGGTCCGATCGGCGCGGAAGACTCGAGAGGCGGTTGCGTGGCGAGGACCTCGGCAATCGCGGCCGCGATGTCGCCTTCGTTGATTCGTTCGTCGTAACGGGCGACGTTTTCCTGCATCTCGTCGAGCGCCTGGACGAGCGCTCCCTGGTGGGTGCCGATCTGGCGCTGGATCTCCACGACCCAGTTCGCCATCTGCTGGCTGATCAGAGCGAGCGTTTTCGCCTTGAGGTCTTCTTCTAAGCTCATCTACTCCCTCAGCGGATCGCCGAAACCTCGGCTTTGCCTCGACTTAGCTGCTACTGGATTATCGTCTTCGGCTGCGTACTCTGTCAATGAAAGCCCCTCGGAACCGGCCGGCACGAAGGCTCCGGAAAGCGACGCGGAGCGAGGTCGAGCGCGTCTACCGGATCCTACTGCGCCGCCACGGCCACGCCGGATGGTGGCCCGTAAAAACGCGCTTCGAGGTGGCCCTGGGCGCGATCCTGGCGCAGAACACGGCGTGGACCAACGTCGAGAGGGTCCTCGGCGTGCTGCGTTCGCGTGGGCTGCTGTCGTTCGGCGCGCTCTGCCGTCTGCCTGCCGGCCGCATCGCCCCCCTGATTCGGTCCTCGGGTACGTTCCGGGTCAAGGCCCGGCGGGTGCGCGCCTTTCTGGACCTCCTGGAGTCCGAGTTCGACGGCCGTATCGGGGCGATGCGAAGCGTTCCAGCCGTCCGGCTCCGGGAGAAGCTGCTCGCGGTACCGGGGATTGGTCCGGAGACGGCGGATTCGATCGCGCTGTACGCGGCCGAGAAGCCGCTGTTCGTGGTCGACGCCTACACGCGGCGCGTGTTCTCGCGGCTG
>CAZVOI010001154.1:0-2045 GCA_964628275.1 uncultured Acidobacteriota bacterium | reverse complement strand
TCGTCGTACTCGACCTCGGCTTCGGCGAGCGCGGTGCGGCACGAGATGCACCAGTGGACCGACTTCTTGGCCTTGTAGACGAGGCCCTTCTCGGCGAACGTGGCCAGCTCGCGGACGATCGCAGCCTGATACGACGGCTTCATCGTCATGTACGGGTCGTCCCATTCGCCCAGGATGCCGAGCCGGATGAAGTCCTTGCGCTGCAGGTCGAGGTATTTCTCGGCGTAGGCGCGGCAGGCTTTCCGGAACGCGACCGGGCCCAGCTCCTTCTTCTTGGAGCCCAGGTTCTTGTCGACCTGCAGCTCGATCGGGAGACCGTGGCAGTCCCAGCCCGGCAGATAGGGCGCGTCGAAGCCGGCCATCGAGCGGCTGCGCACGACCAGATCCTTCAGGATCTTGTTGAGCGCGGTGCCGAGATGGACGATGCCGTTCGCATACGGCGGTCCGTCGTGCAGCACGAAAACCGGCCGGCCCTTCCGCGCGTCTCGTACCTTCTTATACAGGTCCTGCTGCTTCCACTCCTCGAGCCGCTTCGGCTCCGCCTGAGGCAGGTTTGCCTTCATCGGGAAGTCGGTCTTGGGCAGGTTCAGCGTCGACTTGAGGTCGGTCGTCTGGGTCATGGTTCTTGGCGCTTCGAGAGAGCGCGGCGACGGATTCTAGCAAACCCGCCTCGGACAACAGCTTGGCTCAGCCGCGCCCGGCGCGCGCCCGAGCAGAGAGCTTCGAGAGCGCGGCGTACACCAGAACGCCGATCAGACCCGAGAGAACCGTGTAGAAGGGCCAGATGCCCAGTTGCGGCAAGACGCCCAGGCTCAGGATCTGCCGCAAGCTCCCCGGCGCGAACTCGTAGGCCTCTTGTGTGAACGGGTTCGTCACGCGCGAGAGCGGCGTGATGTCGTAGTGGGAGCCGAGCCGGAACAGGGAGGCCACGACCATCAGGCCCGCCACCGCGGCGCGCGAGCCGAAACCGTAGAGCAGAAGCGCCATCAGCAAGCCGCTGACACCGCGGCCCTCGCGGCGGACGTTGTGATAACAAAAAACGCCGACGACGGGGGCGGCCCAGGTGATGCCGACCGCCTGTGTCCAGGGCTGGGGCGCCGCCAGCTTCTCGAGCGCGAAGCGCAGCAGCGTGACGAGCCCGGCGAGAGCGATCGCCCAGACCAGCCAACGATCGCGCAGCGGTTCGGTGAGGCGCTCCGGCAGCGCCAGGCCGGCTGTGCCCAGGAGCAGCGCGACACCTGTCATCAAGTAGTAGGGCAGGCTCGCCAGCGCCTCGGTTCGCTGCGTCACGTAGCCGCGGCCGAGCAGGAACACCGAGACGGTGGGCGTGTCGCGCACGCCCTCGGTGTTCATGGCGAGGATGAGGAAGAAAACGCCCGCGGCGCTCATCACGACCGCGAGCGCGGTGCGCCAGCGCGCGGGGAGCTGCGGCCAGAAGAGCAGCGCCGCGGCCACGCCCCAAGCCACGACCGTGTCGAAGCCGCGTCCGGCCAGATCCCACACGCGGAGAGTCTATGCCGCACTCCCCCCAGGTCGTAAGTCGCGACTTCAGGGCCGGTGTGACGGCCCCGAGAAAAAACTAGACCTAATCGAGCGAGGTTGTGGGCAAGAAAAGTGTTGACGATCACCAAGCGCTTGTGATATCTCAAGGGCGTCGTTTCACATGTTACGGTTATGCGTCTTTTCGGGCGCCGCGACGAAGCGCGGCGACCCAGGAGGGTCGTCGATGAGTGGGCGAACGAAGCACGGCGCCGCAGAGCGCTTCATGAGATGTGGGCTGGCCGCCTTGCTGTTCGTCGGGGTGCCCACGAATGGGTTCATCGAGGCAGCAACTCCAGCAGCTCCCGCAGCCGCGCTGGGCGTCCTGTCCGTCGAGAGCGAGCCTCCCGGGGCCGCGGTCTTCGTGGATGGCGAGGCCCTCGGGACGACTCCGGTCGCGGTACGGACGCTGCCGGCCGGGGATCACCGCGTCCGGGTGACCAAGGAAGGCTACCTCGACAACAGCCGCGTTGTCCGGGTACAGGGAGGCCAGCCCGAGGCCGTCA
>CAZVOI010001153.1:0-10597 GCA_964628275.1 uncultured Acidobacteriota bacterium | reverse complement strand
CAGCTGCTGGTGAAGGCCGCCGGCTACGACGCCAACTTCCTGCTGAACGTCGGCCCCAGGCCCGACGGCACGATCCAGCCCGAGCACGCGAGCCGCCTGGCCGAGGTGGGGCAGTGGCTGCAGAAAAACGGCGAGACGATCTACGGCACCCGTGGCGGGCCGCTGCCGCCGCGCCCCTGGGGCGTCACGACGCACAAGGGAAACCGCGTCTTCGTCCACGTGCTCGAGTGGCAGGACGCGGTGCTGTCGATCGCGCGCCCGCCGAAGCCGGTCAAGGCGGCGTCCCTGTTCGCGAGCGGCGCGCCCGTGAAGTTCACGCTCGAGAAGGACGCGCTGCTGCTGCGGCTGGACCCGAAGGCTCTCGACGCGCTCGACACGATCGTGGTGTTGGAGCTGGAGCCGTAGCCAGGGCGATCGGCCCTGCGGCGTGGCCAGGAACCCCGTGCACGACGGTTGACCGAAGGAATGGTAGGGCCTTACCATCGGGTATGGCCACCCAGACGGTCAAGACGACCTACTCGCTGGACGTGGAGACGCTGCGGGCCCTCGAGGACCTGGCTCGGCGCTGGAGCACCTCGAGATCTGAGGCTCTGCGCCGCGCGATACGGGCGTCCTGGATCCAGGGCGCCGCTGCCTCCCTCACGCCGATCCGGGCGCTCGATCAGCTCCAGCAGCGCCTCTCTCTGGGCGCTGCCGCCGCGGACCGCTGGGCCGCGGGGGTTCGGGCACAACGCAGGGACCGTTCTCGGCGGCACGAGGCGCGCCGCCGGTGATTCACCTGGACACGAGCTTCCTCGTACACGCGCTGGCGGCCGGGACTGCGCAGGACCAGTGCTTGCGCGGGTGGCTGGCGGCGGGCGAGGCGCTCGGTATGAGCGCGGTGGCCTGGGCGGAGTTCCTCTGCGGGCCAGTGGGCGCGCCGGTCCTGGAGCTACTGGACCGGGTCGTGAGCGAAAGAGCGGCCTTCGGCGAAGGCGAGGCGATGCTGGCGGCCCGCCTGTTCAACGAGTCGGGCAGGCGCCGCGGGTCGCTCGCCGATTGCATGATCGCGGCCGCGGCGATCCGCGCCGGCGTGCCGCTCGCCACCGACAACACGAAGGACTTTCAGCGCTTCGAGCCGGCTGGGCTGGTGCTGGCGTCCGGCGAGCCAGAGCCTTCCGGCGGAACCGGGGGGCTCGGGGGCCTGCTCGCGCACGAGCGGGCTCCGGCGTACGGCGAGACCCGAAGGGCGCCTACCGTGTCGTCCGGCTCGCTGCCTCGGGGCCGCAAGGGGGCCATGACAGCCAGACGCCTGTGAGTGACCGATAGTCCTGCGAGAATGCGCGAAGAGAGCGAAAGGGCGAAAGCCGGGCAGTCTGGTTGGGGCGTGATTCGGGTGTTGGCGGTGGTGCTCGCCGTCCGGGCGGCTGCGTGCGGAGGAGGCTCGCCGGGCGCGCCTTCGACGGCTTCCCCAGCACCTAGTCCCGGACCGCCGTACGCCGAGGTCGCGCCGCTGCGCGACGCGGCGGCGACGACGGGCAGGCTGGTGGGCGCGGCCCTGTTCTCCAGCCGGCTTGGCTCGGACGCGAGCTACACGGGCGCCGCCGGGCGCCACTTCAACTACGTCACGGCCGAGTGGGAGATGAAGTGGGACCCGGTGCAGAAGACTCCGGGCGTCTACGACTTCTCGGGTGCCGATCGGATCGTGGAGTTCGCCGAGGCTCGCGCGATGAAGGTCAAGGGCCACGCGCTCGTCTGGCACGGGGCGACGCCCAGCTGGGTCGGGGCGCTGTCGCCGCCCGAGCTGCGGATCGCCGTCGAGGACCACATCCGGACGGTCGCCGGCCGCTACCGGGGCCGGCTGTGGGCCTGGGACGTCGTGAACGAGGCGATCGACGACGCCCGGAGCGGGCTGCGAGACACGCTGTTTTCACGCAGCCTCGGGCCCGACTACGTGGCCGAGGCTTTCCGGCTGGCGCGGCAGGCCGATCCCGAGGCCCAGCTCGTCTACAACGACTACGGCGGCGAGGGCCTGAACCGGAAATCGAACGACGTCTACAACCTAGTGCGCGACCTGCGGCAGCGCGGGCTCGTCGACGGCGTCGGGCTCCAGATGCACGTCTCGGCCAGCAGCCTGCCACCGATCGCCGATATCGCCGCCAACATCCGGCGGCTGGCTGCGCTGGGCCTCCAGGTCAACATCAGCGAGATGGACGTGCGCGTGCGCGACGTGCCCGGCGACACGGCCGCGAAGCTGCTGCGTCAGCGCGAGGTCTATCGGGACGTCGTGGCCGCCTGCGTGGCCGAGCCGCGCTGCGAAGCCGTCACGTTCTGGGGCTTCACCGACGCCCACAGCTGGATCGACGGCTTCTTCGGCCCCGACGACCCGCTGCTGTTCGACGAGCAGTACCGCGCCAAGCCGGCCTTCTTCGGCGTGCAGGACGCGCTGCTGGGCCGGTGAAGCCAGCGTGCGCTGGCGGCCTGATCGCTACCGTGGAGCGTCGGTGGCGATCTGGGAGGCGATCCGGCTGCGATGCACCTCGTCGATCGGGGTGCGGCCGACTCGTCGCCGCGGCGCGGATCACGTGCTCGAGCTGGGCGCGGTTCAGGGGGACCCCCTCCCGCGACGGGCCTTGCGCCAGACCGCCCAGCGCGTGCGGGGGTCGAGGACGCCGGCGAAAGGGGACGTCTGGCGGAGCTGGCGGGCGCGATCGCCCGGGTCCTCGAGGAAGAGGGCCACATCGTGTGCGGGGCGGGCGAGGATCTCCCGCCAGGCCTCCGCGTAGGTGCCGGCAACCGTTCCATCGCGGAGCCAGTCGTCGACGCGCCGCTGCGCGCGCTCTACGAGCGACGGGTCGGCCCGGATCCGCTCGGCGACCGCGGTGTGGAGCGCGAGGCTCGTCTCCTCGGCGACGGCGTGGCGCCCATCGGTCACCGGGGAAGTGTAGCTCTACTCTGTCCGGACAGAGTTCGAGACGCGGCCCATTGAGCCACAGCGGGTCGCACGAAGCAGGGCTACTTGGCGGCCGGAGAGCCCGAGATGGTGAACGGCTCGCGCTGGCGGAGGCGGCCTCCGCCGACGTCGTCCTGGACGTCCAGGACCAGGTCGTAGCTCCCCTCCGGGAGTCCGGCGAGGTCGATCCCGGCCAGACGGATGGCGCGGCCATCGGTGCTTGCAGCGACCGTCGACGGGGGCGACTCGCGCACGAGGCGACCGTCGCCGGACCAGACCGCGAGGCCCGAGCTGACGCGCGGCCTGCCGTCCGGGCCCTTCTTGGCCCCGATCACCTCGAACTGGCAGTAGAGGCCGGCGTCCCGGGCGAAGGTACGCGAGACGGCGATCGCGGGCCGGGGCTTCTCCCCGGCGGTCCGCGCCGGCTCGACGCGGTCGCTCAGGATCGGCGTCGAGAGCCGCAGGATGTCGTGAGCGGGGACCTCGAAGCGCGACGACACCGACCCGAGCAGACCGCTCGTGGGGTCGCGCAGGACGATGCGCGCCGAAGCAATGCCGGGCGGCAGGCCGAACTCGCGCACGACCGACCGCCAAGGCGTGCCCGCCGGCTCCGGCTTCAGTTCGACAGCCTGGTCGTAGCGGTACTCGAGCGGCTCGTCGCGCATGCGCACGACGGCGCTCATTTCGAGCCTCCTCGGCGGGCCGCCGGCACCCAGCAGCCCCGCGGTGTCGAACTCGGCCATCACCAGGACCCGCGTCTGCCCCTTGGCGCCCGGCTCGAGCAGGTAGGGGCGTGCCCGCATCGGCACGCCCGCGGCGTCGTGCGGGGAGTCGACGGCCCGCAGCACGGCCGCGTCCGGGCCGCGGGCGGCGCCTTTCTTGGGTGGCTTGACCGGCGGGGCGAGGGCGCTCAACGTGTAGCCCTTGCGCGCCCGCACTTCGAGGCCGGGCCGCCGCGTGGTGACCTGCAGCTTGCGCCAGGCCTGCGGCGACTTGCCCTCGGGGGCATTGAAGCCCAGCAGGTAGAAGATGCGCGATTCACTCGCGACCCGCGCGGCCCCGGCGCCCAGGTCGTTCGTGTTTCGAACCGAGAAGCCCCCCGTGTCGGACGCCAGGCCCTCCGAGCCGGTCGACTCGAGCACCGACTGCTCGAACGCGACCGCCCCGCGATCGGCGAGGACGGTTTCCATCACCACGCCGGGCCCCGGCCCGGGGTCGGCCGCGGACCCGGTCCCGGATCCGGGCATGGCCGTGAGGCCGCGTACGTCCAGGAAGTAGACCGCGGTGTTGGCCTCGCGCGAGAGCGCTACGACCGCGCGCTGCCGGGTGTCCTGCGAATCGCTCAGAAAGCCCTGCGAGACGAGCAGCAGCGACTTGCGTCCGTAGATCGGGCGGAGCGCCTCCAGGCCCCGGCGCACGCCGTTGAGCGTCGCCTGCGTGCGAGAGCGCCGCGCGGCGTCCATCTGCCGGGCCCGGCCGCGCAGCATCGCGTCGCACGCCGTCCCCATGCACAGCATCGCGTTCTCCCAGCGCTTGCGGACCCGCTCGCGAACGCCGCCCGCTCCCGAGGGGAGCGATTCCGGCCCACCCGTGGCGCGTCCGGAGGCCCCCCCCGACACCGCTCCGGGCGAGCCGAGTGCCGTCGAGGGGGAGTCCTCGTAGTTGGCGATGCGGTAGGCCTCGTACTCGGTCATCTGGTTGAAGGAGAAGCGCTCCTCGTACTTCCCGCGGGTGCGCGCCACCACGGCGAGCAGGTCGTCACGGCCCCCGGGGATGCGGCCACTCCACCAGATGTCTCCGCTGCTCGTGCCGACCACCACCTCGTCGCCCGGGCGAACGCCCGTCTCGAGGAAGGACTGGACCGCCCGGCGCGCGTCCTCGGAGCGCTCCGGCGCCAGCCCCATGTCGTCGATCATCACGGCGAAGGCGCGGCCGCTCGTGCGCTCGGTGGGGGCGTTGGTGGCGATCACGGGCGGGGCGTCCTCGTCCTCGTACGGCTCCGCGCTCAGGTCCTGTAGGAAGGCCTCGAAGCTCACGATCTCCACCGGACGGCCGTCCTCGGTCACGACGAAGTCGTCCTTGGTCAGGCCGGCTACCGGTCGCCCGAGCTTGTTCAGGACGACGGCGTCCACGGTGATGAGCTGCACCTCGGACGTGAAGACCGGGACCTGGCCCGGGGCCTGCGGGGCAGGGGGAACGGCTGCCAGGGAGAGGGCGGCCGCGAGGACGAGCAGGACCGCTGGCAGGGAAGCGACTTTGACAGCCGGACGAGACAAGCGGGAGAGGAAGCCGGGACCGGGGATCATCACCGCAGGCTAGCACAGGGACGCGCGCACAGAGGCAAGCGATGCGGCCCGGGAAAGGGGTGTTTCGATAGGAAGCGGACGGTGCCACAAACGAAAAACGCCCCGGACCCAAGGGTCCGGGGCGTTTCTCGTGGCGACTAGAACATCAGCTTGATGCCGAACTGCGCCTGTCGGGCGTCGCGCGTGGCGCTCGACTGGCCAAAGTTGCCCGGGATGCCGCTGAAGCCGGTGATCGTGGTGGCGGTCGCCGAGTTGCCCGTGTCGAGCGTAGCGGCCGCCGGATTGAAGAAGTTGTTCAGCTGGTTCGAGAGGAAGTTCGCCCGGTTGAAGACGTTGAACACCTCGAACCGGAGCTGCGCCTTGAAGCGGTTGCTGATCCGGATGTTCTTGTAGAGCGAAAGGTCCAACTGCATGTAGTCGGGGCCCGTGCAGATACCGCGCCCGGCGTTGCCTATCGTGCCGAGCTTGAAGCCGGTCAGGGTGAAGGCCGCCGGGTTCAGGATTTGCTCCTTGAGCCCGCCCTCGGCTTGGCACGACTCTCCTGTCGTGTTGGGCCTCTGGTTGCCGGTATAGCCCGTCCCCGAGGGGCCGCCGTTGACGCCCGGGACGTTGGTGGTGAAGACCGTGATCGACTGGCCCGAGGTGTAGGCGGCGATCGCCGCGACCTCCCAGTTGCCGAAGAAGCCCTTTACGAAGCCCGATTTCTCCTCGAGGGTCGGCAGCATCAGGATCAGGCTGGCGTTGAAGAGATGCGGGCGGTTGACGTTGGTCGGCCCCCAGTCGAGGTCCTGGTTGGAGAGGTCGGTCACGCTGTTGTTCGCGTCGTTGCCGCCGCTGTCGGCAAGGCCCAGGTTGCCGGTCGACTTGGACCAGGTATAGGACGCCTGGAACTGCGAGCCACGACCGAACCGGCTCACCAGCTGCGCCTGGAGCGAATGGTACTGGGACTCGCCCCCGTGGCCCCAGATGGTGATCTGGCCGTCGCCGAACGCCGAAAACGGCCGGTACTGGCCCGCATTCCCGCCTCCGCCGACCTGGTTGTACGCCAGCCGGTTCTGAGGCGCGACCTGGTTGGCGTCGTAGAAGTGGAGCAGGTTGCCACCGCGGCTGCCCACGTACATCAACTCGACCTTGGTGTTGCTGACGATTTCGTGCTCGAAGCCGATGTTCCACTGCCAGGTGTTCGGGATCACCGCGTTCGGGTCGCGCCCGCTCGTGGGTCGTCCGGAGCTGACGCCGAAGCAGCCGCCGCAGGGCTCGAGGTTGGAGTCGAGCTTGCGGAGGCCGTTGGTGTTCTTGCCGAACGGCGGGTTGTTCGGGAACTGCAGCCCTCCGGAGAGCCGCTCGCGCAGGTAGAAGAGACCCAGGCCGGCGCGGACGGCGGTCTTTCCGTTGCCGAAGACGTCCCAGCCGACGCCGAGGCGGGGCGCGATCGCGTCCGTCTTCTGGTTCTGGAGCGAGCGGTTCGGACCCTCGACTCCCCCCTTGAACCCGGCTGCGCTGCAAGGATTGGTGCCGGGCACCATCAGCAGGCCGTTGCACGGATCGTTGCCGAGCGCGGCGTTGAAGGCCGAAGGCACGAAGCTCGTCTGGGTGTCGTCCTTCGAGTAGTAGTTGTAGAGCAGCGAGTAGCGCGCGCCGACGTCGAGCGTGACGCGCGGGCTGAGCTTCCATGAGTCGTGGACGTAGAACTCGAGGTCCTTCCAGCGCGTCTCCGTCTGGCGGAAGCCGAAGGGCTCGGAGAAGCCCCAGGTCATGTCCTTGAGCAGGAAGTCGCCCAGGATGTTGCCGGTGTTGGCGCCCCAGCCGTTCAGCCCGGCCGCACCCCAGAACGAGGAGTTCTGCGCGGAGCCGTTGCCGTTCGAGTCCTCGTTCTTGGCGTTCGTGCTCGCCAGGAACCCGGCCTTGAACAAGTGCTTGCCGAAGACCGCCGAGTAGTCGTCCTTCAGGACATAGAGGTCCTGGTTGTTCCGGAACGGCGCCTCGTTCCAGAGCGTGGAGTAGCCGCCGCCGCCCCAGAACACGGGGTGGCCGGTCTGGTCGCCGTACTGCTTCTGGTCGAGCGGGTAGATCGAGGGGATGGCCGACAGGATCTGGCTGTTGAGGCCGGGGGTCCCTTCGGCGCGGTCGATGATGATCTTGTTGGCCGAGTACGAGAACGAGATCGTGTTGACGCCCTGCGATCCGATGTTGTGGTTGAGCTGGATCATCAGCGACTTGGCCGGCTGGTCCCAGTCGGAGTCGACGGCCGGGAACGGGTCGTCGCCCCACAGGTTGCTTTGCAGATTCGGCGACTTGTTGGTCCAGGAATCCTGGGTGTAGCGCGCCATGAGGCGCATCGTGTTGCTGACCGTGTAGTCGACGCGGATGTTTTCCTGGCGCCAGTTGAGCGGCGTGTTCAGCGAGTCGACCCAGTTGTTGCAGCTCCCGGAGACCGGGGTGGTGTTCGGCAAGGGGTAGAGCTGGAGGTACGCGAGGCCACCCGCGCTCAGCCGGTTCGCCGGGATGCGGTTCCCAGCGAAGGGAGCGCCGGTGCCGGGGTCGTTGGGGACGGGCAGCGTGCAGCCCGAGATCCCGGACCCGCTGAAGTCGCCCTGCCGCTCGGCCGCGGTCGGCACGAAGGCCGTGCGCACCGTCCCGCGTGTCTCGCGGTTCCACTCCTGCGACGCGAAGAAGTGCAGCTTGTCCTTGATGATCGGCCCGCCGACGTTCCAGCCGAAGTCGTGGCGGCTCAGCTCGTCCTTGGGCCGGTTGTTCTGCTCGAGGAAGTAGTTCTTGGTGTTGAGGGCGTCGTTGCGGCCGAAGTAGAAGAGGCTGCCGTGGAACTCGTTCGTGCCGCCCCGGGTTACGATGTTGATCTGGCCGCCGGCCGCCTGGCCGAACTCGGCCGAGTAGCTGGCGCGCTGGACCTTGAACTCCTCGATCGCTTCGAGCGAGGGGTAGATCAGGATCGTGCGGTTCGAGCCCACGTCGTTGTTGTTGGCGCCGTCGATCGTCCACAGGTTGTTGGTGGTGGCGCTGCCGCTCACCGAGATGTCGGAGCCGCCCAGCAGTCCCTTGTCTTTGGTGTTGACGTTGTCGATCGCGTTCACGCCCGGCATCAGCAGCGCGAGCTGGAGGAAGTTCCTGCCGTTGAGCGGCAGCTCGCGGACCTGCGCGCCGGTGATGATCGAGGAGACGTCGCCGCCGATCGTCTTGACCGAGACGGCCGGCACTTCAACGCTCACCGTCTCTGTGATCGCGCCCGTCTCGAGCGTGATCAGGATCTGGCGGACGTCCGCCACGTTCAGCAGGATGCCGCGGGTCATCGACGACTTGAAGCCGGGGTACTCGATCTCGAGCGTGTAGGTCCCGATCGGCAGGTCGGCGAAGGCATAGGAGCCCGAAGCGTTCGTCTCGGTCGCCCGCGTCAAGCCCGTCGCTTCGTTCTTGGCCGTGACCTTGGCACCGACGATCACCGCCGCGGTGGGGTCGCTGACCGTGCCTCGGATCGTGGACGCGACTCTCTGGGCGAGAGCCGGGACCGCGATCAGGAACGCGAGGAGCAGGATTCCGGGCAGGGCGCGCATTCTAGCCATGTCGTACAGCCTCCGTAAGGTGACCATCTCTTCGGCAAGTTGGACCGGTACTACCACTGCTTGCGGTCCGATGGGCGGCATTCTCTCGGTTGTCGGCAGGCGCTGTCAACAAAATATCACGCGCCCGAGCGTACTTTTTCGCATGTCCCCTGCGTGCTTTCCAATCATTCGGATCGATCGGTTCCACAAGCGCATCGCATAGGTTCCAATCCAAAGCATCTAATGGAGATCAAGCGTCTCCAAACGGCTGGAGCCGGGTTCGGGTTCTTGAAGCGGGCGGTGAGGCTCAGGTCGGCGGGGCCGTACAATGGGCTCTCCTTGGCGCCAGCTTCCTCCCGTGCGTTCCGGGTTTTCTGGGTGGGCGGGAGTGTGGTTGCCGCCGCGGCGGTGGGGCTCTGGATCATCCGCGGCGCGACACCCCGGCGGGAGCGGAACCTCAACGTCCTTCTCGTCACCATCGACACGCTTCGGGCCGACGCCCTGGGGGCGTACGGGCGGGAGGGCGCGCTCACGCCATGGACGGACCGCCTCGCGCGCCGGGGCGTCCGCTTCGACGACGCGCACGCGCACAACGTCACGACGCTCGCCTCGCACGCCAACATCCTCTCCGGCCGCCACCCGACCGAGCACGGCGTTCGCGACAACGCCGGCTTCCGCTTTCCGGCCGGCACCGAGACGCTCGCCACGCTGCTGAAGGCCCGCGGCTACCGGACGGGCGCCTTCGTGAGCGCCTTCCCGCTCGACTCGCGCTTCGGCCTCGCGCGCGGCTTCGACGTCTACGACGACCGCTTCGTGGACGCGCAGGCACGGCCGGTGTTCCTGGAGCAGGAGCGGCCCGGCGTCGCGACGGTGGCGCTCGCGCGGAAGTGGATCGCGGCCGTCTCGGACGCGCCGTGGTTCTGCTGGGTGCACCTCTACGAGCCCCACGCCCCCTACGCGCCGCCAGCGCCCTTCGCCGAGAGCTTCCGGGAGCGTCCCTACGACGGGGAGGTGGCGGCGGCGGACGCGGCCCTCGGGCCGCTCGTCGAGCCCCTGCTCGAGGCCGGCCGCAACGGGCGCACGCTGCTGGTGCTGACGGCCGACCACGGCGAGTCGCTCGGAGAGCACGGTGAAGCCACGCACGGGATCTTCGCCTACGAGGCGACGCTGCGCGTGCCGCTCGTCCTCTACCAGCCCCGCATCCTGCGGCCCCGCGTGGTGAGCGCCCCGGCGCGCCACGTGGACCTGCTGCCGACGATCCTCGACGCGCTCGCGCTCCCGCCGCCCGAGGGCCTGCCTGGGCGAAGCCTGCTGGAGGCCGCCGCGGGCGAGCCCGTCACGTCCGTCACGACCTACTTCGAGGCGCTCTCGGGCCAGCTCAATCGCGGCTGGGCGCCGCTCCAGGGCGTGATCCACGAGCGCGCGAAGTACGTGGACCTGCCGATCCCGGAGCTCTACGAGCTGGCGAGCGATCCGGGCGAGAACCGCAACCTCGCGGCGTCTCGTCCGCAGCCGCTCGAGGCCCTGCGCGCGCGACTCGCGCCGGTGCGCTTGGGCGACCGAGGCGCCCGCCCCGATCGCGAGAGCGCCGCGACTCTTGAGAGGCTGCGCAGCCTCGGCTACCTCGGCGCCGGAGCCGCGCCCATCAAGGGGCGCTACACGGAGGCCGACGATCCCAAGGCGCTCGTGCCGCTCGACGCCGCGCGGCAGGAGGTGGTGGCGCTCTTCGCCTCGGGGCGGCGCGCCGAGGCGATCGACAAGTGCCGCGCACTCGTGCGCGAGCGGCCCGACATGCCGCTGTC
>CAZVOI010001152.1:0-8350 GCA_964628275.1 uncultured Acidobacteriota bacterium | reverse complement strand
GGGAGAGCTGCGAATTCGCCGCTGAAGTCGTGGGATCGCCTTCAAGGGCCTTGGCGAGGCCGAAGTCGAGGATCTTGACCCTGCCGTCCGGCGTGACCTTGATGTTCGCGGGTTTGAGGTCGCGGTGGATGATGCCGTGCTCGTGCGCTTCCTCGAGACCTTCCGCGATCTGCTTCGCGATGGCGATCGCCTCGTCGACCGGGATCGCGCCGCGTTTGAGCCGCTCGGCCAGGTCTTCGCCCTCCACCAGTTCCATGGCGAGGAAGTGCGCGCTGGAGCCATCGGGCAGCCGAGCGCTTTCAAAGCCGTACACGTGGGCGATGTTGGGATGATTGAGCGAAGCGAGGACCTGGGCCTCGCGCTTGAAACGGGCGAGGCGCTCGGTGTCGGCGGCCAGCGCCGCCGGCAGAACCTTGAGCGCGACCTCGCGGTTGAGGGTCGCATCGCGCCCCCGATACACCTCACCCATCCCTCCCGCGCCGATGGCGGCGGTGACTTCGTAGGGACCGAGCCGCGCGCCGGGCGATAGTGTCATGGAGGCTGGCAGTCTAGCTGCTCAGAACACGGGCGCCTCGCTGGTTTCACGCGCTTCGATCCTGGTGCGAAAGGGCTTCACCGATTCTCGAACTAGCCGGCGCCATCTCTGAGCATCACCGTTCCTTGCCGAGACGCCAGTTGGTCCGAATGGTGATCGGCGGCAGCCGACGATCGGCGGCCCCATCGGGCGGGACCAAGGCGAAGAACGTCTTCCCGTCGGCCGAAGGCTGGTAGTAGATGTCCTTGCGGTTTCCCGCCTGGTTCGGGTTGTCGACGAGAAACGACCGCTCGGACAACCGTGTTGGAGAGCCTCGCTCCAACCTTCCCGTGCCGAAGGTGATCGGCACGGCCACCAGCTCGCCGTCCGCAGAGAGGAAATAGAGTTCCCGGCCGTCACGACGCCATCTCGGGTGCGACCCGCCGGTGGTCGAGATCTGCTGGGAAGCGCCGGTCGCTGGGATCGGCTGGGCATAGACTTCGAACCGGCCGGACTCGTCGGAAGAGTAGGCCAGCCATTTGCCATCCGGCGAGAACTGGGGATGCCGGTCCTCACCAGGCCCGTCGAAGTACTTGACCGGGATGTGGTCACCGTCGAGCGGCAGGAGCCACAGGCCGTCCGCGTCGGCTCCGGTTTTCGAGAAGGCGAGCCACCGGCCGTCGGGAGTTATGTCCAGCGGGGTGGCATTGCTGGAGGGGCCTCCCTCCCAGAGGGCCTGCTCGGCCTCGGCGCTGTTGGCCGACTTGCGGGCAAGTCGCGGACTGAACCCGCCGATGCTGAAGACGAGGTTGCGCCCATCCGGTGTCCAGACGCAGGATTCGCCGGTCCCGAATTTCTCGGGCGCCCCATGATCGAGCTTTTGCACCCACAAGCCTTCATCGGCGAGCGTGAAGCAGGCTTGCCGGCCGCCGCGCGAGATATCAAAGGAGGTGAAGAGCCGGGGGGCGCCCAGAACCGCCACTTGACGCCCGGTTCGATCGAACGACGCGATGACGAGATCCCGCTCGGTTCTGCCCTCGCGATAGGCCAGCACCCCGTTGTTGGAGGCGGTAAACGCGCTCAGGCCGACGTTTCCTCCTTGGGGATCCACGTCTCGCGCGACCACCAGAGCCTCTCCCGTCGGGCGAAGGCTCGCGGCGTCGAAGGGCAGCCCCATGACCGCGGTCTGGCGGGCGAAAACCAGAAAGCCGGGCCCGGTGCCGGTTGCGGGAGGCACGTACTGAGCGCGTGATCGGTCGTTCAGGAGGCGCACCGGCGCGCGGCCGTCCAGCCATCCCAGGAACACACCCGCGGCCGCACCCTGCTCCTCAGAGTAGAAGAGGAACTGGCGCCCGCCCGCGATGAACTCGGGATAACGATGAGATTGCCGGGCCGTCGCCTTGGTGACCGGCGAGGGGTCGCCTCCTCTGTCCGGCACCTGGAACAAGCCGCCTGCTGCCTCCGGTGCGAAGACGATGACGCCCTCGCGATTCCACGCGCCACCCCGCGCGCTCGGCGCGTCGCACAGATCCTCGACCGGGCCGCCTTCCACCGCGACCTTCTTGAGCTTGCCCCGGCCGAAGAAGCCGAGCTTTCGACTGTCGGGCGACCAGAACGGGTACGCGGCGCCCTCGGTTCCGGCAAGAGGGTGCGCCTCGAGCGCATCGAGAGGCCGGATCCAGATGCGCTCGGCGCCGCCTTCATCGCTCACGAACGCGAGCATGGTTCCGTCCGGCGAGAGGGTCAGGAACACCTGCCGCGACCTGCCCGGCAGCTGAAGCGCGAAGCGGCCCGAGGGCGAGGCCGTTGAGGCTGGCGCCGACCGCCAGGGCGCCCGCGCGATGACGCCGGCGATGAGGGCGATGCCGAGCACGGCGGCCAGAGCCTTTGGGACACGAAGGTGCCCTGACGAATCACGAGGGGACTCCGCGGGCGCAGAGACCGCCGGGTCGGCGCCGCCGGACTCGACGTGAGCGATCTCGATGCGCGCTTCGCCGATGTCACGTAGCCGCGTCTTCAGGTCACGATCGAGGCAGCGCTCGATCAGACGCCTGATCCGGGGCGGGGTGGTGGCCGGAAGGGCGTCCATGGACAGCGTGTCCTTCAGCACCGAGGCCAGGGTCTCGGAGACATCGTCGCCTTTGAAGGCGCGGAGCCCGGTCAGCATCTCGTACAGTACGACACCGAAGGCCCAGATGTCGGTGCGCTTGTCGACCGCCTTGCCCTTGGCCTGCTCCGGCGACATGTAGGCCGCGGTGCCGATGATCATGCCTGCCGAGGCGCCTTGATGCGTGAGGGTCGGAGAATGGCTCACGTTGGGATGCGATGCCGACGCGCCCGCGGGGTCCATGGCCTTGGCCAAACCAAAGTCGAGGACCTTGACCGTGCCGTCAGGGCGCACCTTGATGTTGGCGGGCTTCAGGTCGCGGTGAACGATGCCTTGTTCGTGCGCGGCTTCGAGGGCCTCCGCGATCTGCCGCGCGATCGGCAACGCTTCCGCGAGGGGGATGGGTCCGCGGGCGATGTGAGTGGAGAGGTCTTCACCCTCGACGAGTTCCATGACGAGGGCACGGGATGCCGTACTCGACCCGTTCGCCGCGGGCAGATCTTCGATGCCGTAGATCGCCGCGATGTATGGATGATTCAGCGAGCCGAGGGTCTGCGCCTCGCGGGTGAACCTCGCGAGTCGTTCGTGATCACCGGCGAACGCCTCGGGCAGGACCTTGATCGCGACGTCGCGGTTGAGCTTCGTGTCTCGCGCACGGAACACCTCGCCCATCCCGCCCGCGCCGATGGCGGCGGTGATTTCGTACGGCCCAAGGCGGGCTCCAGGCGTCAGGCTCATTTCTTCACTGGTGCGATCTTCCGCAGGTAGTCGAAGAAGTTCGTCATGAGCACGACCTTGTCCTGGGCGACGGCCTGGTCCTGGACCGCCACCGCGGCGATCCGCTTGCCGTCGGGGTGAAGGTCGTACGCGGAACTATTGCCGAGCTCCCGGATGCTCGTCGGCGACCAGAGCCGGGGCGTGTCCGCGAGGAACGAATCGCCTTTCACCGCGAACGGCGCGACCATGACCTTCCCCCCGGTCACGTAAAGCAGCTCGGGTGCGGCGCGGGACCATCGAGGCCAGGTCCCGAACTCCGTCGAGATGCGCCACGGGCCGCCAGGCCCCGGGAACGGACGCACGTACACGTGAAAGGTGTTACCGCCGGCCTCGTTCGAGAAGTACGCGATAAAGCGGCCGTCCGGCGAAAACACCGGGCCAAACTCGGCCGAGGGAGTTGCCAGAAACGCGGTGGGCTTACCGGGCGTCCAGCCCTTCGCTGCGTCGACGTCCATCGGCAGGATCGAGACATCCCCCCAGCCGGTGCGGCTGTTTGTGGCGCGGCTGTCTGTGGCCATGAACGCCAGGAACCTCCCGCTCGGATGCCACGACATCGGCCGTTGATCCTCGGGGCCGTCGGTAAGCCGTGTCACCTCGCCCGTACCGTCGGCATTCACCCAGTGGAGATTGCGCGGGCCGCCCGGCCCGGCTCGATCGGACGCGAACACGATCCGTTTGCCGTCGAGTGTCCAGACCGGGAAGGTATCGCTGCCCGGGTCGAAGGTCAGTTGGGTGAGCGCGTCGCGCGCCACGTCGTACACCCAGATGTCGCGCTGCTTGCCGTCGTCGATGTCCAACGCCAGCTTCCGGCCGTCGGGCGAGAACCGCGGTTGGGCCCATTCCGCCTTCGCCGCGCGGAGCACCGACACCTTCCCGTCACGCGCCACCCAGTCGATCGGATTCGAGAGGTTGGAAGTCACCGCCCCTGGCACGTATACCAGTGTGCCTTCGGCCGAGAAGGCGACCTGCGCGCGGCCCGAATTCGCAGACGATGTGATGCCCTCGATCGCGGGCACGGCCGGGCCGGTCGTCTCGAGGCGAACCGAATCGAAGGGCGCCGCGAAGAGCGTGCCCTGCTTCATGTAAATGACGTGACCGCTCGGCACGTAGCGACCGTAGTAGGCGCCGCGCACGACGATTTTCGCGAGGCCGGCCTTCGCCGAAACGTCCGTGCCCATGGGTGCGGCGACGATGTTGGCTTCGTCAAAGCCGGTGTTGCTCGAATGTTCCGTGTAGAGCACCGCCCTGCCGCCCGGAAGGGCGTCAGGCCACCGCTGCGTCAGAATTCCCGGGCTGAGTGTGCCGAAGGCCGAAGGCGTGCCGCCCGCGGCCGGAACGCGCAGGAGCGCGCTGATCCCGCTCGAGGGGCTGAAGATGATCGTGTCGTCGTCGGCCCAGACGCCGCCGCGCGCGGACTCGGCATTGCCGAGTGTGACGATGGCGCCCCCGCTGACCGAGACCTTCTTCAGCTTGCCTCCGGCAAAGAATCCGAGCCACTGGCCGTCGGGCGAGAAGAACGGGTAGTTGGCGCCCTCGGTGCCCGGAAGCGGCGACGCCTGCAGCTGATCCAGCTTGCGGATGAACAACCGCGTCTCCCCGCCACGCTGACCGACGAACGCGAGTGCCGCCCCGTCCGGGGAGAGAAGGGCGGCGGCGCTGCGGTCGGTCTGCAGCGAGGCGTCCGCGCCGATGCTGACGAGCAGTCTGCGGGGTGGCGGAACGCGTGCCGCGCGCCACGGCGCCCACGACAGCACCGCCAGGAGAGTGGTCGTCAACGCGATTGCCCAGGGCAACCCTCGACGCCAGAGCGGCTCACGTCGTACGGCAGAGACCGCGTCGCCGTTCCCACGCGCCGGCAGCGCCTCGCTCACGAGCGGTGAGGCGGGATTCTCGAGCAGGAACCGGGCCTCGCCGATGTCGCGCAGACGGCGCTTGAGGTCTCGCTCCAGACACCGCGCGACGAGACGTCGGACCGACGGGGCAGCCTCCGCCGGCAGCGCCGCGAACTCGACATCCTGCCGCAGCACCGCGGCGAGCGTGTCGGAGACGTCTTCGCCCTTGAAGAGTCGCGCGCCGGTGAGCATTTCCCAGAGCACGACACCGAAGGCCCAGATGTCGGTCCGCTTGTCGACGCTCTTGCCCTTGGCCTGCGCGGGTGACTGGTAGGCCGCCGTGCCGAGGATCATCCCCGCCATCGTTCCCTGATGGGTCAGGGTCGGGGAGTGGGAGATGTTCGGGTTTGCCGACGACGTTCCCGCGGGGTCCATGGCCTTGGCGAGACCGAAGTCGAGGACCTTCACCGTTCCGTCGGCGCGGACCTTGATGTTGGCGGGCTTGAGGTCGCGATGGACGATGCCCTGCTCATGCGCGGCCTCGAGAGCCTCGGCGATCTGACGTGCGATGGGCAACGCCTCGCCAATCGGGATCGGCCCTCGGGCGATGTGGGCGGAGAGGTCTTCGCCTTCGACCAGCTCCATCACCAGCGCGCGGGATCCGGCGACTGACCCGCCGGCCGCCGGAACGTCCTCGATGCCGTAGATGGCGCCGATGTTGGGATGGTTCAGCGAGGCGAGGGTCTGCGCCTCGCGTGTGAACCGTGCCAGCCGCTCGGGATCATCGGCGAACGCCGCAGGCAGCACCTTGATCGCGACGTCGCGATTGAGCTTCGTATCTCTCGCGCGGAACACCTCGCCCATCCCGCCGGCGCCGAGGGCGCCGGTGATTTCGTACGGTCCGAGGCGTGTGCCGGCAGTGAGCGACATCGCTATTTCCTCACCGCCAGGAGCCGCTTCAACTCCTCGTCCCAGTGCTGGACGACCACGAGGCCTTCCTCCGTCGCTCGCAATCCCGTGGCCGCGAGTAGGGCGGACAGACTGAGGAGATCCGAGGGAGAGGGCTTGATCATGAGGAACCGCCGGCCGTCCAGGGAAACGTCGTACCTGCGAGCGTACTCATCCACCGGGCCGGCGTAGTACTGACCCTCGAACATCCTGGTCGGATCGATCTCATACGGACCGACGCGTGAGCCGGACGACAGAGTCATGCTGCCGTCCTGCCTCACTTCTGCGCTCGGGGCGCCCGGCGCCGAAGGCCGCTCGTCCAGTCCGCGATGAGTTCGATCTGGCGAGGCTGATCCGCGTAGGGCGTCATGATGGCGAGCAGCCGGGCTCCGTCGCGGGTGACCGCATAGGATCGGCGCTGGTTGTTGTTCCCGGTGGGCAAGGCGGCGCGGAAAAGAACGCGCGGCGGCTCGAATTCGAGGCCGCCCGGACGGCGCGCGGCCACGCGGAACTCGTCGTCGTGTCGAAAGAAGATCTCGCCGTTCTGGGCCCAGAGCGGCTCTGTTCCACCGTCGGCCGACACCATGACACGCTCCTCAGACCCGGGGAATGACTCGACGTAAACCTCGGGACGACCGGTCTCGCTGGACTGGTAGGCGACGAAACGCCCGTCCGGTGAGAAGGAGACGGCCTTCTCCTCTGCGCGTGTCGCCCTGAGGGGGCGAGGCGGCGCGCTTCCGTCGATCGGACGCGAGTAGATATTTCCGCCCGTACCCATCTCGGTGCGCCCGAAGGCGATCGTGCGGTGATCCGGAGAGAGTGCAACGCCGAACGTGTCGAGGCGCGCGGGCTCGTCCCAGACGGGCTTTCCGGAATCCGGAGCCCCGGCCATGATCCGGTGCAATTCGTAGGGCGGGCGGTCGACCACGTAGAAGAGTTCCTTTCCGTCGCGGGACCACTCCGCACCCCATTCGGTTACGTCGCCGCTGGTGAGTCGGGACAGGGCGCCGCGTTTCAACGAGAGGATCCACAGATCCTGGCTCTCGCCCTGAATCGTCAATGCGGCGCGCTCATCGTCCGGTGAAAGACTGACGCTGACGTAGCGCCGCTGTTCATCGAGGGCCGGAGTCTCGCGTCCTGTCCGATCGAGCCAGAACAGCCGGCTGAGGGGAGACCCGAGCGACTGGGTGATGTAGGCGAGCCCTCCGCGACTCGAAACCGCGATACTCGCGGACCCTCCGGTCTGGGAGATGTTCACGTCATCGAGCACAGCCACCGGCGGACCCAGCAGAAGCCCCTTCGCCGCGTCGAAGGGGGCGGCATACAGGCGGGCGCCCTTCGCATAGAGCAGGTGGCCGCTTGGAGAGTAGCGGCCGAAGAAGCCTCCGTCGACCAGCCACCTCACCTCGCGCGTCTTCACGTCGAGTACGCCGATGCGCGACTGATCGACGGGTGTTTTGAAACCGGTGAACAGCACCAGGCGCCCTCCGGGAAGAGGGTCGGGCCACCAGTGTCCCAGCTCTCCGCTCGCGTGGTCCGGGGTGGTGAGCTCCTCGGTCGGACCACCGTCGGCGGACATCCGGAGGAGTCCGGAGGTGTAGATCGGCGTGAAGACGATCGTGTGGTCGTCGAGCCAGGCGGAGCCGCCCGCCCCCTGCGCGTTCGCGAGTGGGAAGGGCCGCCCTCCCTCCACCGCTACCTTCTTCGTCCGGCCCTCGACGGAGGAGAAGGTGAGCCACCTCCCGTCGGGCGAAATGGCGGGGTTGGAGCCTCCCTCGGTGCCGGGAACAGGGCGGGCCTCGCGGTCGCTCAGTTGCCGACGCAGGATGACCTCCTTCCCGTCCTCCCGCCCCTGGAAGAAAAGGCTGAGGCCGTCCGGGGAGAATGCCAGGAGGGGTGTGCCCTCAACTTCCAGCTGCTGGTTCGCGGAGAGATGCATCGCGAGGTGCAGAGGGGTGGGGTCCGCCACGCCCTGCCGGCTCACCAGGTACCCCCCGAAACCGGCGAGAGCGCCGACCAGGCCAAGCACCGCGATCCTGGCGAGAGGGGTATGGCGCGCCGCCACTGAATCGACCGCGCTGACCGCACCCGGTTGATTGTGCGATGCCTCTCCTTCATCCAGTATCAGGCGCGCGTCGCCCACGTCGCGAAGGCGGCGTCGCGGGTCGCGCT
>CAZVOI010001151.1:0-11178 GCA_964628275.1 uncultured Acidobacteriota bacterium | reverse complement strand
GAACTCTGCGAGCGCTTCTTTCGGGATCGCGGCTTGGAGAGCGTCAGCCACACCCAGATGCTACGGCAGCTCACCGCGGGCCACCACCGCCGCGCGGGAGCAGTGGCTGCTAACGCTGGTAGTCGGGGTGCCGAGCCACTCCCGGGCCGTGCGTCACCCGCCAGGAACGGCCGTCGGCCAGCCGCAATCGGTAGATCGCGAACTCGCCCTCCTTGTTCGAGGCAAAGGCGATCTCCTTGCCGTCGGGGGAGAAGACCGGGTCGTAGTTGAGGGCCGGCCAGTCCACCAGCACGCGCTCACCGCCGCCGTCGAGGTTCTGCTCGACGATCTGGCTGCGTTCGCGCGTGAGGTGCTGCCGCCGAACGTAGACGACGCGGCGGCCGTCGCGGCTGAAGCGGGGCTCGCACGTGCCGGATGTGAGCGGCGAAATCCGCTCGGCCTCTCCGCCGCTGGCACCGACCACGAACGTGCGATGGCCGGCGAGCCCCTGGTTCGAAGAGAAGACGACGCGGCTGCCGTCGGGACTCCAGTTGGGGTTGCCCAGGATCACGGTTCGCGGGCCGCTGTGGCGGACCAGCTCGCGGACCGCACCTCCCGGGCTCTGGACATACAGCGCGTCGCCGCCCCCCAGGTTGGAGAGGAACACGAGGCTGCCGTTCGGCGAAAGGTCCGCCTGCCACTCGCGATGGGCGTTCGCGCGCAGGCGCTTGGCCGGGCCGCCCGCGGCGGGCATCACGTAGATCTGCCATTCGCCGGTGCGCTTCGACGAAAACAGGACCGACCGACCATCGGGTGTGAAGCGCGGCAGCGCGTCCTCGGCGGGGGCGTCGGTGAGCCGCTTCTCCACGCCACGCTCGGCCGCGATCGCGTAAATGTCCATGTTGCCGGCGACGTCCCGCTCGAACACGATCGTCGTTTCCGGCGCTTGCGCGTGGAGCGAGACGGCGGCGAGGAGCGCGACGCCAGAGGAGACGAGGGGCGCCCGCATGCTTCTACAATTCTGCGCCCGAATGCCCGAACTCCCCGAAGTCGAGGTGACGCGCCGACAGATAGCGCCGCTGCTGGTGCGCCGCCGCATCGCGGGCGTCGTCACCACCCGGCCGTCGTATTTCTTCGTCACGCCGCCGCGTGTCCTGGCGCGGAAGCTCCGCGGCCGCGCCGTCCTGCGCCTGGATCGCCACGGCAAGTACCTGGTCGCGGCGCTCGACGACGGCTCGCGGCTGCTGCTCCACCTCGGGATGACCGGCCAGCTCTTCGGGGGCGGGGTGACGAGCGTCCGGCTGCTGGCGTCCACGCGCGGCGCGGCGCTCACGCCCGAAGCTCAACGCGACGCGTTCAAGCCCGATCGCCACACCCATCTGCGAATCCTCTTCGAAGACCAGGGGCCGGAGGTCCTCTTCCGCGACACGCGGAAGTTCGGCAAGGTGCAGTGGCTGGCGAAGGGCGCCGCCTCCGCGCGGCTGGCTCTCCTGGGCGTCGACGCGCTCGAAGCCACGGCGGCGCGGCTCCATCAGGAGACGCGCTCGAGGCGGGTGGCGATCAAGACCGTGCTGCTGGACCAGGGGGTGTTCGCGGGGATCGGCAACATCTACGCCGACGAGGCGCTGTTCCTCGCGCGCGTCCGGCCGACGCGCCCCGCCCGCCGGCTCTCGAAGGACGACTGCGATCGTGTGGTGCGGGCCGTGAAGCGCGTGCTACGGCGCGCGATCGAGACCGGCGGTTCGAGCATCAGCGACTACGTCCAGCCCGACGGCAGCGACGGCGCCTACCAGGACGAACGCAAGGTCTACGACCGGACCGGCGAGGCGTGCTTGCGCTGCGGCGCGAAGGTCAAGCGCGTGGTGATCGGCCAGCGCTCGTCACACTACTGCCCGCGCTGCCAGAAATAGACGGTTCAGCCCGCGAGCGCCTTCGCCAACTGCGCCGCGAGCCTCGCGTTGTCGACCAAGAGCGCACGGTTCGCCGCGACGGAACGGCCATCGGTCAGCTCGCGCAGCCGCTCCAGAAGGAACGGCGTCACGTCGCGGCCGCCGATCTCGGCGCGTCTCGCGTCGCCGAGCGCCTGGGCGACGGCGCCTTCGTACACATCCCGGGGGATCTCGGCCGCTTGCGGAATCGGGTTGGCCACGACGATGCCCGTGCCCGCGCCCAGCGCGAAGTGCGCGCGCACCGACGCCGCGAGGTCCTCGATCCGGTCGTGCCGGCGATCGACTCGGAGGCCGCTGTCGCGGCGGTAGAAGGCCGGGAAGCGATCGGTGCCGAAGCCCAGGACCGGCACGCCGAGGGTTTCGAGCATCTCGACGGTGCGCGGCAGGTCGAGGATGGCCTTGGCGCCCGAACAGACGACGGCCACCGGGAAACGCGAGAGCGCCGTCATGTCCGGCGACACGTCGCCGGTCTCGTGGGCGTCGTGGTGCACGCCGCCGATGCCGCCGGTCGCGAAGACGCGAATCCCGACCCGATACGCGACCAGCATCGTCGCCGCCACCGTCGTCGAACCGGCCGCGCCGCTGGCGACACAAGCCCCCAGGTTTCCGAGGTTGACCTTGGCCACCAGGCGTGCCGTCGCGAGCCGTTCCAGGCTCTGGGCGTCCAGTCCGACGTGGATCTTCTTTTCGAAGACGCCGATCGTGGCGGGGACTGCGCCGCCCTGTCGCACCAGCGCTTCCAGCTCACCGGCCACGGCCAGGCCTTCGGGAGCGGGCAAGCCGTGAGTGACCAGTGTCGTCTCGAGCGCGACGACGGGCCGTCCGGCTCGGAGCGCCTCCTTGACTTCGGGGGCCACGTCGAAGAAATCGGGCGTCAGCGTCATGGTCATTGGAACCACTCCCGGAGGCGAGCCTCCGCTTGTCGGGGCTCGGTACGCAGGATAGCGCGCGGCCCCCAGTCCTCGAGCACGAAGCTGCTCGCGACCAGCCCCCGGCGTAACGCGACCTCCGCGGGCTCGCCCTTCAGCAGCCCCGCGATGGTTCCCGTGGCGAACGCGTCTCCGGCGCCGGTCGGGTCCACAACGCTGGCGGCGCGAGGCTCCCAGTGCACCAGCCGGTCCTGCGCCGCGTCGTAGAGCATCCCGCCGCGCGCCGACCGCTTGAACGCCACGTAGCGCAGCCGCCCGCCGGCGAGCCGGCACAAGGTCTGCATCGGGTCGCCGGCATCCGTCTCGAGCTGCATCTCGTCTTCGCCGACGAAGAACGCGTCGACCTTGGCCACCAGGTCGCGCCAGTCGTTCCAAGTCTCCGGGCCGAGTGGCGCGAGCGGGTCGAGGGCGATGAAAGCGCCGGGGAGTAGCGACAGCGCCTCGACCAGCGCGCGCTGGACCGCGAATGGCATCGGCGAGATCAGGAACGCGCGTGCCGAACGCCAGGCGTCGGGGATCTGGTCGAATCCTGGCGAGACGTCGGCGTGCTGCGGGCACTCGCGCCGATGCACGAACTGGCGCAATCTCTCCTCGTAGAGAACCCAAATGCGCAGGCCCGGGCGTCCCAGCCGATGCACGCCGCCCAAGTCCACGCCGCGCGCCACAGCACCGGCGAGCGCCCAGTCGGGGTAGTCGGTGCCGACGATGCTGACCAGGCCGGTGTCGATCTCGAACAGGCTCGCGCCGAGGACGTTGTAGATCGCGGCGCCGCCGGGCTCGAACATGCGCGTCGAGCCGTCGGGAAAGACCACGTCGTCCACGATCAGGTTGCCGAGGACGACCAGGTCTTTGCTCACGCGCGTCGCGGCGCCAGCTTCCGGAAGGCGCGCGCCAGCGTCTCTGCGCGGCGGCGGTCGAGCGCCCCCGACCAGCTACCGCCGCGCTTGACCCAGGATCCGACGATGAAGCCGGCGGCGGCGGCATAGCGCGCGATGTTGCCCGGGCTGACGCCGGAGCCCACCAGCACCGGCAGATGGACGGCGCCGGCCGCCGCCTGGACGTCCGCGGGATCGGTCGCGACGCCGGTGGCGGTGCCGGTCACGACCAGGCCGTCGGCGAGGAAGAACTCGGCTGCGTGCGCGGTGTCGGGAATGCCGACGTCGGCGGTGAGCGCGTGGGCGGAGTGCTTCTTCTTGATGTCGGCGAAGATGCGAACCGCTTCGGCCCCGATCGCCTTCCGATAGCGCAGCAGCGCACCGGCGTCGGCTTCGATCAACCCCTCGTCGGCAACGTGGGCGAACACGAAGCCCTCCACGCGCACGAACGCCGCGCCGCACGCGTGCGCAACCGCCATCGCCTCGCGGTTGGCGCCGGCCAGGATTTGCACGCCCAGCGGCAGCGACACGCTCGCGCGCACCGCCCGCCCGACCGCCGTCATCGCGGCCACGATCTCCGGGCCCACGCCGCGCTTCAGATACGGCCGGTCGTGCATGTTCTCGATCATCACCGCGTCGAAGCCGGCGCGCGCGTAGACCTCAGCCTCGGCCACGGCGGCGGCGATGATCGCCGCCAGCGGCTCGCGCGCCCGCGGCGTCCCCGGCAATGCGTGGACGTGGATCACGCCGACCAGCGACCGCTGGTCCCCGAAGAGCGGGGCCTGCCGAGCGGCCACGCTCAGCGCTCCTTCCGGTAGCCGGGACCGCGTAAGCCGCGCCCCGGCCGCGCATCCGTGATGACGCCCCCATCGACCACCAGCTGTCCGTTCACGGCGACGTACGGGATGCCCGCGCTGTAGGCCAGCGGCTTCTCGAACGTCGCGCGGTCGATCACGGTCAGCGGGTCGAAGGCGACGATGTCGGCCTTCATGCCGGGCCGCAGGATGCCGCGATCGGCGAGCCCCATTCGCGAGGCGGGCAGCGAGGTCATCTTGCGCACAGCCTCCTCGAGCGGGAGCAGCTTCTCGTCGCGCACGTACTTGCCCAGGATGCGAGCCGCCGAGCCCCAGGCGCGCGGGTGCGAGCGCTGCTTGCCGAGGATCCCATCGAGCGCCACGGCGCCCGAGTCCGTGCAGAACGAGACCAGCGGATGGCGCAGCGCCGCGCGGACGTCGTCCTCGTTCATGATGAAGATGATGCCGCCGCTGTTGCCGCGGTCCGCCAGCACGAGGTCCAGGAGCGCGTCCTCGGGCTCTTTGCCCGAGGCCTTGCCGATGTCGGCGATCGTCATGCCCTCGTACTTCTTCAGGTCGGGGTTGAGCACCGCGGCGACCAGCACGCCCGACGGTCCGCCCGAGCCCAGGTACTGGTTCTCCCAGGACGGATCGTCGGTCAGCATTTCCTTCTTGATCCGCGCGCGCTGCGCCGGGTCCTGGAGGCGCTCGACCAGCTTGTCCTTGCCGCCCTCGCGGGCCCAGAGCGGCAGGCACGCGTCGACGCCGTTCGCGCCGGCGATGTAGGGGTACTGGTCCGCCGAAACGTCCAAGCCCTCGGCGCGCGCGGCGTCGAGGCGCTTCAAGACCTCTGGCATGCGCCCCCAGTTCTTCTTGTACGCGGTCTTCAGGTGGTAGATCTGCGCCGGAATCTTGGCCTCGCGCGCGATCCGGAAGACCTCGTCGATGCTCGGGTCGATGCGATCGGATTCCGAGCGCTGGTGGGTAATGTAACTGCCGCCGTAGCGCGCGGCGACCTTGGCGAGAGCGATGATCTCTTCGGTCGAGGCGAATCGGTCAGGGACATACTGTAGCGACGTGGAGAGCCCGAAGGCGCCCTGCTCCATCGCCTTCGCGACCTCGGCTTGCATCGCCTTCAGTTCTTCCGGTTTCGCCGGCCGGTCGGCCAGCCCGATCACCAGGTTCCTGAGCCCGCCCGCGCCCACGAATGTGCCGACGTTGATCGCGGACCGTTTCCGCTCCAGGGTCCTGAAGTAGCCCTCGAGATCGGTCCAATCCGGCGTCACGCCGTAGCGCGCCCAGGTTTCCTTGTCGTCGGCGATCATCCGCGCGTTGGTCGGCGCGATCGAGCCGCCCTCGCCGGTGATCTCGGTGGTGATGCCCTGGGTGATCTTGCTGGCGGCGCGGTTGTCGACCAGCACGTAGTACTCGGACTGTCCGAGCATGTCGATGAAACCCGGCGCCAGCACCAGCCGCGTCGCATCGATGCGCCGATTGGCCCTCCAGTCCTTCGAGTCGCCGACGGCCGCGATCGCATCGCCGCGCACGCACACGTCGGCTCTGAACCATGGCGCGCCGGTCCCATCCACGACGCGCCCGCCCGCGAACAGGAGGTCGCATTCCTCGGCGGCTGCGAGCGGCAAGGTCAGTAGTAGGACGGCAACCAGCATCGTCGTTGACGGTCGCACTATTTCACTCCCATCGTCATTGATGTCAGAGCCCCTGTCACCATGTTTTTGACTGTCATGCCGTCATCGATAGAGATGAACTCCTTGCGATACCTCAGCACTTCACCGAGGCGAGCCGTCGGCCAACCGGTCATGAGCGATGGACGATCATGGAGTTCTCAGAGGAAGCACGCGGGCTCGCAGACTGGTCTCGTCCACGACGACAAGCGCTCCCTGTTCGAGCACACCAGCGAACTGGCGAAGCGCGGTGGTGACCAGGCCGCCGTTTCCAGTTGGAGTGATGTTCTCGCAACGAATCTGGATGACGCTCGGGCCGAGCGCGCCCGTCAGCGCCAGTGCGGCGCCGAAATCGAGGTCGTGCGTGAAAACGACGTAGCCATTCTCGCGTGCCCACTTCATGACGACGGCGTCGGGTGCTCGGGGGTCGCCGACCGCGCTCCAATGAACGGCCTCCCAGCCTGCTGCTCGCCAGGAAACCGATCCAGATTGGCGACAGGTTCATGTCGAGGAGGATCTTCACGCCGTCTCCAACGGCACCTCACGTTCCTCGACTCGCCACGCGGCGAAACGCAGAGCCTGCTCGATGTCCGGCTCTTCCAGATAGGGGTAGAGCTCCAGGATTTCAGCCGTAGTCCGGCCGCCCGCGACGAGACCGACCACCGTTCCCACGGTGACCCTAAGCCCTCTGATGCAGGGGCGTCCGCCCATGACGGCGGGATCAAGCTTGATTCGATCCAGAGCTTTCATGCCTCCCTCTCGTTTTTCTCCAAGAGTTTCTTGATCCCGAGCATGATGTCGGCGACCCGTCGCTCCTTCTCTAAGGATACTCTCGACGAGCTGTTCCGGCGGGAGATGCGTGATGTCTTCCTTGGCCCGCGGGAAGGATCCGCCCATCTGTGATCGTTCGCTGCTATGCGATCGAATGCGGTTCGTTGTCCCAGCCCGCAGCCTGCAACTTGGGCACGACGAGCTTCCGGCAAGTATCAGCTTCGTTCATCGCAATCGCTCGTCGTTGGGCGTTCGGTCGGGCAAAGATACTCGAATCCTGACTCGCAGGCTCGGACGTCTTGCCGAGGGCCTCGCCTTCGTGTTGACTCCCGCCATGCGGCAGCGGCGGATGGGCGGAACCGGCTTGAGAGTCTCCGAGATCTGCCTCGGCACGATGACGTTCGGCGTGCAGTGCGACGAGGCGCTGTCGCGCACGATCCTGGATCGCGCCGCTGACGCCGGAGTCGATTTCCTCGACAGCGCCGACTGCTATCCGATCCCGCTCGAGCTCGCCACCGCGGGGCGCACCGAGGAGATCCTCGGCCGCTGGCTCAAAGGCCGGCGCGACCGCTTCGTAGTCGGAACCAAGTGCTTCTTTCCGATGAGCACCGATCCGCTCGATCGCGGCAGCTCTCGGCGACACGTGACCGCCTCGATCGAGGCCAGCCTGCGGCGCCTGCAGACGGACTACATCGACCTTTTTCAAGTGCACGCCTTCGACCCAGAGACGCCCCTCGAAGAGACGCTGCGCGCGCTCGACGACGCCACCCGCGCCGGAAAGATCCGCCACGCGGGCTGTTCCAACTTCCACGCCTGGGAGCTGGGCAAGGCGTCGCTGGCCGCCGCGGCGTTGGGCATTCCCGGTTTCGCCTGCACGCAGCCCCGCTACAACGCGCTCCACCGCGACATCGAGCTGGACCTCTTGCCGCTATGCGCCGATCGCGGCATCGGCGTGATCGTGTTCAACCCGCTCGCCGGCGGCTTGCTCACCGGAAAGCACAAGCCCGAAGCGCCGCCCAGCGCGGGCAGCCGGTTCTCGCTGGAGCTGGGTTCGAGCGGCGAGACCTATCGCCGGCGCTACTGGAAGGAGGCATCGCTGCAAGCGGTCGCGCGCCTCGAGGCGTTCTTCCGCGAACGCGGCAAGTCGCTCGCCACGGCGGCCGTGGCGTGGGTGCTGCGGCGCCCCGAGATGACCGCGGCCATCGTCGGGGCGAGCCGCCCGGAGCAGCTCGACGCGACGCTCGCGGCTTCGGGCTTTGCGCTGGACCATGACGAAGAGCGCGCCCTCGACGATCTCTGGTTCGGGTTGCCGCGCCAGCGGCCGGAGACCGGCTTCGTCCGCTAGCGCTTGCGCCTGACGGTGAGCCGGACCTCGTTGCCCTTGTCGTTGTAGTCCACCCCGTCGACCAGGGCGCGCATCAGGAAGACGCCGCGTCCGTTCGGCTCGAGCAGCTTCTCCGGCGTCGAGGGATCCGGCACGCTGTTCACGTCGAAGCCGGCGCCCGTATCGGTCACCGTGACGGTGGCTTCAGCGTCGGGCGTGAGGCTGATTTTCACCGCCACCCGTGACCTGGGGTGCAGCTTGTTGCCGTGCACCGCCGCGTTCGACAGCGCCTCGGCCAGCGCGACCGCGAGGTTGTCCTTTTGTTCCACGTCGAAGCCCGCCGGCTCGACCGTGTGGAGGATCTGCTCCACCATCGGGGCGATGTCAGCGCGCCGGCTCGCCATTCGAAAGTGGTGCCTGGTAGCGGCGGCCCGGCGGTTGGCCCGAGGTCGCTGCATCCGAGCGCGCATTCTAGCCATGTCGCCGCCGCTCGTGCTTCGAGCGGGCGAGATATGTGGCGTAGATCACATTGTCGAGCGGTGTCTCGTGCTTGGCCCTGATCGGAAACCAAATCGCTATCCCGTTATCCTTTGGCTGTGGAGAGGCTGGCGGCCCAGGCGCGCGCGGTGGGGACGGGAAGGAGGGCCGCGACGCAGCGGCGGTCTGTACGTGCTGTGAGCGAGCCGAATTCACTTCGGCGTAGCGAGCGGGGGATCGGAAGGGGGCCGCGACGCAGCGGCCCCCTTGATCAACGAGGAAGTGCTTCGGGTCTGGTGACTCGCGCGGCCTTCAAAGCCGTCTGGCCGTGGGCTAACACCCGCGGCGGTGGGTTCGATTCCCACTCACTTCCGCCACTCGCCGTTGCGTAACTTGTTGACTCGCTTCCATCGGGCTTTCCGCTTCGCGCCCTGGCTGTGCGCGTTCTGTGCGCGTTCGATGTTCTCGACGTTCCGCTCTGTCGGCGGCGTCGCGACGTAGTCGGCCGTCCGCGTCATCGCGGCGCGGATGTCTTCGACCGAGGTGATGTTGTAGCGGTCGAACGTCGAGCGCGTCTTGTGGCCCGAGATCTTCGTCGCCACGGTGTAGTCGGTCCCGCCGCGCACGAGGTTCCGCAGGGCCGTGCGCGGAAGATCGTAGGGACGCAAGCCGGGGAGGAGCTGCGCGGCCACGAGCGCCTTCCGCCACAGCACAGGGAACGTGTAGGCCCGGGCGACCGCGGCTCACGCGATGGAAGATCAGTGAGCAATCGAGGCGCCGCGCCGCGATCCGACGATCGATGATCTTGCGCAGCGGGCCCACGATCGCGAGCACGCGGCCGGTGCGAGTCTTCGCCGCCTTTGGGTCGAGGTCAACGCCCACGTCTCGCGATCGAGCATCGCCCACGTGAGCTGCCGGATCTCGTTCGGCCGCATCCCGGCCCAGGCGAACCTCGGACGTCGGCATCGGGGATCGCCGCGAGAAGCCGCGAGAAGGGGTTGACCTCGGCCCGAGAGAGGAAGCCCTGGCGCGCGTTCTCGACAGTCAACATAGGGACGTATGCCGCCCGGGGGATCCGAGGCGGCGTGACGTTGGCGGCGAGCCGGAAAGGCCGCACGCAGCGCCTCGCACTCGCGGTTCACGGTCGCGGAGCGCGACCTGCAGCAAGCCGGGCCTCCTTGAACTTCTCGATTGCGGACGTGCCGAGGTCCGTTGCATGGAACTGCCCGAGCGCCTTCCTGACCGCCATGAGGTGTGAAGCGACCTTGACCGTCGATGCGCCCCTGGTTCTTCATGTGGACGAGCCGGTCGTCGAGCAGATCGTTGACCGTCAGCTTTTCTGAGACGGCGCCAAGTAGGTTCCTTGATTCAGAGCCTTGTGGATCTCCTTCAGCTTCTCCCTAGCCGTCTCCTCCGACGTGCCAGCCGGCTCGCGGGCTAGCCCGCCGTTCACGTAGTAGCAATCCAGTAACGCCGCCCGCGGGTGTGATGCTGCCATCGCCCCTCATGGGTTCCTCCTTTTGCGCGAGAGCGCCTTTTCGGCTGCCGGCGTCAGCCCGCTCGCGCCGCGCTGGCCTCGCTTGCCCACGCGCTCAAGGGGGCCGCAGCGCCGGATGCGCGAGACCGCGCGCGTGGTGGCCCGAGAAAGAGCCGAAGTGCGGCGCTGAAGAGCAGGGTCGACGGCGGCGTTGGGGCCTCCGCGGCGGTCCTTGCACGGCGCGCTACTAGCCATTCGAGCCCTCTCCTTGCGGGGCCGGTGATCGTACTGCCTGGGTCAGTCGGGTGTACGCTCCTGGTATCCAAATAGGTGAAGCGATGCATCGTGCGATCCCATTCGTGCCGCAGATAAAGGCCGGGAGGGGTGAGTCGGCCCAATGCGCCGAGCAGCTCTCGAAGCTGATCGAGTCCCATGAAAGCGATAGCTGGCGCTTCTCCCATCTAGAGGACGTGCCGACGTTGCGTAGCAACGGTTGCCTTGCAGCCTTGAGCGGCAACTCGACGAGCATGATCACCTTCCAGGTAGCGATCTTCGAGCGTGAATCGGAGACAGGAAGGTGAAGCAGACCGCCCTCCTTTCGGCCATGCTGCTCGCGCTCGCGAGCACATCCATGGGCCAACAGAGGGCGAAGCCCACGGCTCAGCTCGATCAGAAGAAGCTTGAGGCTCTCTATCGCTCAGGGAAGGCGGTTGAGACCGCATTCGACCTCGGCATCTCGTACCAGAAGTTTCAGGATCTTTTTCAGGCGATGGCAACGGAGATCTCGATCGTTCGCGATGTAGCGACTACTCCAGAGGAGAAGGCTGCGCTCGCCTGCTATGACGCGGCCGCGCGGTGGCTGGTGCGCGGAGGCGAGTTGTGGCTCGGAAGTATTCGGGATCCGCGCGGAAGCGACGG
>CAZVOI010001150.1:0-5016 GCA_964628275.1 uncultured Acidobacteriota bacterium | reverse complement strand
ACGGCGTCGACTTCGGCCCCGTCCCGCCCCGCTATCGCACGACCTACTACTCCCACATCTTCGCGGGAGGCTACTCGGCGGGCTACTACTCCTACTTCTGGAGCGAGGTGCTGGACGCTTCGACCGTGGAGTGGGTGAAGGCCCACGGCGGCCTCACGCGCGAGAACGGCGACCGCTTCCGCGCCAGCCTGCTCTCACGCGGCGGCAGCGAGGAGGCGATGACGCTCTTCCGGAACTTCACCGGCGGCGAGCCGAAGATCCAGCCGTTCCTGGAACGGCGGGGCTTGGTCGCGCCGCCCGCGAAGTAGGCTCAGGCGGCTCCGACCGACGCCAGGGCGGCGTCCGGTTGAAGCGAGCTCTCGAGCCGGCCGGCGAGGGCGCGAAGCAACGACCCGCCGTCACCCCGCCAGGCGGCGCCGTGCATGCAGGCGAGCGTCGCCGGCGCCAGCTCGGCGAGGCGCTCGAGCGTCGCCCCCGTGTTCGTCGCGTGGGCCCAATAGTCGAGACCGGCACGCATCGCCTCGCTGGGTCCGAGGATGTCCGACTCCGTCACGGGCGAGTGCTCGGCGCCCCCCTGGGTGAAGAGGTCGCCGCACAGCAGCGTCTTCGTGCGCTCCTCGAAGAGATAGCCGCACTCCCACCCGTGCGGCACGTGGGGCGTGTCGAGCCAGCGCAGCGTGTGGCGACCGAGGGCGAGCGTCTCGCCGTCGCCGAGCGCCCGGGCCTTGCGATCGGCCATGTCGTCGACCGAGACCATGGCGGCGACCTGCCCGCAGACGGGCACGGCCAGGGGCGCCACCGCGAGGAACTCGTTGAGGGCGCCGCACTCGTCCGCCTCGAAGTGCGAGAGCCCGACGTAGCGCAGGCGCTCTACGGCCACCACGGCCGCCACGGCCTCCCGGACCAGCGGGAACATCCGCCGCGGCCCGGTATGGAACAGCAGCGGCTCCTCGTCCATCACCAGGAACTGGTTGAAGGTAAAGCCTCCCGGAAGCAGCGTCACCGGAGTGCTGATCCGGAAGATCCCCTCGGCGATCTCGTCGACCCGGGTGCCCGTCTCACGATTCGTGATCATCTGGCCTCCTCTTGCACGGGGGAGGTGTAACGACCCGGCTCCCCGTTACACTCCCAATCGAGAAGGGCGGCTGGCGTATGCTGTTCGGGCCTTGGCTGACGCCGACCCGATCCGGGACACGAGCGACTCCGAGCTGGCGGCCGGAGTCGCTGGCGGGGACGCTGGAGCCGCGGCAGAGCTGTACCGGCGGCTCGCGCCGCGGGTTCGCCTGTACGGCCTGCGCCACCTCCGCGACCCTGCGGCCGCGGACGACCTCGCCCAGGACGTCGTCCTGATGACCTTCGAGAGCCTGCGCTCCGGCAAGGTGCGCGAGCTCGAGCACATCGGGTCCTTCGTGCTCGGAACCTGCCGCCGGGTCGTCGCGAACCTGCGGCGGGGAGCGGCGCGTCGGCAGCGTCTTCTGGAGCGCTTCGGCTCGGGCCTGGAGCCGGCGGACGTCAGCGACGCAGCGCCCCTCGACTTCGAGCGCGTGACCCGCTGCCTCGAGGGCCTCGCCGAGCGCGAGCGCAGCGTCGTGGTGCTGTCGTTCTATGCCGAACGCGGCTCCGACGAGATCGGCGCCGAGCTGGGGCTGACGCCAGCCAACGTGCGCGTGGTACGGCATCGGGCCCTGGCGCGCCTGCGCGCCTGCGTGGAGGGGGCCCGATGAGCCGGGACTGCGCCCGCCCGCTCGAGCTCGAGACGCTCGTCGACTACTGGTTCGAGGACACGGCGCCGCTCGACGAGGAGCGCGTCGAAACCCACCTGATGGAGTGCGACAGCTGCAGCGGGCGGCTGCGCGGCCTCGTGGCGCTCGGCGACGGCGTGCGCCGCGCGGCACGCGACGGTGCGGTCCAGGTGGTGGTGACCCCGGTCTTTCTCGAGACGGCGGCGCGCGAGGGGCTGCGAATGCGCGAGTACCGGGTCGCCCCGGGCGGGCGGGTCGCCTGCACGGTGACGCCCGAGGACGACCTGATGATCACCCACCTGGAAGCCGACCTGCGGGGTGTCTCGCGACTCGACGTCGTCACGAGCTGGGAGGGAGGGCCCGACGAGCGCCTGGAGGACGTTCCCGTCAACCCGGACGCTCGCGAGCTGCTCGTGGCGCAGCCGATGCCGGCGCTGCGTGCTCTGGGCGACGTGGTCCTGCGCATGCGCCTGCTGGCCCGGGAAGAGGGCGGCGAGCGACTCGTCGGCGAGTACACCTTCGTGCACTCGCCCACGCGGGGTTAGCGTTCTCGGGGTTGCCTACACCTCGACCTTACGGGTGGCCTTGTTCCAGCGAACCGGCTTGCCGGCCTTGTAGGACAGGTTGCACATGTGGCCGACGAGGGCCGCGTGGTGGCCGAAGCGCACGCCCTCGATCGGCTGGCCGCCCGTGCGGATCGCCTCGATCCAGTTGCGGACGTGGGCGCGGGTCGAGTCCTCGTCGTTCGACTTGTACTCGACCGGGTCCGCGCTCATCGGCCCGTCGAGCGGGCTCTGGCCGTCGCCCAGGTTCATCAGCTCCTTGAATCGAGCCGTCGTCGCCTTCGACCAGGAGCGCGTGGAGTAGCCGAAGTTGTCCGTGCGCGGCTCGTAGTAGTGCTTGAACGAGCTTCCGGTGTACTCGAGCGTGCCCTCGGTCCCGTAGATCGTGAGCAGCGGCCCGGGGTGGCCGTTCATCGCGGTGCTCGACAGCCGCAGCACGAAGCCTTCCGGGTACTTCACCATCGAGGTCATCTGGTCCGGCACCTCGCGGTAGTTCTTCCAGTGGTAGACGTCGCCAAAGCTGAAGACGCTCTCCGGCTCCTGGACACCCATCAGCTGGTGCGTGGCAGTGACCAGGTGCACGAACAGGTCCGTCGGCAGGCCGCCCGAGTAGTCCCAGAAGAGCCGCCACTGGAAGAAGCGCCGCAGATCGAAATCGCGCACGGGGGCCGAGCCGAGGAAGCCCTTGAAGTCGACCGTGGCGGGAGACGCGTCGGGCGGGATCGGGTAGTACCAGGCACCGGTCGCGGTGTTGCGGTGAAACTTGCCCTCGACGAGTGTCACCTGCCCGAGCTGCCCGCTCTTGATGATCTGGGCCGCCTTCTGCGCGGCGCCCATGCTCATGTACTGGCTGCCCACCTGCACCCGCTTGCCGCTCTTCTCAGCGGCCGCGATGAAGGCCTCGCCCTCCTCCCAGCGGTGCGTCATCGGCTTCTCGACGTAGACGTGCTTGCCCGCAGCGAGGGCCTCCTCGGTCATCCGCAGGTGCCAATGGTCCGGGGTCGCGATCACGACGGCGTCGACGTCGGCGCGGGCCAGGACTTCCTTGTAGTCGCCGGTGACCGCCGGGGGCGGCGTGACCTGTTCCTGCGCGCGCTCCAGGTGCCCCTTGTAGCAGTCGGCCGCGGCCTTGATCTCGACCCCGGCGATGCCGGCCGCCGCCTCCATCAGCAGCGTGCCGCGGATTCCGACCCCGATGAACCCGAGCCGCACCGGCTTCAGGTTCACGGCGGCCGCGTTGTTGATCTGCGCGCTCGCCGGGCGCGCCCCCGCGGCGGCGCTGGCCGCGGCGGCGATCAAGCTGGACTTCTCGAGAAACTGCCGACGGTTGACCTTGTGCTCTGACATGGGACGCTCCTCTGTTCGTTGCCGATTCGTGCGCATGCTATGCATCCGGGCAGGACAGTGTCAATGAACCTTGGGCCGCCCGATCGGCACCGGCGAGTGAGCTTCGAGCGCGGCCC
Source organism: uncultured Acidobacteriota bacterium (assembly GCA_964628275.1). Taxonomy (GTDB): domain Bacteria; phylum Acidobacteriota; class Vicinamibacteria; order Fen-336; family Fen-336; genus CAZVOI01. Next base: position 1,248 of record CAZVOI010001150.1, on the reverse strand, counting down.
GGACACACACGGGCATGAAATGCCCAGGCACAAGACCGTTGACACCGCGGGAGATCCTGACCTAGGCTACCGCCCGATCCCCTGCGGGATTACCCAAGCAGCGTCGTGCCGGACGTTCGAGTGGCGCTTGGCCCTCCCAGGCACCAAGGTGGGACCTTCGGTCTTTACAAGGGAGACTCTATGCAGATCCACAGGAGAGGCAGTGTCATCGCTCTGGCGCTCGCGGGCCTTCTCGGCTCGCTCACCGGACCGGCGCCCGCCCGCGTGCGGGCGCAGTCCGGCCAGGCAGCGCCTTTCGCCGACCAAGCGGTCGGGTTCGCCCTCTCGGGGCCCGCGCGAGACCTCCCTGCGGCCGCGCCCGAAGAGAAGGACAGCAACAGCTTCCGCAAGGGTCGCGAGGGTGAGGGAGGCGATGCCGAGGAGTTCCGCACGACTGCGCCAGGCGTCGAGGCCGACGTCGACGCGGCGCTGGACAACCCCGTGGCGCAGGCTCCCGACCCGGTGTTCGGCGCCGGCCCCATCCTGAGCTTCGACACCCTCAGCAACCAAGACAACTTCACTGCCTTCGGCTTCCGGGTCTCGCCTCCCGACACCAACATGGACGTCGGCCCCAACCACGTCGTCCAGACGGTCAACCTGCTGGTTCGCGTCTACAACAAAGCGGGTGCACCCCTCACCGCTCCTTTCAAGATGAGCAGCCTGTTCGCCGCGCTGGGCGGCATTTGCTCCACGGACGACGACGGCGATCCGATCGTCCTCTTTGACCCGATGGCCGACCGTTGGCTGATCAGCCAGTTCGCGTTCCTGGGCGGCGGCACGATCCCGCCCTACCACCAGTGCGTGGCGGTCTCGAAGACCGGCGACCCCACCGGCGCCTACTTCCTTTACGATTTCGTCGTCCCCAACAACGAGTTCAACGACTACCCGCACTTTGGGGTCTGGCCCGACGCCTATTACATGACGGTGAACCAGTTCCTGAACGGCGGCCCGTTCGACGGAACCGGGGCCTACGCGTTCGACCGCAAGAAGATGCTCGCGGGAGACCCCACCGCGGGGTTCGTCTACTTCAACCTCAACCTCGCCACGCACCCCGAGGGGATCGGTGGCGCGCTGCCTTCGGACCTCGACGGCGTCAACCCGCCGGCGGCCGGTGCGCCCAACACCTTCTCCTATTTCCTGGCAAACGAGTTCGGCGACGCCCTCGATGCCCTGCGGCTGTTCGACTTCCACGTCGACTTTGCGGTCCCC
>CAZVOI010001149.1:0-1896 GCA_964628275.1 uncultured Acidobacteriota bacterium | reverse complement strand
CTCCGCCAGCGGCCGCCAGACCGAGCACGGCCAGGCCCGAATACTCGCGGAGCTTCGAAAACAGGAACAGCACGCGTGGCAGCCGAGGCGCCAGCGGATCCAGGTCCAGCACGTAGGTGCCCGCGGGTGAGACGCCCCGCCACAGCAGCAGCCACAGGATTGGAGCGGCTCCGAACAGCGCGAGCGTGCGCAGCGGGCGCGCTCGCAGCCGTGGCGCCATCACCAACGGCACCGCGATCCAGGCCTCGTATCGGGTGAGGCATGCGAGCGACACCAGCAGGCCGGCCAGGCTCTCGCGGCGCGACTGGAGCGCCCAGGCTGCCAGGAGCAGCAACGCGATCGTCAGCGACTCCTGGTAGGGGACGATCGAGTAGTAGAGGAGGGCCGGATGCAGCGCGCACAACACAGCGCCGTTCCATGCAGCCGGGTTGCCGGCGCTGGGTCGGAGCGCCAGCAGCAGCGCGACCGGGACGAGAGCGCCGATGACGGCGAATGCCAGCCGCGTCCATACCGGCGCGGGCGCCAGGTGGCGGATCAGGAAGACGAGCGCCTGCGGGAGCGGGAGCTGATAGCCGAGCAGCAACTCGTCGGCCCGAGCCATCCGCGCCGTGGCGTCGCCTCCGTAGACGGCGGGGTAGGCGAGCACGAAGAAGACGCGGGGGGCGAGAGCGAACACGAACAGCGGCACGAACAACCGCCAACGCTCCGACGTCGTCGCGCTCGGCCCAGGCATCGGACGAGATGGTACGATCGAACGCGTTCGCTTCTAGAATCCTTCGAACCACGGCATGAAAGAACTGCTCGAAATCCTGGACGCCATGGTCGCCAAGAAGGCCGAGGTCCAGAATCCGTTGGAGCTCTTGCTGGACATGGGCGAGCGCATCGTGAAGACCGTGGCAGGCGCGTTCGGCGCCAAGCCGGACGAGGTCGCGATCCTGATCCGGACCAGCGACGGCCAGCACCTACGCTTCGTGGCGCCGCGCAAGTTCGTCGACCTCGGCACGATCCCCGTCACCAAGCGCGATTCGATCGCGGTGACGATCCTGGGACGCAAGACCGGAGAGGCGATGAACAACGTGCCCGCGGTCAAGCACGTCGCGTTCTTCGAGAGCGTCAAGCTGCGCGATCGGATGGTGCCGATCCAGAAGATGATCACGGTCCCGATTCTCCTGGAGGGGGAGGCGATCGGCGTCGCACAGGTGAGCCGCAAGGGCGAGACGCCGACCGAGGCGGGTCCCGACTTCTCGCCCGCGGACCTGGAGCGCGCGCAGCAGATGTTCCAGGCCATAGCCCCCCCGCTGTGGAAGGCCCGTCCCGAGCGGTTCTGATCCGGGTTCGCTCGGCCCTAGCGGATGCCGAGCCGAACGAAGCCTGTGTCGTCGCCTACGAACGGGCGCAACCCGGGAGCCGACGGCATGGCTTCGACGCGAAAACCGTCCTCTTCGACGACGAGGCGGAACTTGTAGTTGCGCCTCGCGAACGAGTTGCCCGACGGCCCGACGTCGAGTAGCGCCGCCTGGGCCTCGATCAGGTCCTTGAGCGACGCGTAGCGGCCGTGCTTGGTGTTGTAGGCCTCTTCGGCTGCGATCAGGTGGAGGATGGTGGCGACCGCGGGCCGTTCGCCCATGGCGACTCCCGGCGGGACCTTCGACAGGACGCGGCGAGCCCCGCCGTAGGCGCCGCCCGACGAACCATAGTCTCCTGATCGGCGACTGGGCCCGCTGCCGCGCAAGGCAGCCTGGTCGTCGTCGAGGTGTGAGAAGTCGGCCCCCGAGTCGGGCGGCGCGGCACGCGCGTTGGAGATTGGTCCAGGATCGGAGCGCGTGGGTTGCGTCGGCCCGCTCGTCGCTGGCGGCGGCGTGGCCGCGGGGCGCCTGGGCTCCGGGGTGGCCGCAG
>CAZVOI010001148.1:0-12689 GCA_964628275.1 uncultured Acidobacteriota bacterium | reverse complement strand
GACGTCGTCGGGCTTGGTGCCGATCAGGGAATGCTCGCGAAACGACTTGTTCCAGACGGGCACGACCACCGCCCCAGCCTGCTCGGCCTTCTGAAACGCGCGCAACTGGGCGCTGCCCTGCTTGCCGAAACGGTCGCCGATGCCCAGGGAGTATTTTTCGATCTGCATGTCAGATCCCCTCCTCTCTATTCCGCGGAATCACAGGAAGCTGGACTTGAGAGAGCCGCTCGGCATCGTGGTACAGGAGGCACGCGTTTTCGGAACGGCGGATCCTCATCGGGCGGACGGTATCATGCCGATTCGAGCGCGGATCGAAGAACATGGAGGGGTGGAAACATGCGTCGATCGCTGCTGCCAGGAGTTCTGGCCCTGATCGCCCTGCCCGCGGTCGCTCTCGATCCCGCGAGGGCGATGACCCAGTACGCCCACGACGTGTGGCGCGATCGTGACGGCCTGCCGCAGAACACCGTGCAGGCGATCGTGCAGACGCGCGACGGCTACCTGTGGCTCGGCACCGAGGCGGGGCTGGCTCGCTTCGACGGCGTGCGTTTCACCGTCTTCGACCGCAAGAACACGCCGGAGCTGCGGCACGACCACGTGTTGGCGCTCTCCGAGACGCGGGACGGCAGTCTCTGGATCGGCACGCGGCGCGGCGGCCTCACGCGGCTGCGCGCGGGGGGCTTCACCACCTTTACCACCGCCGATGGCCTGCCCAACAACACGGTCAGAACCCTGTGCGAGGACGCCTCGGGCCGGCTCTGGGTCGGCACCAACGGCGGACTATCGAGCTACGAGGCGGGGCGCTTCCTGGCCCACCCTTCCTCCGACCGGCTGCCCGGCGGAGGCGTCCGAGCGCTGTGGGCGGACGGCGACGGCTCGCTTTGGGTCGGGACGGTGTCCGGCTTGGCGCATCTGAGCGGCACCAGCGTCGCAACCTACACACGCCGTTCTGGGCTGCGGAACGAATCGGTGCGCGCGATCCGGCGCGGCCGAGACGGTTCGCTCTGGGTGGGCACGGAGGGCGGCGGGCTGCATCGCTTCAGGGACGGACGCATCGAGGTCTTCGACGCGGGCGCGGGCCTCCGCAGCGACCTGGTTCGCGCGATCGCCGAAGACCGCGACGGGAACCTGTGGGTGGGAACCGACGACACCGGCATCAGGCGGCTTGCCGACGCGCGTTTCGCGTCGCTCGGCAGGCGCGACGGCCTGTCGAGCGACATCGTCAAGGCGATCTACGAGGACCGCGAAGGCAGCTTGTGGATCGGCACCGAGGGCGGCGGCCTCGACCGGCTGAAGAACGGAAAGGTCACGACGTACACGACACGCGAGGGCCTCTCGAACGACTTCCTGCGCGCGATCCTGGAGGACCGGCGCGGCGTCCTCTGGATCGGGACGGAGGGCGGCGGCCTGAACCGGCTCGAGAACGGCCGCTTCCGCTCCTACACCACGCGCGACGGCCTCTCCAGCAACTTCGTGACGGCGCTCTTCGAGGATGGGCGCGGAGATCTGTGGGTCGGGACCGAGGACGGGGGCCTGAGCCGGAAGACCGCGAGCGGCTTCGAGACGTTCAGGACCGCGCACGGACTGCCCGACGATTCGGTGTGGGCGATCGAGGGCGAGCCGGACGGAAGTTTGTGGGTGGGCACCAGCCTCGGGCTCTCGGTGTTGAGACAGGGCGCGTTCACCAACCACACAGCCCGCGACGGCCTGCCCGGCTCCTGGATCGTGGCGCTCCACCGTGACCGCCGGGGCGACCTGTGGGTCGGGTTCCGCTATGGCGCGCTGGCACGGCGGTCCGGAGGGCGCTTCGTCGCCTACGGGGCGGCCCAGGGCTTCCCCGCGGTCGAGGTGTCGTCCTTCCACGAGGAGAGCGACGGGACGCTCTGGATCGCCACCGACGGCGGCTTGGTGCGCTGGCGCGACGGCCGCTTCACGACGTTCACGACGCGCGAGGGCCTGGTCCACGACACGCTGTTCGCCGTTCTCGAGGATGCGCAGGGGCGCCTCTGGATCAGCAGCAGCAAAGGCATCTTCGCGATCCCCAAGAGCGAGCTCGAGGCCGTGGCGGCGGGCCGAGCCAAGTTCGTGAGCCCGCTGGCGCTGACGACAGCGGACGGCCTCGAGGCCAACCAGTGCACCGGGGACGCCCAACCGGCGGGTTGGCGGCGTCGCAGCGGCAGGCTGTGGTTCCCCTCGGTCGCGGGCGCGGTGGAGATCGATCCGCAGGGCCTGGCTTTCAACCGCCTGGCGCCGCCTGTACACGTGGAAGGCCTGACGACCGAACGCGGGGCAGTGCCGCTCGATCGCCCGGCACGCCTGCCGCCCGGGACGCAGGACCTCACGATCCGCTACACGGCGCTCAGCCTGCTTTCGCCCGAGAAGGTCCGCTTCCGCTACCGCCTGGAGGGCTACGACAGCCACTGGATCGATGCGGGGAGCCGCCGCGAGGTCCAGTACACGAGCCTGCCTGCGGGCGACTACAGCTTCCGCGTGATCGCCTCGAACGACGACGGCGTGTGGAACGAGGCCGGCGCCCAATTCGGCTTCTCCTTGCTGCCGCGCTTCCACGAGACGCGGAGCTTCGCCGTTCTGTGTGTGGCCCTGGCTGGGGTGCTCGCCTGGGCGGCGCACCGTTTGCACGTGCGGCGCGTGCGGCACGACTACGAGGTGGCGCTCCACGAGCGCTTCCGGATCGCGCGCGAGATCCACGACACGCTGCTGCAGGGGCTCGCCGGCGTGACGATGCAGCTCGAGGCGGTGGCCCAGGGGCTGCTCGAGAAGCCGGGCGAAGCCAAGCGCCAGCTCGAACGCGTCTTGCTTCGCATCGACGGCTGTCTCACCGATGCCCGCCGCTCGATACGCGGTCTGCGCACCCCCGAGTTGGAGCAGGGGAACCTGGTGGCTGCGCTCCGGGAGGCCTCGCGTCGCTGCGCGGGGACGAGCTCGGCCGAGGCCGAGCTCGCCGTCTCGGGGGAGCCCCGGCGCCTGCCCGGCGACGTCGAGACGAGCCTGCTGCGGATCGCCCAAGAAGCGCTGGCCAACGCCTTGAAGTACTCCGGAGCCCGGCGCATCCTGGTGAAGCTGGCCTACGAAGCCCGGACCGTGCGCTTGAGCGTCGAAGACGACGGACGCGGGTTTCCGGAGCCGATCGCGGGCTCGGGCGTCGCCGGCCACTATGGCCTGCAGGGCATGCGCGAGCGCGCCGAGCAGCTCGGCGGCGCGCTGATGATCGTGACGGCCGAAGGCGCCGGGACGAGAATCGAAGTGAGGATCCCCACAGGCCTTCGAGGACTGCTGCGTTGGCGAGCGGCGTCGTGAGCCAGCGCCCGCCGATCCGGGTCATGTTCGTGGACGACCACCCGATCGTGCGTGAGGGTCTCACGGCCCTGGTGGGCCGGCAACCGGACATGGCGGTGGTCGCCGAGGCCGAAGACGGCCGGCAGGCGCTTCAGCTCTATCGCGAGCACCGACCCGACGTCACCCTGATGGACCTCACGCTGCCCGGGATGGGCGGCATCCAAGCGATCGGGGCGATCCGCCAGGAGTTCCCGGAGGCGCGGATCATCGTGCTGACGCTTCACGACGGCGACGAGGACATCTATCGGGCGCTGGCGGCCGGCGCGCGCGCCTACTTGATGAAAGACATGCTGCGCCGCGAGCTGCTGGAGGCGATCCGCGCCGTCCACGCGGGCCGGCGTTACGTCTCGCCCGCCGTCGCGAGCCAGCTGGCCGAGCACATCCCACGGGTGGCGCTGACGCCGCGCGAGCTGGAAGTGCTGGAGCTGATCGTGAAGGGCAGGAGCAACAAGGAGATCGCCGCGGAGCTTCGCACCGCGGATGGGACGGTGCGGATCCAGGTCAGCAGCGTCCTCGGCAAGCTGGGGGTCGGCGACCGCACGCAGGCGGCCATCGCGGCGATCCAGCGGGGCATCGTCCACATCGACTAGCGACTATGACGAACGTCATAGTCCGCGTGCCCACAATGCTCAGATGACGAGCGTCACGTCCTCCGCCTAACCTGCTCGCAGTTGCGGGCTGCCGGTCCTGAGGGGCGCCGGCTCGCGGCGGCACGGAGGTGCCCGATGTCACGCAGCTTCCGAAGACACGTTTTTTACGCGCTCTGCCAGTGTCTCCTGCTCGCGTCCCCAGGCTGGGCCCAACAGTCGACCGGTTCGATCTCCGGACAGGTCCTGGACGGCACCGGCGAGGCTCTACCCGGGGCGGACGTCAAGCTCCAGGGCACGGCCCGCGGCGCCATCACTGACCGTACCGGCCGATACCGCATCTCGGCGGTGCCGCCGGGCAAGTACACGATCGAGGTGACGTTGATCGGCTTTCGCGGCAAGCAGGCCGAGATCACGGTCGAAGCGGGGGCCACGGCCGCCTTCGATGCACAACTGGTGGTAACCATCCAGGAGACGGTCGTGGTCTCGTCCCCGTTGCTCGAGGGACAGGCCAAGGCCCTCAACCAGCAGAAGACGGCGCCGAACATCGTCAACGTCGTCTCCGCCGACCAGATCGGCCAGTTCCCGGACCCGAACGTCGCCGAGGCCATGCAGCGCGTGCCCGGCGTCATCCTGCAGCGTGACGACGGCGAGGGCGAGCTGCCGATCCTGCGCGGCGTGGACCCGCGCCTCAACTCCGTGACCATCAACGGCGAGCGCATGCCCTCCACGGAGCCCCAGTCGCGCGCCGTCAACTTCATCTCGGTGTCCAGCGAGATCATCCAGGCGGTCGAGGTCAGCAAGGCGCTGACACCGGACCAGGACGGCGACGGGATCGGCGGCACGATCAACCTGGTCACCAAGCAGGCGCCCGAGAAGCGGCTGCTGACGGCGACGGTCGCGGCGGGCTACAACAACCTGCGCGAGACGACACGGCCTCGCGGCAGCTTCACCTGGGGCCAGCGCTTCGCCCAGGGCCGATGGGGGATGGTCCTGTCGGGCAGCGCACAAGACGAGCGCCGCGCGAACGAGACGGTCGAGCACGAATACACGGGGACCCAGGGGGAGATCCTGAGCCGCACGACACTCCGGGATGAGGCCGCGGAGTACCAGCGCTACAGCGGCAACGCCGCGCTGGACCGGCGCGGCGAGCGGTCGTCGTTCTTCCTGCGCGGCATCTTCACGCGACAGGACCAGAGCAAGATCCGGCGTCGCAGCCGCTACGAGAACATCCCCACCGGCCTGACCGGAACGGGCGGCCGCATCCGGACCGAGCTGCGCGATCGGGACCGCCAGCGAGACCTGTTCTCGACCTCCCTCGGAGGAGAGAAGCTGTTCGGCGGCGACGTCGGCCTCGACTTTCAGCTCTCCTTCAACGAATCCCACCGGACCGAGCCGGACACCTTCCTGAATCGCTACGAGCAGACCGGCATCCGCTACAGCGTCTCCGGCTCCGGCTACGACACCCGGGTCACGGCGCTCAACCAGGACCCGTCGCGGTCGGCCTTCAGGTTCAACCAGTTCGAGCCGATCGAGACGAAGGATCGCGACCTGGTCGGACAGCTCAACCTGCGGGTTCCGCTTCGGGGATCGAAGCCCGGGTTCATCAAGTTCGGCGCCAAGCTCCGCGACAAGACGAAGGACAACAACGAGACGCTGACCGGCTTCACCGGAACCGGCCTGCCGAGCATGTCGGGCGTGCTCGACACCGGCTACAGCAACCCGGACTACCTGCAGGGCCGCTACCCGTCCGGGCCATATCAGAGCATCGACGGCACCCGGGCCTTCTTCGGCAGCTACAACCTGACGGGAGCCCTGGACCGGAACCGGGAGAGCGTCGACTACCAAGCCCAGGAGGACGTTTTCGCGGGCTATGGACTGACCGAGATCTTCCTGAGCCAGAAACTGATGATGCTCGCCGGCGCGCGCTACGAGCAAACCTGGAGTGACTACACGGGCAAGGCCGTGCTGCCGAATGCGATCGTCCCCACCGCCAGCAGCCGCTCCTACGGCAACTTCCTGCCGATGCTGCATCTGCGCTACAGCCCGGACCCCAAGAGCAACCTGCGCTTCGCGGCCACGAAGACGCTGGCGCGGCCGAGCTACATCGACCTGGTGCCCTACAACATCCTCAACACCGAGACCGACCAGATCACGCGCGGCAACCCGGACCTGAGCGTCACGACCTCGGTCAATCTCGACTTGATGTACGAGAGGTACCTGAGCAGCATCGGCATCCTCGGCGGGGGCGTCTTCTACAAGCGCCTGAAGGACCCGGTCGCCATCTTCCAGACCCAGGAGACGATCGACGGCGAGCTGTTCCAGGTGACCCAGCCGCAGAACTTCGACTCCGGCGAGCTCTGGGGGATCGAGGTCTTCTACCAGAACCAGTTGCGGATGCTGCCCTCACCGTTCGACGGCCTCGGGGTCTACTTCAACTACACCTACGTGGATTCCAAGGCGAGGCTGCCAGGCCGCCCCGGCGAGTCGCCGCTGCCCGGACAGACCGATCACACCGGCAACGCGGCGCTCTCCTACGAGAAAGGCGGCTTCTCGGGCCGGGTGGCGCTGAACTTCATCGGCGACTACCTCTTCGAGCCGGGCCTCTCGCTGATCACCGATTCCTTCAAGGACGATCACATGCAGGTGGACGTGACGCTGAGCCAGAAGATCGGAAGGGTACGGCTATTCGTCAACCTGCTGAACGTGAACAAATCCACCAACCGGGAATTCTGGGGCAGCGGCAAGGCGAACTGGGAGGAGTTCTACTCGTGGTGGGGTTGGGGAGGCATCCGCTTCGACTTCTGAGACGATCCCAGACCGGCCCGGCGTCACGAGGTGGAGCATGCCCATGAGAACGAGCACGAGCGGTCTGCAACGACGGGCGTTCCTCGGCGCCACGAGCGGCGCCGCGGCCGGCGTGCTGGGCTCGCTGGCCGTTCCCTCTGCGGCGCTCGCCGCGTCCCCGGCTCGTCCGTCGGTCCGCATCAAGGAGGTCCGCAGCTACCTGCTGCAGCAGGCGCTGTTCGTCGAGGTCGTCACCGACTCTGGGGAATCGGGGTGGGGCGAGTGCGCCAGCGACGGCCTCGAGGTGATGCGCGCGTTCGTCGAGCACGAGCTGAAGCGCTGGGTCATCGGAGCCGATCCGTTCGATTCGGAGCGGCTCTGGGAGACGATGTTCTACAAGAAGCACGACCTCGGTCCTGGAGGCGCCCTCACCAACGCGATCTCCGGGATCGACCTGGCGCTGTGGGATCTGAAAGGACGGCTGCTCGGGCTGCCCGTGCACAAGCTGCTGGGCGGAAGCTTCCGAGACCGCGTCCAGGTCTACGGCAGCTTCGGCATCGGCAACGAGGAGAAGATGACGCCGGCCGAGGCGGCCCGCCAGGCGGCCAAGCTCGTCGGCCAGGGCTTCAAGGCGGTCAAGGTCCGAATCCAGATCCGGGAGCTGAACCTCGACCCTTGGCCGGACTACACCCTGAGCTACGCGAAGGCTGTGCGGCAGGCCGTTGGCGACGACATCGGCCTGCTCGTCGACGTCAACAACGGCTACTCGGCCAACCGGGCGATCGAGATCGGACGCCGCCTCCGCGACGAATACAACGTGCTGTTCTACGAGGACCCCGTCAGCGACCAGACCGACCGGGAGCTCCGAACGGTGACGGACGCGCTCGGAATCCCCGTGATCGCGGGCGAGAAGGAGTACACGCGCTGGCAGTTCCGCGACCTGATCGTCGAAGGCAACCCGGACGTGATCAACCCGGACATCCTCAAGGTCGGGGGCATGACCGAGATGCGGAAGATCGCAGTGCTGGCCCAGGCCTACCAGAAGCTGATCATCCCGCACAACACGCGCCCCACTCTGGGCACCGCCGCCTCGCTCCAGTTCCTCGCCTCCATCCCCAACGCGGGTCCGCTGATGGAGTTCGTCGATCTCGACACGTTCGGCCCGCTGCTCAAGCTATTCCCGGAATACCTCCGGTTCGAGGGCGGGTTCTTGCACGTCCCGACCCGCCCCGGGATGGGGCTCGATCCGATGCCCGAGGCCGTGCGCGCCGCCGCGCGATAGCTCCGATACTCGCTAGGTAGACGGCGGCATCCCAGGCGGTCACCGTAGCGCATGCGAACCGGGACGCGGTTGTCGACGCGGATGTCGTTGCGCACGCCGATGTCGGCCGGGCCCAGGCCGCGCAGCGTCGCCGAACCGCGGGTCTCAGCCGCGGTTGGACGGCTTGCCGGCCGCTTCCGCTCCGTATATCCTCCCGTATATACCGTCGAGAGGCGAAGCCATGAGAACGGCGAGGATCTTCCGGAGCGGCAATAGCCAGGCGGTGAGAATCCCCAAGGAGTTCCAATTGGAGGGCCGCGAGGTCCAGATCGAGCGCCGGGGAGACGTCCTTCTGCTGCGACCCAAAAGAGAGTCCTGGGATGCCCTCACCGAGAGTCTCGCCAAGTTCACCAAGGACTACATGAGCAAGCCACGGCGCCAGCCTCGTCTTCGGAAGCGGGAGCAGCCTTTTTCTTGAGGGTGATGCTGGACACGAACATCTGCATCTATGTCATCAAGCGGGACCCGCGGCAGGTGATCGAGCGTTTCCGCTCTTTTGCCGTCGGGGAAATCGGCATCTCGGTGATCACCCTGGCCGAGCTTCAATACGGGGCGAGCAAGAGCAGCCAGCCAAGGCGGAACCACGAAGCCCTGCAGCAGTTCGTATCCCCGCTGCTGGTGGCAGACTTCGACCGGCGCGCCAGCGGTGTCTATGCAGAGCTCCGGCCCAAGCTGGAGAGGCGAGGCCGTCCGATCGGCGCCATGGATCTGCTGATCGCCGCGCATGCCCTGAGCCTCGGCGTACCGCTCGTCACCAACAACGAAAAGGAGTTTAGGCGCGTGGCGGGCCTGGTCGTCGAGAACTGGGCCGTCTGAGTGCTCTCCTTGGCGTCCTCTGTAGCGGGACGCAGCGCTATCGCGACAGGGCCTGGATCCGGATCCGCCGGTACTCCATCTGGCCGCGGTCGCCCTCGACACCGATCGGGCCGGACGCGGGAAGCGCTATCGCGGCCTCGAGCAACTCGCCGTTGCAGGTGGCGTGGGCCACGCCGTCCTTGACGCTGACGACGAGCTCGTTCCAGTCCTGCGGCTTGTAGCTCTTCAGGTCCTTGTAGGGGCCGGCGAGCCGGTAATCGCGGCACTGTAGCTGCGGCCCGCGCAGGTAGACGCCGCTGTCGGCGTTCGGCGTGGCGCGGAACTCGAGTTTGAGCACGAAGTCGCGCGGGAACTCACGCGTCGTCCAGAGCTGCTGGATCTTCCGATACTCGCGCGGCGCGATGACGACCAGCCGTCCGCCGATCACGGCGAAGCGGCCGTCCGGCGTCGCGGTCAGGCCATCGAACGTCGAGGGCTCGGTCACGATCGGCCAGGCGGCGGCGCCCGGATCCGAGGCCTGCCAGCGTGCTGCGCTCGCCTTGTCCTTCTCCGTCGTCGGCCGATAGCCCCAGCCGGTGAGGTCGCGGCCATTGAAGAGGCTCTCGAAGCCCTCCTCCGGTGTGAAGGGGTCCGCGCTCGTCTCGCTGAGCCCGAGCGTCGCGAAGACGGGGCGCAGCGCGGCCGCCCAGCGCGCGTAGCCGGCTTCGTTGGGGTGCAGGAGATCCGGGAACTCGGCGCGCGAAGCGTCACCGTCGTGTGCCGCGAAGAGCGGCCACGTCTCGAGGTACGTGACTCGCGGGTGCTGCTTCGCAACCGCCAGGTAGAGCGCGTTCAGGGCCTTGATGCGGTCCGCGGGTCGCTTCTGTGTGCCCGAGCTCGGGAACACCTGGCACAGCACGATCGGCAGGCGCGCATTGTGCCGCTCGAGTGCGGCCAGGATCAGCTCGAGGTTGCCCGCGATCTGCTCGGGCATAGCACCCTCCTCGAGGTCGTTCGTGCCGGCGAGCAGCACGACGGCCAAAGGGTCGAGCGACAGCACGTCCTCCTGGAGCCGCAGCAGGATGCCGCGCGTGGTGTCGCCGCTGATCCCGCGATTGGCGACCTTGACGCCCGGAAACGCCGCCCCCAGGCCGCCGCCCCAGCCCTGCGTGATCGAGTCGCCGAGGAAGACGACGGCCTGGCGGTCGTGCTCGACGCGCTGCGCCCATTCGGACCTGCGCTCGCGCCAGAGGCGCTGAAACCAGTCGTAGCGCCGGATCGGCCCGGCCCCGGGCAGGCCGTCGTCGGTCGCCGGAATCGCGAAGCGGTCAAGGGCCTGGCTGCTCTTGACGGCGGGCGGTGTTGCGGCGGCCGGATTCAACGCGCCGAGCGACAAGAGAGTCGCCGCCCCGACGATCCGCGGAAGACTGGGCCAGGTCGGGTGAAGCATGTGCCGGAGCCTACTCCTCCTCATCGCCCGAGCGGCGACGCCCGCGACGGCCAGGGCCACTCGCCGAGCGCCTCCGCCTTCGACTAAAATTCAACCAGTGGAATCCACGAACGACGCGTTTCGCACGACGCTCGACCTGTTCGGCACGGGCGTGGAGTTGATGCGCCAGAACCTGCGGCGAGATCAGCCGCAAGCGAGCGAGAGCGAGATCGACCGCCAACTCCAGCGATGGCTCCAGGACCGCCCGGGCGCAGAGGCGGGTGATTGCCCTGGCCGGCTCGTGGATATTGACGCGCGACTGGAGTGGCGTCGCTCGAAGCTGCCCTGATCGAGATCAACGCCAAGCGATCCACCTCTACGCCATGGACGGTGATGGAGACGCGAGGCTGCTGCCGTGGCCCCGGATTCAACGTCTTATCGGTCTATCATCGGCGGATGGCCATTCATCTTCTGCGCGAGCCGGCGACGCCTGAACAGGTCGCGCAGATGCTGGCGGATCTCGACGCCTTCATCAAGGTGGTCGTGGACATACAACAGGGCGTGATGGCCGGCGGCGGTGAGATGCATGCCGATGGCGAGCAGTTGTTGCTGGAGCAGGGGAGTCAGCAGGAGGACCTGTGGGGAGCGAACTACTACCCGGAGACCCGGGAGATCCGATTCGAGGCATTGATCAACATTCGCCCGCGGCAGGGCAACCGGGGCATGACGCTCCAGGACCGGGAGCTTCGCTCCCGCATGGAAGCGGTCATCCGGCGGCTGCTGGCGCCCGGCCCATGAAGGACTACGGGAAGATCAAGGCGCGATTCCTGCGCGATCCGGTCCCGCGCCGGCTTGGCGCGCTCGCGGCTGACCTGGCGCGCATCGCCTCGGCCGCGCCTCGGCCCGGAAACGCCCAGGCCGTGGCGGCCCTGATCGAAGAGGCGCGCCGGTTCGTGGAATGGACGGCGGCGGAGACCGACATCGACGTGGCGGCTGAGCTCGTGGACATCCAACTCAACCTCACGCTGTGGCTCGGCGGCTGGCCGGAGGCGAGCCAGCATGCGTCTCTCCGGGCTGCGCTCGGCCACTCAGCCCTGTGTTGGTCCGATCGCGTGCTGGCGTTTTCCGGCCTGGTCGAGCCGGAGCCGTCGCCGACGTAGCGGCAAGGGCCGCCGATCTAACGCCGCGGAATCACCGGCAGCAGGACGTGAGAAGGCCGCTCGGCGTCGTGGTAGACGGTCTGTTGAGCGACCTTCACCTGCTTGGTCGTCCCGAAGGCCGCCCCCGTGTTCGGGTTGCGATCGAACTGGGGAAAGTGGCTGCTCGTGACGTGGACGCGGATGCGGTGTCCCTTGCGAAAGGCGACCGAAGTTCCGACCAGGTCGATCTCCATTCGGTACACCTGGCCCGGAACCAGCGGCGCCGGCTTGCTCAGGCTGTCGCGGTAGCGCGCCCGCAGGATTCCCTCGGCCATGTTGTAGCTCGACCCGTCGGGATGGACGTCCACCAGCTTGGCCACGAAGTCGGTGTCGACCGCGTCCGAGGAGGCGTAGAGCACCACCTTCAGCGGGCCGGTGGCCTCGACTTCTTCTGACAGGAAGTCGGAGTCGTAGACGAGGACATCGCGCCGGCCTTCGATGGGACGTTGATCCATCGGACCCGCGGGCGTGGGCGTGCCGCAGCAGTTGTTGCCGCCCAGCGACGGCACCGGGTCGTCGGGGTCGTAGCGGAAGCGATCGGCGGTGGAGGTACCCGTTGGTTTCTGCCAAGTCAGGCGGCCGTCGCCGCGGTTGCTGTTGGCGCCGCCGCCGCTTCCGAAGTAGAGCGGCTTGTACTCGGTCCGGGCCAGAGGGTATTCGCGCTCGTACACCCACTCGTTTCGGCCCATCACGTAGAGCTTGACCGGCGGCTCGCTCGCAAGGCCGTTGTCGATCCCCTTCAACCAGTAGTCGTACCAGCGAACCTGCAGCGGGAGCGCGTCCACGTTGGCCTCGGGTCCGAAGTCGAGCGCGCCGTACTTCTGCGACGGGCCATGTCCCCACGGTCCGATCACGATGTTGCTTCCGCGCCGGGCCTTCTCGTTCGCGCCCCTCTGGCTCATCCCGACGTATCCGCGCAGCGTGCCCTGGCTGAAGATGTCGAACCAGCCGCCGAAGGTGTGGACCGGGACCGAGATCTTGTCGAACATCTCTTCCACGCTGAGCGGCTTCCAGTACGCGTCGTAATCGGGGTGCGCCAGCCAATCGTCGTAGAAGCGCGCGTTGCGTCCGACGAGCTGCTGCATCGTGTTGAGCGGCAGGTGCCACTGCACCTGGTCGTAGTGGATCGCTTTCACGCCTGGCAGCGTGTGCGGCCCGGGGTTCTGCATGATCCGCGATTCCTGGCGCACCGGGCCCCAGCCGAAGTTGAACGA
>CAZVOI010001147.1:0-1624 GCA_964628275.1 uncultured Acidobacteriota bacterium | reverse complement strand
GCTGCCCGGGGCTCGACACGAAGTAGCGCCAGTCGAGGGCGACCAGCAGCAGCTTGGCCCCGATCAGGCCGGCGATCAGCACCCAGACCGCCATGTCGGTCACGCGGCCCGCGTCGAGCCCGGCGCGCCGCGCCTGGCGCGCGGCGACCCACAACCCCGCCAGGAAGGCGACCGCGAGCAGGAAGCCGTAGGTGTGCAGCGTGAAAGGGCCGAGCGAGCGGCCCATTATCTCGAACGCGGGCAAGGTCAGCAGGCGTGGAAACATGTCAGTCGGTCCTCCCGGCGGGACTCGCCGTGTCGACGGTCGTGGTCTGCTGCAGTTCGGTTTCGGGCGAGCTCAGGATGTCGATCACGAGCAGGGCCACCCCGATCGTGATGGCGGAGTCGGCGACGTTGAAGTCCGGCCACTGGTACTGGCGCCAGTAGACGTGGACGAAGTCCACCACGTAGCCGAGCCGCAGCCGATCGATGACGTTGCCCACGGCGCCGCCCAGCACCAGGGCGAGGGCGAGGCGCGGCAGCCGCGCCGCGGCCGGCAGCCGCACGAAGTAGGTCGCGATGGCGCCGAGGGCCGCGAGGCTCAGCAGCGACAACAGCAACGACTGGTAGGGCAGGTTCCAGTCGGACAGCAGGCCAAAGGCCGCGCCGTGATTCCGCACGTGGCTGAGGCCTGCCAATCCGTCGACGAGCGGGACGTAGTCGTGCAGAGGGATCGAGCGAACCACCAGGGCCTTCGTGATCTGGTCGAGGACCACCACGGCCGTGATCAGCAGCAGGTAGGGCAGGCTTCGCCTCACGATCGCCCCAGGACATCGTTGCAACGCTCGCAGACGCCCGCGTGCGCCGGGAGCGTGCCGACGCGTGCCGACCAGGTCCAGCAGCGTTCGCACTTGCGGCCCGCGGCGTGCGCGACGCTCACCGAGAGCGGTCCGTCGCCGGCTTCGAGCGTCACCGCGCTCACGATGAACAGGTTGGCGAGGTTGCCCGGGAAAATGCTCGAGAGCGCGTCGTGAGCGCGCAGTGCGGCGATCGTCGTCTCGGGCGCGTGCACCAGCACCGCGGCTTCGAGGCTGGCGGCGATCTGCTTGGCCGCGCGCGCCTCTTCCAGCGCACCCGTGACCGCGGCGCGGACCTCGAGCAGCAGCGCCCAACGCTCGAGGCGCGCGGCGTCCGCCAGCTCACGCTTCGGGAAGAGCGCCAGGTGGACGGACGACTCCGACCGCCCCGGGACGGCCTCCCAGGCCTCGTCGCTGGTGAAGGGCAGCACCGGCGCGAGCAGCAGCGAGAGGTCGCGGAGCAGGCGGTGGAGCACCGTCTGCGCCGAGCGGCGTCGGGCGGACGTGGCGCCGTCGCAGTAGAGCCGGTCCTTGAGCACGTCCAGGTAGAAGGCGGAGAGGTCGGCAGACGCGTACTGCACCAGCTGGTGGTAGACGACCTGAAACTCGCACGTGTCGTAGGCCTCGAGCACGCGCGCCACGACCTGGCGGTGCCGCTCGAGCGCGTAGCGGTCGAGCTCGTCGAGCGCGTCCTCCGCAAGCGCGTCCTTGGCGGGGTCGAAATCGCCGAGGTTCGACAGCAGGTAGCGGATCGTGTTGCGGACCTTGCGGTAGGCCTCGGCCACGCG
>CAZVOI010001146.1:0-3482 GCA_964628275.1 uncultured Acidobacteriota bacterium | reverse complement strand
CGGAGGCAGCGCTAAACTGTCCTGAAGATCGATGCGAACCGGACCGGGCGCAATGCTCGTCGCACTGCTGGTCGTCCACGGGGCGACGGGCCAGGAACACGAGCATGGTTCCGGTCGTGTCGAAAAGCTCGGCACGGTCCGCTTCGACGTCTCCTGCCTCCCGGCAGCCCAACCCCAGTTCAATCGCGCGGTCGCGCTGCTGCATTCTTTCGAGTTCGCTCGAGCGACGGACGCTTTCAACGCCGTCGCGAGGGTCGATCCTGCCTGCGGCATCGCGTACTGGGGCCTCGCGCTCGCGGCCTGGGGCAACCCGTTCGCCGCCGGAGAGAAGGCGCCGACGCTGATCCGGCGTGGCCAGGATGCGATCGCGGGGGCGGCCCGGGTGGGCGCCAGCAGCGAGAGAGAGCGCGCCTACCTGGATGCCGTGGGCGAGCTCTACCGCGACACCCTGCACCGGGATCAGCGGGCGCGGGTGTTCGGCTACCGCGATGCGATGGCGGCGCTCGCGGCGCGCTATCCGCAGGACAGCGAAGCTCGGATCTTCTACGCGCTCGCGCTCGCGCAGTCGGTGCCGCCGACCGACAAGAGCTACGCCGATCTCCTGAAGGCTGGCGCGATCCTCGAGCCGCTCTTCGCCAAATACCCCGACCACCCGGGGCTTGCCCACTACATCATCCACAGCTACGACGTGCCGCCGTTGGCCGCCCGCGCCCTGGCTGCCGCTCGGCGCTATTCGCAGATCGCCCCGTCAGCACCGCACGCGCTGCACATGCCGTCTCACACGTTCACACGGCTCGGCTACTGGCAGGAGTCGATCGACACGAACATCGCTTCGGCAGCGGCGGCAAGGCGCGACGGAGCTACCGCAGAAGAGCTACACGCCACGGACTACCAGACGTACGCCTATCTGCAGACCGGCCAGGACGCGGCGGCCAAACGCTTGCTCGACTCGCTACCGCAGATCGCCGCGCGATTCGATCCGGATTCGGTTGGATCGGCCGCGCCGGGTGTGGCCGGAGTGTTCGCGCTCGCCGCCATTCCCGCCCGCTGGGGGCTCGAGCACGGCGCTTGGGCGGAAGCCGCCGCGCTGGAGCCCCGGCCAAGCCGATTTCCCCAGACGCAAGCGATCACGTACCTCGCTCGCGGGCTCGGGGCCGCGAGGTTGGGACAGGCGACCACGGCGCAGGCGGCGGTCGACGCCCTGCAGCAGCTTCGCGATCAGCTCGCGACGGCGGGTGAGAGCTACTGGGCCGGAGAAGTGGAGATCCAGCGGCGCATCGTCTCGGCGTGGCTAGCCTTCGCTGGGGCCCGTCAGGCGGACGCTATCGCCGAGATGCGTGCAGCCGCCGAGTTGGAGGACAGGACCGAGAAGAACGCCATCACGCCCGGACCGATCGTGCCCGCCAGGGAGTTGTTGGGAGAGATGCTGCTGGAGGCGCACGAGCCCGCGCAAGCGCTCGAACAGTTCGCGGCGACGCTGCTGAAGGAGCCGGGGCGCTTTCGCGCGCTGGCGGGAGCCGCCCGAGCCGCCGCGCAAGGCGGCGATCGCGCGGCGGCGCGGCGGTATTCGGCCCGGTTGCTGAAGACCTGCGAACGCGCCGACACACCCGGCCGCGCTGAGTTGGTCGAGGCGCGACGCGTGGCGGCCTCCCGCTAGCGGATTGGCCGCAGGAGGAGCGTTCAGGCGGACCGCGAGCCGAAGCGAAGCCGTACTCGGAGACCGAGTTCTTCTACGAGGACTCGTTCACCACGGTTCGTTTCGTGATCTCCTCGGAAGGGCGCGCGACCGAGATGCTCGTCTACCGGGACGGCGTCGACGAACCCGAGCGCGCCCCGCGCGTGTCGAGCGTGGTCCCGCCCTCGAGCTAGGCGCGCGCGTTCATCCCCCAGGAGGCTCGTCATGAAGCGCGCTCGCACGGCGCTGCCCGCCGGTTCTGCTGCGAACCATCTGAAGCGGCGGCGCCGCCCCGTCAGTACAATGCCGCCGTGGCCCTCTCACTCCTCAAAGCGCTCGCTCCCTTCGCGCCCCTGACGGCGGCGGAGGCGGCGGTGTTCGAGGCCCACATCGAGCAGCGGCCCTTCCAGGCCGGCGATCGCATTTCAGCCGACAACGCCCTGCTGATCGTGAAGGAGGGCTTCGTCGCTCTTTCGGTGCACGACGCCGCGCACCGCAGCTTTGCGGTCGTCGGCGCGGGCGATCTGCTGGGCGAGCTGACGCTGTTCGAGCCCGCGCCGATTCCGCTCGAGGCCAGGGCGCAGACGAACGGCGTGTGTTTCGCGCTGGATCTGCGGGCGCTCAAGCGTTGCTTCCAGTACAGCCGCACCGGGGCCGCCCGCTTCATGATGGTTTGCGCGCGCAGCCTGTCGAAGAAGCTGCGCTCGGCCGACGAGTCACTGAACCGCAGTCACAGCGACAGCTCGGCCGCTCCCCAGGTTTCGCCGCTGGCGGCGCTCGATCGCGAACGGCTCAAGGGCCTGGCGGTGTCGCGGCAGTACGCCGACGGAGAGGTGATCTTCGGTGAAGGCACGCCGGGCAGCGAGCTCTTCGTGATCACGAGCGGTGAAGTCGAGATCCTCAGGGGCACGCCCGGCGCGCTCGTTTCCGTGGCTCGCCTGGGGCCCGGCGACTTCTTCGGCGAGATGGCCTTCGTCGATCGGGCTCCGCGCTCGGCCACCGCGATGGCTCGAACGGCGGTCGACGTGAACGTGGTCCCCGCGGACGTTCTCGAGCGCGTGGTGGAGTTCAACGTCGGCACGGCGCTCCACCTCTCGAGCATCATCTGCAAGATCCTGGCGCGACGCCTGAACGCGACGTTGAAGCGAACCGCCGGCGCGGCCGACGCCGCGAGTCCAAGGGCCTGATGGATGGACACGGTCATCTTCGCCTGCCGCCACAACGCCGGCCGGTCGCAGATGGCGGCGTCGTTCTTCAACCGGATGGTCGATCCATCGCGAGCCAAAGGCCTTTCCGCCGGGACGACACCGGCCGATCGCGTGCACCCCGAGGTGATCACGGTGATGCGCGAGAAGGGCGTCGACCTCGCGGGCCTGAAGCCGCAACGGCTCACGGCCGATTTGGCCGGGGGCGCTCGCTACATGATCACGATGGGCTGCGGCGAGGAATGTCCCTTCATTCCCGGCGTCAAGGTGGAAGATTGGCAGCTCGAAGACCCGAAGGGACAGACGATCGCTCGCGTGCGGGAGCTTCGCGACGAGATCGAGGGGCGCGTCCGCGAGCTCGTCGAAACGAACGGATGGCAGGCTACGACACCGGCTTGACCGGCGCCGTTTTCAGCTCGAAAAGCAGGAACAAGCCGGAGGTCGTTCCAAAAAGACGCAACTTCACTCGGCAACCAAGGTTCGGAAGCGCTCCAGACCCCGCAAGGATTCGAGGGCCGGCTCTTGCCGGGCCCGCGCGATGGTGAGGCGCCGGCGGACAGCGGCGGCCTTCTCCAGCGACGCGAGCGCTGCCTCCGCATCGC
>CAZVOI010001145.1:0-14740 GCA_964628275.1 uncultured Acidobacteriota bacterium | reverse complement strand
CGGGTAGTGGCCGCCGAGCCGCTTGGCCATGTAGTTGGCGTTCAGGATCGCGAGCTCGCTAGCGCGCTTCAAGCCGGCGCCGCCCATCGCGGCGATGTAGACCCACGAGATGGTGAGGATGCTGGCGCTGCCGTAGGGCGCGGCCGACACGGCGCTCTGGCCTGGCGCCAGCGGGTCCCCGGGCAGGAAGTGCGCGAGGTGCTTGGCGACCGCGATCGGGCCCATGCCCGGCCCGCCGCCACCGTGCGGGATGCAGAAGGTCTTGTGCAGGTTCAGGTGGCAGACGTCGGCGCCGATCGCCGCGGGCCGGGTCAGGCCGACCTGCGCGTTCATGTTGGCGCCGTCCATGTAGACCTGGCCGCCGTGCTCGTGCACGATCGCGCAGATCTCGCGAATCGCTTCCTCGAAGACGCCGTGGGTCGAGGGATACGTCACCATCAGCGCGGCCAAAGACGGCGCGTGCTCGGCGGCCTTCTTACGCAGGTCTTCGATCTCGACGTTGCCCTGGGCATCGCAAGCCACGGCCACGACCTCGTAGCCGGCCAGCGCCGCGCTCGCGGGGTTGGTGCCGTGCGCCGAGACGGGGATCAGGCAGATCGTCCGCGCGTGGTCGCCGCGGCTCCGGTGGTAGCGCCGGATCGCCAAGAGGCCGGCGTACTCGCCCTGCGAGCCCGCGTTCGGCTGAAGCGAAACGGCGTCGAAGCCGGTGATCTCGCCGAGCCAGTCTTCGAGCTTCCGGAACATCTCGAAGTAGCCCTCGGCCTGGTCGCGCGGCGCGAACGGGTGCAGCCGGCCGAACTCGGGCCAGGTCAGCGGCAGCATCTCGGCGGTGGCGTTCAACTTCATCGTGCACGAGCCGAGTGGGATCATCGAAGTGGTGAGCGACAGGTCGCGCGACTCGAGCCGGCGCAGGTAGCGCAGCATCTCGTGCTCGGAGTGGTAGCTGCTGAAGACCGGGTGGGTGAGGAAGCTGCTGGTGCGCGAGTGCGGCTCGGAGAACCCGATCGACGCGATCTCGGCCAGGTCGTCGAGCGAGAACGACGCCGCGCGCTCGCCCGCGAAGATCGCGAACAGGTCCTTCAAATCGGCGACGCTCACCGTCTCGTCGAGCGCCACGCCGACGCCGCCGTCGGCGTAGCCGCGCAGGTTGACCTCGCGCGCCCGCGCCGCCTTCAGCACCCGCGACTGGGTCGAGCCCTCGGCGCGCACCTTCAGCGTGTCGAAGAACGGCCGCGAGCCGATGTCGTAGCCCAGGCGCTTGAGGCCGGCAGCGAGCAGCGCGGTGAGCGCGTGCACCCGCTTCGCGATCGCGACCAGGCCCTCGGGACCGTGGTAGACGCCGTACATGCCGGCCATCACCGCCAGCAGCACCTGCGCCGTGCAGATGTTGCTGGTGGCCTTCTCGCGGCGGATGTGCTGCTCGCGCGTCTGCAGCGCCATCCGATACGCCGGACGCCCCTCGGCGTCCTTGCTGACGCCGATCAGCCGGCCGGGCAAGTGCCGTTTCAGCTCGTCCTTGGCGGCCAGGAACGCGGCGTGCGGGCCGCCGAAGCCGAGCGGCACGCCGAAGCGCTGCGAGTTGCCGATCGCCACGTCGGCGCCGAACTCGCCCGGCGGGCGCAGCAGCGTCAACGCCAGCAAGTCTGTGGCGACGACCAGCAAACCGCCCGCCGCGTGCACGCGCTCGGCGACCTCGGCATAGTCCTCGACGCGGCCGTCGGTCGTCGGGTACTGGACGAGCGCCCCGAAGATCCGTTCCGCGACAGCGTCCAACTTCGACACCGGACCCACTTGGACTTTGATCCCAAGCGGCTCGGCCCGCGTTTCGACGACCGCCAGCGTCTGCGGATGGCAGTCTTCGGCGACGAAGAACGTGTCCTTGCCCGGCTTGGCCATCGCGTGGCACAGGTGCATCGCCTCGGCTGCGGCCGTGGCTTCGTCGAGAAGCGACGCGCCCGCGAGCGGAAGCCCAGTCAGGTCCGCCACCAGCGTCTGGAAGTTCAGCAGCGCCTCGAGCCGGCCCTGCGCGACCTCGGCCTGGTACGGCGTGTAGGCCGTGTACCAGCCGGGGTTCTCGAGCACGTTGCGCTGGATCACCGGCGGCGTCAGGCAGTCGGCGTAGCCCATGCCGATGTAGGAGCGGAAGACGCGGTTGCGCGCGCCCAGCTCGCGCAGATCGGCGAGCGCTTCGCTCTCGGTGCGCGCGGCCGGCAATCCCAACGGCTCGCGCAGCCGGATGCTGGCGGGGACCGTTTCGTCGATCAGCGCGTCGAGGCTCAGGACCCCGATCGCGTCGAGCATCCGCCGCACGCCGGCCTCGTCGGAGCCGAGGTGTCGCCGCGGGAAGCTGTCGATCGGCGCCAGCAGGTCGGCGACGCGCTCCTCACTCTTCTCGAGGACGGCCATGCTTACTTCGCCTCGCTGGCGAGGTGGGCGTCGTACTGCGCGGCCGTCATCAGCGCGTTCGCCTCGCCCGCGTCGGCGAGCTTCAAGACGACCATCCAGCCGGACGCGTAGGGGTCGCTGTTGATCGTCTCCGGCTTCTGCGACAGCGCGGCGTTGACTTCGACGACCTCGCCGGACACCGGAGAGAACAGCTCCGAGACCGCCTTCACCGACTCGACGGTCCCGAAGCTCTCGCCGGCCTTCAAGACGCGCCCCGGCGCGGGCAGCTCCACGAACACCACGTCCCCGAGCTGCTTCTGGGCATAGTCGGTGATGCCGACTGTGCCGCGCTCGGCCGCGACGCGGATCCACTCGTGGTCTTTCGAATAGCGGAGGTCTTCGTTTGGGAGCGACATCGATGGCTCCTTAGGCGCTCGCGGGCTTCGGGCGCTTGTAGAACGGCGTCGGCACGACGTGCGCGGCCACGCGTTTGCCGCGGACGTCGATCTCGATCGAAGCGCCCACGGCCGCGTCAGCGGCCGGCAGATAGGCGAGGCCGATGTTCTTCTGCAGGAACGGCGCGTAGCTGCCCGAGGTCACGTCGGAGACGTGGCGATCGTGGCAGAAGACCGGATAGCCGTGGCGTGCGATGCCGCGGCCAGTGACCTCGAAGCCGACCAGCTTGCGCGCCGCGCCGTTCTTCTTCTGCGCAGCGAGCACGCCCTTGCCGACGAAATCGCCCTTGCGCTCCTCGAGCGAGACGATCCAGCCGAGACCGGCTTCGACCAGCGTCGTCTCTTCGTCCATGTCGTTTCCGTAAAGGCACATCCGCGCCTCGAGCCGCAGCGTGTCGCGCGCGCCCAGTCCCGCCGGCACCAGGCCACGGTCACGGCCGGTCTCGAGCAGCAGCCGCCACAGCGGCTCGGCGGCAGTGCTGGGCGCAAACAGCTCGAAGCCGTCCTCGCCGGTGTACCCGGTGCGCGATACCGTCACCGGATGGCCGCCGACCAGCGTGTCGGCGAAGTGGTAGTAGGCGATCGCGTTCAGGTCCTGGCTGGTCAGCCCCTGCAGGATCTCCTGCGACTTCGGACCCTGGAGCGCGAACAGCGCCGTCTCCGCGCTCTTGTCGGCGAGCTCGCAGTCCTTGGGGTCTTGTCTCAGCAGCCAGTCCCAGTCTTTCTTGATGTTGGACGCGTTCACGACGAGCTGAAAGGTCTCCGCCGATCGCCGCGACACGATCACGTCGTCGACCGGCGCGCCGGTTGGCATCGGCAGCGCCGAGTACTGCGCCTGGCCGTCGGCCAGCCGGGCCACGTCGTTCGCGGTCACGCGCTGCAGGAAAGCGAGCGCGCCCGGCCCCTTCACCTCGAACTCGCCCATGTGCGACACGTCGAACAGTCCCGCCGCCGTTCGCACCGCCATGTGCTCGGCGATCAGGCCCTTGTATTCGACAGGCATGTCCCAGCCGCCGAAGGGAACCATCTTGGCTCCCAGCTCGCGGTGAACGGCGTTCAACGGCGTTTTTCGGAGGGTTTCCACGTGGGCCAGGGTTGTCGCTCCGGAAGCCGAAGCGAACGTCAGTTTATCGCAAACCGGAGCGCACTCGGACGGCCGCCAGCATTCGCTCGAGCACCGCTTCGGGCGCGAGCCCAGTCGTGTCGATCACGATCGCGTCCGGGGTGCGGACCAGCGGCGAGTCGGCGCGCGTCATGTCCTGCTGGTCGCGCTCGCGGATGTCGCGTTCGATCTCGGCGAGGCTCGCGCGGTCCTTGTCGCCGAGCTCGGCGTGGCGGCGGCGGGCGCGCTCGCCGGGGTCGGCGTCGACGTAGAACTTGACCTCGGCGTCGGGAAACACGGCGCTGCCGATGTCGCGCCCGTCGAGCACCACCCCGCCGTCGCGGCCGATGGCCTGTTGCCGCGCCACCATCGTGCGGCGCACGCCGGGATGGACCGAGACATGCGAGGCGGCGGCGCTCACCTCGCGGCTGCGGATGGCGTCGGTGACATCCTCGCCGTCGAGCCGGACGCGGCGGCCGGCGTCCTCGAGCTGGATCTGGCTCTCCGCGAGCAGACCAGCAAGTCGCTCGCCGTCGTCGAACGAAATGCCGCGGCGTAGCGCTCGGAGCGCCAGCGCGCGATACATGGCGCCGGTATCCACGAACGTGTAGGCGAGCGCCTGGGCCAATGCCCGCGCCGCCGTCGACTTGCCTGCGCCGGAGGGACCGTCGATCGCGACCACCGGGCCACGCGGGCGTGGCGGTTCTTTCACTTGGCGCGGCGAGCCGGGGCGAGCCGTCGCAGCTCCTGGGGCGTGAGCGACCGAAAGCCACCGATCGAGAGCCCCTTGGCGGTGAGCGTGCCGATCGCGACGCGCTTCAGCTTCGCGACCGGATGCCCGAGCGCCTCGAACAGCCGCTTCACCTCGTGGTTCTTGCCCTCGTGGAGCGTGATCTCGAGCCAGGCGTTCTTGTCCCGCTCGAGGAAGCGGACCTTGTCGGCGGAGAGCCGCTCGCCGTCCACCGTCACGCCGCGGCAGGCGCGCTCGATGGCCTGCGCGCTCGGGATGCCGTGCACCTTGGCGTGATACACCCGCGGCACCTGGTAGCGCGGGTGCGACACGCGCTCGGCGAAGCCGCCGTCGTTCGTCAACAACAGGACGCCTTCGGTGCCGACGTCGAGCCGGCCCACCGGAAACAGGCCGGCCACCGGCGGCACCAGGTCCATCACGGTGGCGCGGCCTTCGGGATCGCGGCGTGTGCTGACGACGCCTTTCGGCTTGTTCAGCAAGAAGTACGCGAGCGCCGCGGGCGCGCGCAGCGGTTTGCCGTCGAAGCGGATCTCGTCGGTCGCCGGGTCGGCCTTGCTGCCGAGGGTGGTCACGATCTCGCCGTTCACGCTGACGCGTCCGGCGCTGATCGCCAGCTCCGACGCGCGTCGCGACAGCACTCCGGCTCGGGCCAACAGCTTCTGGAGCCGCTCTTGCATTCGTCTCGGACTATACAAGAGCCAGACAGAAGAGGACCTGACGGCTCGCTGGATCGCGAACGGCTGGCGACGCTCGCGTCACGGCTCGATCGCTTGCAGGGGTGCAGCGGCGCGAGCTGCCCGAACTGAACTACTGGTTCTTGAGCGTGAAGGTGAGGATCACGGTGCCCTCACTGATGACCTCGAGCGTCAGGTTCTTCTCAGCCACTGTCTGAGTCGCGATCGACGAGGTGGTGCCGTGCCGCGTCAGCCGGCCGTCGCCGGGCTCGAGCTTGTCCTTGGCGCCGTCGGCCTTTCTCCAGCGTAGATCGCGAAGCTCCGTCTCGGCGGTGATGTCGAAGCTCAGCGCGCGCGAGACGCCGGTGACCATCGGGCAGCCCTGACTCAAGGCGAGCTTGGTCATCTCGATGCACTCGCCCACCGCCAGTGTCTCCAGGCGCCGGACCGTGATCGTGCAGCCCTGCACGATGTCCACGGGCGTCCCGCAGGCCGAGGAGCCCGAAGGCCGCGGTGTCGGAGTGGGGGTCGGTCTCGGTGTCGGAGTGGGACTGGGGGTCGGGCCGGGCGATGGGGTTGCCGTGGGCGTCGGGGTCGGCGTCGGTGTCGGCGATGCCGGAGCGGTACCGGTGATCACGAGCTGGATCGTTTGCGATGCGCTGGCACTGCGTCCTTGGGCACTGAGCCTGTAGTTGGTGGTGCGGTCCGCACGCACCTCGAGCGAGCCCTTTGCCTTCACCTCGCCAATGCCCTGGTCGATCGTGATCGCCTCGGCGCCTTGGACGTCCCAAGTCAGGGTCGCCGACACGCCGGGGGCCACCTCCTTGGGCAAAACCACAAACCTCTGAATGGCAAGGCTTTGTTGGGAGCTGGTGATGTCGTCCACCACCCCGCAACCGGCGAGGACCAAGCTGGCGGCGACGACGACGAAGCGCGGTGTTGGGCAATACATGACCGTTATCTCTCGATAATATCTAGCAATAATAGATAGTTACCGAGGATACGTCAAGTACTACTTGATCATTCGGCCTCCGGATCGGACGCGTCGTCGATCTCGGCCATTTCCGCTTCCGAGAGGGGTACTTCAACCGGCCGAGGCGCCTCGATCGCCCGCTTCAGGCCGGCGACGTCGACTTCCTCCCCCAGGAACTCGGCAAACTCCTCGATCCGAGGCAGCTCGCCGAGATCCTTCATGCCGAAGTGCAGCAGGAATTGCTTGGTGGTCCCGTACAGGATCGGACGGCCGACCACTTCCTTGCGGCCGACGATCCGGATCAGGCGCTTCTCGAGCAGGGTCTTGATCACACCGCCCGACTTGACACCGCGCAGCTCGATGATCTCGGGGAGCGTGACCGGCTGCTTGTAAGCGATCACGGCGAGGGTCTCGAGCGCCTGGATCGAGAGCCGCGTCGGCGATTTCGGGTCGAGCAGCTCGCGAACCCAGTCGTTGTACTCGGGCCGGGTGGTGATCTGGTGCCCGCCCGCGACCTCGACCAGGTGCAGGCCCCGGCCCTCGCGCGCGTAATCGGCGCGGATCTCCTCGAGCGCCGCCTGCCAAGCCGGCTTCGGCACGCCCTGCATGACCTTGGTGATCTCACGGCCTGTGATCGGCTGCGGAGACGCGAAGATCAGCGCCTCGAGCACGGCCCGCACCTCGGCGGGCGGCAGCACCGGGGTCTCGTCGATCGGCTCGGCGGGAGGAACTTCAGCGGGGTTCGGGTCTGGCTTCTCTTCCATTCGTGGTCTTCTCTAGCTCACTTGGATTTCCGGATCCGGCCCAACCGGACGGAACACCCGGATCGGACCGAAATTCCCGCGTTGGTAGACCTTCACTTGCTTCAAGCGAATCAGCTCGAGCAGCGCCAGGAAGGTCAAGATCATGCCCGATTTCGTCTCTTCCGCGGCGAACAGCTCGAGGAAGTCGAGCGATTCGCCCGCCTTGATCAGGATCAGCAGCTCCTGCATGCGCTCTTCGACGCTCTTCTTCTCGCGCTCGACGTCGTGCGCGAACAGCGCCTTCCTGCGATCGAGTAGCTCCTTGAAGGCGCTGATCAGGTCGAACAGGCCCGCTTCCAGGATCTCGGCGCCCGCATCGTCGAAGAGCGGCAGCACGGCGTCGGGGCGCGTGAAGGAGGCGGCGCGGATCTGACGCTTCTGATGCAGCAGGCCCGCGGCTTCCTTGTAGCGCTGGAACTCGAGCAACCGCTGCACCAGCTCCTCGCGCGGGTCCGGATGCTCCTCGTCCGCCAGCGCCTCGGTAGGGTTGATCGGAACCAGCATCTTCGATTTGATGTGGATCAGAGTGGCTGCCATCACCATGAACTCGCCCGCGACGTCGAGGTTCAGCTCGCGCATCAGGTCGAGGTACTCCATGTACATTCGGGTGATCGGCGCGATCGGGAGGTCGTGGATGTCGATGCGGTCGCGCCGAATCAGGTAGAGCAGCAGGTCGAGCGGCCCCTCGAAGTCGGCGACCTGGATCCGCGGCGCGTCCTCCGGGAGCGTCGACTCGACGCCGGCCGGGATCTTGGTGTCGCTCGAGGCCGGCTCGGCCGGCGCCGCCTCGGCGGGCGGGTTGGCGACGTCCGGGCTCGCGTCCTTTGGCTCTTCGCTCACGGTTCCGCGATCAATACGCGAGCTTCATCGCCGCTCGCACGTCCTGCATGGTCGCCTCGGCCGCCACGGTCGCCTGCTGGGCGCCCTCGCCCAGCACGTCCCAGACCGTGTCGGGGCGGCTCGCGAACTCGGCTCGCTTCGCCTGGATCGGCGCGATCCGCGCCACAACGTGCTCGGTGAGCTCGCCCTTGCAGTCGAGACAGCCGATGCCCGCGCTGCGACAGCCCTCGGCGGCCCAGGCCTGCGTCTCGGGCGGCGAGAACGCCTTGTGCAGGTCGAACACCGGGCACTTCTCCGGAGTGCCCGGGTCGCTGCGCCGCTGGCGCGCCGGGTCGGTGAGCATCGGCTTCAGCTTGGCGCGCACGACCTCGGGGGGATCGCGCAGGTCGATCGTGTTCTGGTACGACTTGGACATCTTGCGGCCGTCGGTGCCGGGCGTGCGCGGCGCCGCGGTGAGCAGCGTCTTCGGCTCCGGAAACACCGGCCCGTAGAAGTTGTTGAAGCGGCGCACGACCTCGCGCGTCAGCTCGATGTGCGGCGCCTGGTCCTCGCCGACCGGCACCGCGTCGGCCTTGTAGACGACGATGTCGGCGGTCTGCAGCAAGGGATAGCCGAGGAAGCCGTAGGTGGACAGGTCCTTCTCTCCCAGTTGCTGCTGCTGCTCCTTGTAGCTCGGCACGCGCTCCAGCCACGGCGTCGGGATGATCATCGAGAGCAACAGGTGCAGTTCGGCGTGCTGCTTGACGTGGCTCTGGATGAAGAGCGTCGACCGCTTCGGGTCGATGCCCGCGGCCAGCCAATCGCACGCCACCTCGAAGACGTTGGCCTTCACGGCGCTCGGGTCCGCGTAGTCGGTGGTCAGCGCGTGCCAGTCCACGATCGCGTAGAAGCAGTCGTAGCTCTCTTGCAGGGGCACCCAGTTGTCGAGCGCGCCGGTCAGGTGACCGAGGTGCAGCGGCCCGGTCGGCCGCATGCCGGAGAGAATGCGCGGCTTCGCCATCAGAGCTTGGTCCTCACGGGAAGATCAGCCAGTACAGCGCCCGCAGGATCACGGCCGAGACCGGACTCGTGACGTACGAGAGCGCGCCGGTCGCGAAAGCCAGCAACAGGATCCACTGCCCCCAACGGGCCATCACCTGATCGTACTGTTGGCCCAGATCCTGAGGCAGGCCCCAGGACGCGACGTGCGAACCGTCGAGCGGAGGCAGTGGAATCAAGTTGAAGACACCCAGGAAGACGTTCATCACCACGCCGGCGCGCAGGATGTTGAAGGCCGCGTCGCCCTCGTGCACTACGGCGCCGCCACGCACAAGACCGGTCAGGACCAGCGCGAAGACCACGGCCAGAAGGAAGTTCGAGACCGGACCCGCGCCAGCGACCAGGATCTGTCCGCTCCGAAACCGTCCTGGGGCAAAGTTGCGCGCCTGGACGGGGGTTGGTTTGGCCCACGCGAGCAAAGGAATGCCGGCCGCGAAGATCTGCAGCATCGGCATCAGCACGGTTCCGATCGGATCGATGTGCGCCAATGGGTTGAGCGTGATCCTGCCGAGACTCGCTGCGGTGGCGTCTCCCATCCGCAACGCCGTCCACGCGTGGGCCGACTCGTGAACCGACAGGCTGAACAGCAGGACGACGTACCAGGTGAGCCACTGGGCAATCTGTTGCGGCGAAATCTCGGTCAACGACCCTCCCAGAAGGGCCGGGATGGTATCACGCGGTCGTGCGACCCCGCCCGTCGAAGTGAGCGCGCAGCCGCGTCGCCGTGGCCTTGCCGACCACCATTTCGAGCTCCGCTTGGCTCGCGCCGCGCACGCCGCGGACCGAGCCGAAGCGAGAGAGCAGCAGCCGCCGCTTGGTCGGACCGATGCCGGGCACGTCGTCCAGCTCCGAGCGCAGCGTGCGCGCCGAACGCGTCTTGCGGTGGAAGCCGATCGCGAAGCGGTGCGCCTCGTCGCGCACGCGCTGGACGAGCTGCAACACCGGCGACGAGTGCTCGAGCGCGATCGCCGCGTTCTGGCCGCGAACGAAGATCAGCTCCTCGCGCTTTGCCAGGCTCGCCAGCGGCTGGTCGCCCAGCCCGAGCTCGTCGAGAGCCTGCGCCGCCGCGCCCAGCTGGCCCTTGCCACCGTCGACCAGCACCAGGTCGGGCAAGTCCTTCCCTTCCTCGAGCAAGCGCTTGTAGCGCCGGCCGATCACCTCGCGCATCGAGGCGAAGTCGTCGGGCGCGCCCGAGACACTCTTGATCCGAAACTTCCGATACTCGGACTTCTTGGGGCGGGCGTCCTCGAACGAGACCATCGAGGCCACGATGTCGGAGCCCGAGATGTTGGAGATGTCGAAGCACTCGATCCGGCGCGGCGGGAGCTCGAGGTCCAGCAGGTCGCGCAACGCGCGCAGGATCTCCTGCGACTGCTGGCGCGGGTGCTTCCATTCCAGATCGAAGGCGAGCCGCGCGTTCCTCTGAACGAGCTCCAGCAAGCGGACTTTCTCGCCGCGCTGCGGCACGCGGATCCGCACCTGCGTGCCGCGCCGAGTCGAAAGCCACTCTTCGAGCAGCGCCCGCTCCGGAATCTCTGACTCGATCAGCAACTCGCGCGGCACGTAGCGGCCGTCCGAGTAGAACTGCTGGATCGACGAGGCCAGGAAGCCGTCGGCCTCGGTGAGCCGCGGCACCAGGTAGCCCTCGCGCGCGACAACCTTGCCGTCGCGCACCGAGAAGACCTGCAACGCGGCGCGCTCTCCCTCGACGCAGGCGCCGAACAGGTCGCGCTCTTCGATGTCGGTGGTTGTGATCTTCTGCGGCGCCTCCATCCGCTCGAGGGCGCGGACCTGGTCGCGCAGGCTGGCCGCTTCCTCGAAGCGATCGGCGGCCGACGCGCCCTGCATTTGCTCGCGAAGCCGGCCCAGCACCTCGTCGCTGCGGCCCTCCAGGAAGAGCCGCGCGGCGTCGCACGAGCGCCGATAGCGGTCGAGCGAGCACAGCTCGGCCACGCAAGGCGCGATGCAGCGCTTGATCTGGTACTGCAGGCAAGGCCGCGGCCGGCGGCCGTTCAGCTCCTCCTTGCACGAGCGCACTCCGAACACGCGGCGCACCACGTTGGCGGTCTTACGACCCAGGCTGGCGGGGATGTAGGGTCCGCCGTAGGCGTTCTCGTCCTCGGCGGGACGCCGCACAACGTAGAGCCGCGGGTATTCCTCGGCCAGAGTCAGCTTCAGGTACGGATGGTTCTTGTCGTCGCGCAGCCGCACGTTGTAGGCCGGCTTGTGGCGCTTGATCAGGTTGTTCTCGAGAGCCAGCGCCTCCATCTCGGTGTCCGTGACCACGAGATCGAGATCAGCGATCTCCTCGACCATGCGCGTCTTGAGCACCTCGAAAGGCAGGGACGCCCGCGACGCCTGGAAGTAGGACCGCACGCGGTCGCGCAGCACGCGCGCCTTGCCGACGTAGATCACCTGGCCGTCGGCGCCCTTGAAGAGGTAGACGCCAGGCCGGTTGGGAAGGCTGTCGAGCTTTTCGGTCAGGGCCACGAAACTCATTATGCTTGGGGCGGTGCTCAGCGAAAAAGTCGGTGAAGCCTTCACCCGTCCGATCGCGGCGCTGGTGCGCACGGTGGCGCACATCAGCCCGAACGTGCTGACCATCACCGGGCTCGCCTTGAACGGCGTCGCGTGCGCGTTTTTCGCGATGTCTGGGGGCCACGACTACTTCTCGCCCAACACGCTCCGCATCGGCGGCCTGGTGGCGCTGGTGGCGAGCGTGTTCGACATGATGGACGGCCGCGTCGCGCGGCTGCGCGGGCGCGAGACCCAGTTCGGCGCCTACCTCGACTCCACAATGGACCGCTTCTCCGACATGATCCTGTACCTGGGCCTGATGATCCTGTACGCGCGCGTCGACAGCACGCCGCACATGGCTCTCGCCTGGGTGGCGGCCTTTGGCAGCTTCATGACGTCGTACGCGCGCGCCCGTGCCGAGAGCCTGATCGCGAGCTGTACGGTGGGCTTCCTGGAACGGCCGGAGCGGCTGGTGGCGCTGATCCTGGGCGCGCTCTTCAACCGCATGTCGGCGGCGCTCTGGATCATCGCCGTGCTGGCCAACGTGACGGCGGTCCAGCGCGTCGTGTACACGCTGGTCGTGCTGCACCGCTCGCGACACGCGCAGGCGAAGAGCGATGTTCAGCGCTGAAGCCGACCGCTTGCGGCTGCGGCTCCTGAAACCGTGGGGCTTCCGGCTGTATCTGCTCGGCAAGCTCCCGCTGGCGCTGGCGGCGGGGCTGCGGCTGGTGCGCGTGGATCATCAGGAGTGCGTCGTCTCGCTGCCCGGCGGCTGGCGCACCCAGAACCCCTTCGGCTCGACCTACTTCGCCGCCCAAGCCATGGCGGCGGAGATGTCGACCGGCGCGCCCGCGATGCTGTTCGCCGCCGGGGCGCCCCAATCGGTCGCGCTGATCCTGGTCGAGATCCGGGCGGCGTTCTCGAAGCGGATCGTGGGTCCCTCGCACTACACCTTCAGCGATCTCGCGGCGATGAAGCAAGCCGTGGACCGCGCCGCCGCCCAGGACGAGCCGGTGACTTTTACGGCCAAATCGATGGCGCGCGCCGACGACGGCATCGTCGCCTCGACCTTCGAGGTGACGTGGTCCTTCAAGCGTCGCGCGCCCAAAGCCTGAGCGCCTCGGTCACCGGCTTCGTTCTGGCCGGCGGCCGCAGCACGCGCATGAGCCGCGACAAGGCGCTCTTGCCGTGGGGCGGCGCGACGCTGCTCGACCACGCGATCGCACGTTTGCGCTCGGTGACCGATGACGTTCGCATCCTTTGCGGCCCCGAGCCGCGCTACGCCGACCGGGGGCTGCCGATCGTCGTGGACGTTCCGGGTCCCGGAAGCGCGCTGATCGGCCTCCTCTCGGCACTCGTCGCCGCGCCGCGCGAGAGGAGCCTGTTGCTGGCCGTCGACCTTCCCCATGCCACCCCGGCCTTGCTGCAAGCGCTGATCGAAGCCGGGCCCGGCTCGGACGCCGTCGTACCAATCTCGCCGAGCGGCCCCGAGCCGCTGTGCGCGCTGTATCGCGCCGCCTGCCGCAAGCCGATCCGCATCGCCATCGCGCGCGGCGACCTGAAGATGACGAGCTTTTGGACCGACGTCCACGTGCGGACAATCGAGGGCGAGGCGCTCACGCGGCTGGGCGACCCACGGTTCCTGTTCGTCAATGTGAACGCGCCCGAAGAGTACGAACGCACGAACCGCGGCGCCTGACGCCACGACGTGGGCCCCGTCACACCTGCCAGGGCCGGCGTGCTCTAGCCTGCCCCACCGGTATCGAGGAGGAGCACATGGCAGCCAAGCGAGTCCTGGCCCTGGCGGCGGCGGTTGCGTTGAGCGGCGCCCCGGCCTGCAAGTCTGCCGCTCCGCGCAAGCCCTCGGCGTCTACCGCGACCCAGGAAGTCGTGCGCAGCTTCGTCGGCAAGACGCTGATCCTGCGCCACCGTGGCGACGCCAAGACCATCAATCTGAAGCGGACGGAGCTGGCTTCGGCCCGCGGCGGCTGCGACGTGGTCGTCGAGGTGAAGGCGGCCAGTTTCGACAAGGGAACAGCGGCGCTGGAACTCGAGACGCTGGGCCGGCCGCGCCTGGCTCGGCACGGGGCGCACGAGGAGAAGTGCGAGGACGACCAGTTCCAGATCGCGTTGAACGTCTCCGGATTCGTGGCCGGTGTCGCCGGGTTCGAGCACGGCGCCACCGCCAGCGAGCTCGAGGCGGCTCTCAGTCAGTTGCTCAAGACGCCCGAGGCCTACCTCAAGGCCTTTCGCGTGCCCTTCGAGGCGTCCGCCGCGGCCTCAGTCCCTCCGGTCGCCGACCTTCGCGTCACGACGCCTCCGGCCCGGCTGTTCTGGGCGGACGCCGTCTTCCAAGACCCAGCCAAGAAGGTCCGCCACGAGGGCGAGGTCGAGATCGAGGGCGTGGTTGGGCTGGATGGGCGTCTGCACCAACCTCGAGTGGTCACCCCACTGAGCCGGGAACACGAGCTGTGCGTGCTTCGCGTCGTCCCACTGTGGCGCTTCCAGCCGGGCAAGCGCGGGACCGAGCCGGCCGCCGCCAAGGTCCGCGAGCGGATGGTCTTGCGGGTCCTCGACTAAGGAACCACGACCGGAAACTCGATTTCGCTGGCGCCCTTGCGGCACCAACCCTCGGTCTTCGAGCAGTAGAAGTAGCTGACGCTGGCCTTCACCGATTGCTTGCCCTTGCTCGCGCCGGGCGCCATGGCGATCGGAAACCGGATCGGAGTGTCGGTGTCGAGATAGCGTGCCACTCCGGGCTCGACCGGAACTGCCGGCGGCGCGGCCGCCGGCTTCTGCAGAAGCACGGCTTGCTCGAGGGAGAGCTTCAGGCGTGGCGCCGGGTCCTGATTGATTCGGACGTCCGGGTCGAGCGGGGTGAAGAGCACGGCCACGGCCGCTTGGCCACCCGGTTTCGCCGCCGGAACGAAGCTTGCCTGGACGTCGAAGTGACGGGGAGCGGCGGCCAGCAGCGCCGGCACCAACAAGGCGAACAGCAGCTTCACGGATGAGATGCTAGCAGCAGGCGTATGCAGCCACCGTTAAACCTCGCAAAAACCTGTGGCGTCCGGAAGCTGCGGCGAGCCGCCCGCCTATAATCGCTGCGTTGCGTCGCCGTTCCCTCCCGCAATCCTGACAATGCTCCTGGACCTGCAAGCCCGCCTCTCGGAACGCATCCGCGCCGCCGTTCGACAGGCGTTCG
>CAZVOI010001144.1:0-5099 GCA_964628275.1 uncultured Acidobacteriota bacterium | reverse complement strand
CACGATCAGAAACGGCCGGCCCTCGGTGGTGCGCCCGACGTCGTCGACGCGGACGCGATCCGAGGCCGCGTCCAGCGCCTTGAAATAGCGCTGGGCCTGCTCCCAGTCGGCGAGCGTGCGATCTTCGCCGAGCTTCAGGCCCAGCACCGACTCCGGCGTCGGCGCCGTGGCCGCCCTGGCATGCACAGCGAGCAGGGCGACGACCAGGAGCGACAGGGCGCGTTTCATCGCGGTAAGTCTAGGCGAATCCGATGCCGGGTCTTGCAAACGAGCCGCCGGGCAATCGGACCGGGCCTCGTGCAAGGCGCGGATATGATCCGGAGGTGGCCCGAGTTGCGCTCCCCGAAGGCCTGCACGAAGCGACGCGCGAGTGGTTCGCCGAAATGTTTCCGGCTGGGCCGACGCGCGCGCAGGCGCTCGGCTGGCCCGAGATCCTGGCCGGGCACTCGTCGCTGGTCTTCGCCCCGACCGGCTCGGGCAAGACGCTCGCGGCCTTTCTGAGCGCGCTCGACCGGCTGATGTTCTCGGCTCCGCCGGCGAAGAACGCCCGTTGCCGGGTCGTTTACATCTCGCCGCTGCGCGCGCTGGCGGTGGACGTCGAACGCAACTTGCGAGCGCCGCTTCACGGGATCGCGGGCGTGGCCGAGCGGCGAGGCATTGCCTTCCACGCGCCGACGCTCAGCGTCCGCACCGGCGACACTCCAGCGAAGGAACGCGCCCGGGTCGCCCGGCAGCCGCCCGACATCCTGATCACGACGCCGGAGTCGCTGTTCCTCGTGCTCACCTCAGAGGCACGTCGCATACTCGCATCGGTCGAGTGCGTGATCGTCGACGAGATCCACGCGCTGGTCGGCACCAAACGCGGCGCGCATCTCGCGCTCAGCCTCGAGCGCCTGGCCGAGCTCGCGGGACGACCTCTGCAGCGCCTCGGTCTCTCGGCCACGCAGCGGCCGCTCGAAGAGGTGGCGCGCTATCTCGGCGGCGGCCGCAGGGTGCGCATCGTGGACGCGCGCACGAAGAAGCTCTTCGAGCTCAAGGTCGAGGTCCCGGTCGAGGACATGTCCCGGCTGGGGGAAGGCCTCGAGGCGGATCCCTTCCAGCAGCCACCACTCGAGATTCCCGAAGGCGACGCAAGCCGGGTCAAGCGCCGCTCGATCTGGCCGGCCATCCACCCCCGGCTTCTCGAACTGATCCGTGCGCACCGCTCGACGATCGTGTTCGTGAACAGCCGGCGTCTCGCCGAGCGACTCGCCGGCGCGCTCAACGAGCTCGCGGGCGAGCTCCTGGTGCGGGCCCACCACGGTTCGATCGCACGCGAGGAACGCGTCTTCATCGAGGACGAGCTCAAGTCGGGGCGGCTGCGCGCGATGGTCGCGACGTCGTCTCTGGAGCTCGGCATCGACATGGGCGCCGTTGACCTGGTAGTGCAGATCGAGACACCGCCTTCGGTCGCGAGCGGCATCCAGCGCATCGGCCGGGCCAGCCACCAGGCCGGCGCGGTTTCGCGCGGCATCATCTTCCCCAAGTACCGCGGCGACCTGCTCGCGACAGCAGCGATCACGCGGGCGATGAAGGCGGGCGAGGTCGAAGCGACGCGCGCGCCTGTGAACCCGCTCGACGTGCTCGCGCAGCAACTCGTGGCCATCGTGTCGATGGCCGAACGCAAGGTCGATGAGCTCTTCGCCCTGGTCCGCCGTGCGGCCTCGTTCTCGAGATTGCCGCGGGCGCAGTTCGACGGCGTCCTCGACATGCTCTCGGGACGTTACCCATCCGACGAGTTCGCCGAGCTGCGCCCCCGCGTCACCTGGGACCGCCTGCGCGGCACCGCCCGCGCCCGCGACGGCGTCAAGCGCCTCGTCATCGCCAACGCCGGCACGATCCCCGATCGTGGTCTCTACGGAGTGTTTCTGGCCGACGAGGAGAGCCGCAGCGCCCGACGCGTGGGCGAGTTGGACGAGGAGATGGTCTTCGAGAGCGCGGTTGGCGACGTGTTCGTGCTGGGGGCCTCGAGTTGGAGGATTGCGGAGATCACGCGTGACCGCGTCCTCGTTTTGCCAGCGCCGGGCCTGCCCGGGAAGATGCCCTTCTGGCGCGGCGATCGCACCTCGCGACCCGTGGACCTGGGCCTCGCGATCGGGAAGCTGACCCGCGAGCTGCTCGCCACGCCGCCCGCGAAGGCCGCGGCTCGGCTCGTGGCCGAGCACGATCTCGACGCGCTGGCCGCGGACAACTTGCTCGCCTATCTGCGCGATCAAGAAGACGCCACGGGCAAAGTGCCCGACGACCGGACCATCGTCCTCGAGCGCACTCGCGACGAGATGGGGGATTGGCGGCTTTGCCTGTTGTCGCCCTTCGGCGGCCGGGTCCATGCGCCCTGGGCGCTCGCGATCGAGGCCCGCCTGCGCGCGCTCGGCGAAGGCGAGCTGGACACGATCTGGAGCGACGACGGGATCGTGCTGCGCCTTCCCGATCGCGAGCACCCACCCGATGCTGCGGCCCTGCTCCCCGCGCCGGAGGAGATCGAAGGCCTGGTTGTCGCAGCGCTTGGCGGCAGCGCTCTCTTCGCCGCCCACTTCCGAGAAGCCGCCGCCCGCGCGCTGCTCTTGCCGCGTCGCCGGCCCGGCCAGCGCACGCCGCTGTGGATGCAACGCAAGCGGGCCCACGACCTGCTGGCCGTGGCTTCGGGCTACGGCTCCTTCCCCATCATCCTCGAGGCGTACCGCGAGTGCTTGCAGGACGTCTTCGATCTGCCCGCGCTCGTTGAGCTGGCCGGTCGCGTGTCACGCCGCGAGGTGCGACTCGTCACGGTCGACACGCAGGCGCCTTCGCCGTTCTCGGCCTCGCTGCTGTTCGGCTACGTGGCCAACTACCTGTACGACGGCGACGCGCCGCTGGCCGAACGTCGGGCACAGGCGCTGGCCGTAGACCAGGGCCAGTTGCGCGAGCTGCTGGGCGAGGCCGAGCTTCGCGAGCTTCTCGACCAGGACGCGCTGGCCGAGACGGAGCTGGCGCTGCAGGCCCTCACAGAGGCGTCGCAGGCGCACGGTGCCGATCGTCTGCATGACCTGCTGCTGCGCCTGGGCGACTTGACGGAGGGCGAGATCGCGGCGCGCTGCGATCCACCCGGCGGCGCTCACGCCTGGCTCGCGAGTCTCGAGGACGAGCGTCGTGCCGTTCGTTTCACGATCACAGGCGAAACGCGCTTCGCCGCAGCCGAGGACGCGGGCCGCTTTCGCGACGGCCTGGGCCTGCCGGCGCCGCCGGGTTTGCCGCAAGCCTTTCTCACGCCCGTCGCGCTCGCCCTCGAGGGGATCGTCGCCCGCTACGCCCGCAACCATGCGCCGTTTCGCTCGGAGGAAGTCGCGCGCCGCTATGCCCTTGGTGAAGGCGCGGTCTTATCGGTCCTGCGGCGCCTCGCCGCGGCGGGCCGGGTGCTCGAGGGCGAGTTCCGCCCCGGCGGCCGCGGCCGCGAGTGGTGCGATCCGGACGTGCTCGCGACAATCCGCAGGCGCTCCCTCGCCGTGCTTCGGAAACAGGTAGAGCCGGCGGAGCCAGCGGCACTGGCGCGGCTGCTTGCGGATTGGCAAGGCGTTTCGGCGTCGCCGTCTGCCTCGCGCAACGGGGCCGACGCGCTGCTCGACGTCATCGAGCAACTCCAGGCTGTGGCGATCCCCGCCTCGATCCTCGAGGTCGACGTCCTGCCCGCGCGTCTGCCGGGTTACCGTTCGGGCGATCTCGACCAGCTCTGCGCCGCCGGCGAGGTGGTATGGGCGGGCCTGGGAGCGCTCGGCGAGCGCGACGGGCGCGTCGGTCTGTATCTGGCCGAAGACTTGCCGCTGCTTCACGAAGTCCGCCCGGAAGCGCCGGGCGAAGAGCTTCACCAGAAGATCCGCGGCCACCTCGCGCAACAAGGGGCGAGCTTCTTCGACAGCATCCACGAGGCCGGCGAAGGCGGCCTGGAACGGGCCACGCTCGACGCGCTTTGGGACCTGGTTTGGTCAGGCGAAGTCACGAACGACACGCCTGGGGCGCTGCGCGCTTTCTTGCGCACGCGCGCGAGCCACAGCCGCGAGCGTCGCTTCCGCAGCCTCGCGCCGCTTCGCTCGCGCCGCACCGCACCGCCCAGCGCCGCCGGCCGATGGTCGCTGCTTGCCTTGGCCAAGACCACGGCGACGGAGCGCGCCACCGCCAGGGCCGAGCAACTGCTGGCTCGCCACGGCGTCCTCACCCGCGACGCCGTGGCGGCGGAAGGACTAGCCGGCGGCTTCTCGGCCGTGTACCCGGTGCTGGCGGCCCTCGAGGAAGCGGGCCGGATCCGTCGCGGTTACTTCGTCCGTGGGCTGGGCGGGTCGCAGTTCGCTCACGTTGGCGCTCTCGACCGACTGCGTACGTTGCGCGAAGCCGCGGCGGGCTCGGCCGCGGTCGTTCTGGCCGCCGCCGATCCCGCCAACCCGTACGGCGCCGCGTTGCCCTGGCCTGCGTCGAGCGAGGCGCGGCTCCAGCGCGCCGCTGGCGCGCACGTGTTCGTGAGAGCCGGCGAGCTCGTGGCCTACCTTGGCCGCGGCGAGCGCGACCTCGTCACTTTTCTCCCGGACGAAGAGCCGGCCCGTTCGGGGACAGCCGGGGCCATCGCGCTGGGCCTGGCCGAGTGGGCCGCCCGCTCGGGCCGCAGCTTCTTCGGCGAGACCAGCGCCGATGGCG
Source organism: uncultured Acidobacteriota bacterium (assembly GCA_964628275.1). Taxonomy (GTDB): domain Bacteria; phylum Acidobacteriota; class Vicinamibacteria; order Fen-336; family Fen-336; genus CAZVOI01. Next base: position 398 of record CAZVOI010001144.1, on the reverse strand, counting down.
TGCCGCTCGGTCGCAGCCTGCTGGCCCCACATCTCGTCGCAGCCGGCTTCGCGCGCTCGGGCGCCGGCTTCCGCCGGGCCTGAGACCCGGTCTAGGCCTTCTTGCGCGCGATCGCGCCGGCGATGCCGCCCGCCAGCAAGCCACCCACCACGGTCAGGTAGATCCAGATCGTCATCTGGGGCAGCAGGCCGATCAGCACCCACTTCACGAGCGGCGAGTAGGTATCCGGGAAGTTGGGCGGCGGCACGTCGTAGTGAGTGCCCCAGTTCCCGAGAATGGCGAAGAGCATCAGGAGCGCGACCGGGCCGCGGGCTGCGAAGGCGTATGCGAGCAGCGTCCGCCACAGCGCCGGCCACAGATTCTTCGTAGCCAGGACCGCGACGATCGAGCCCAGCATC
>CAZVOI010001143.1:0-7706 GCA_964628275.1 uncultured Acidobacteriota bacterium | reverse complement strand
TACATGAATCCGCTCGGCGGCTACATCGACCAGAGCGTGCTCACGCAGCGCTACACGATCATGACCGCGCGCGGCCCGGTGGTGGGCTACACCGGCTTCAAGTCGACGCACATCGTCCCGCCGGAAGAACGCACCCGGATGGTGGCGCTCTCGGACATGTTCCTCGACATCGGCGCCAGGACGCGCGAAGAGGCCGAGAAGATGGGCGTGCGGCCGGGCCTGCCGGTGACGTATCGGACCGAGTTCGAGATCCTGAACGGAACCAGCCGTTATCTTGCCAAGGCGTGGGACGACCGAGTCGGCCTCGCCGCCGCCACCGAGGCGCTGCGCCAGCTCAAGAATCTGCCGCATCCCAACACGATCGAGGTCGCGGCCACGGTGCAAGAAGAGATCGGCCTGCGCGGCGCGAGCGTCGTCGAGGCGAGCACGCATCCCGACATCGTGATCAACCTGGAGATCGGCATCGCGAGCGACTTCCCGCTGCTGACCTCGCCCAAGCTCTCGCAGGAGGCGCTCGGCAAGGGCCCGTCGATCTTCGTCTTCGACGCCAGCATGATCCCCAACAACAACTTCGTCGAGTGGCTCCTCAAGGTGGCGAAGGACGCCGGGATCCCGACGCAGTTCGAGTCGGTCTCGGGCTACGGCGAGGATGCGTCCGTGCTGCAAAGGGGCGCGACCGGAATCCCGGCGATCAACCTTGGCGTACCCACCCGCTACGGCCACAGCCAGTCGGGCGTGATCGACCGCGCCGATTACGACAACCTGGTGAAGCTGCTGGTCGCGATGATCCAGAAGCTGTCTGCCGATCAGGTGAAGGCGATCCGTACGTTCTGAAGCAGAGCGCTCGAAGACGCGCGCTCACTCCTGGATCCACACCGACACCGAGCCGCCGTTGCAGCGGAACTCGCCCCAGCCGTGCTCGTTGGTGACGACCGGCTGCTTCACGTGATCGGTCGAGTCGACGAAGCGCGCCTGCGGCTTGCCGACCTCCATCCACTTCGAGCCAGCCGGCCCGTCGCTCATCAGCACCGCCATCGCCTTCGGGTGTTGCTCGTCGCCGAGGCGCGTCCAGCCGATCCGATTCGCGTCGTCGAGATAGTTGTACTGAGGTCCCCACGCGTAGCGCTGGCGCGCGTGGAGGAACTGGTCGATCAGGAAGCGGTGTGATGGCATCTGGACCGAGTGGCTTTCACCGTCGCGGCCGACGTCCTCGTACTCGGCGCCGTAGTAATCCGGGTAGAAGACGCACGGATAGCCCTCCTCGCGGAGCAGGATGATCGCGTATGCGAGCGGTTTGAACCAGGGTTCGACCGGGGACTCGAGCGCTTGCAGAGGTTGCGAGTCGTGGTTGTCCACGAAGCTGACCACATGATCGTTGCGTAACTGCAGCAGCGTGTCCTCGACGATGCGCCGCATGTCGTAGCTCCCGCCGGCGCGGCTGGCGCCGTGAAAGGCGTAGTGGAGCGGCACGCCGAAGACGCTCAGCCTCCCGCCCAGCCGGTCGAGATACCAGTGCAGCGCGCCGAGATCGGGCGTCCAGTACTCGCCGACCACGAACAGCTCGCGGCCGGCGTGCTGCTGCATCGCGTCGATCCACTTCGGGAAGAACCAGGCGGCGATGTGCTTGACGGCGTCGAGCCGAAACCCGTCGACGCCGGTCGTGTCCAGCGTCCACTTCCCCCAGGCGATCACCTCGCGTTGAACCTCCTCATTCTGGAAATCGAGGTCGCAGCCCATCAGGAACGCGTAGCTCCCCATCTCGAGCGCGACCTGGTCGTCGAACGTCTTGCCTTCGAGGAGATACACCATGTTCCTGGCTTCCGGGTGGAGCTCGTCGTAGTCCATAGCATCGAAGTGGCGGTGACCCCACTCGAAAGCCGAGTACCTCCCGGCACGGCCCGGAAAGCGGAAGCGCGTGTAGCTCCGGATGTCCTGGATCGGGCCCAGCGGATTCAATCGGTCGCCTTGCGAGAAGGGCGTCGCCCGCGTCTGCTCCGCGGCGTCCCCGCCCATGCGGTGGTTCAGCACCACGTCGGCGTAGACCTGAAGGCCCGCACGGCGTGCGGCACGCACCGCTTCGAGGTACTCGTCGCGCGTGCCGTATTTCGTCCGAACCGAGCCCTTCTGATCGAACTCGCCGAGGTCGTACATGTCGTAGACGCCGTAGCCGACGTCGTTCGCGCCGCTCGTGCCCTTGTACGCAGGCGGCAGCCAGAGCGCGGTGATGCCTCTTGCCGCGAGTTCCGGCGCACGCGACGCCACTTCCCGCCATAGCGAGCCGTCGCTCGGCGTGTACCAGTGGAAGAACTGCATCATCACGCCGTTGAGAGGCGGCACCGCCTGACCATAGCATTGGCCTCGCGGGCGCGTTCGGCAACTCACGACCCGGTAGACGCCGGCCTCCGTAGGCAGGAACGCCCCACGGTCAGCGGGCTTGCATAGCGCCTCGAAGGCCATACGATTCGAGCCGTGAAGCACGGCTCGCTGACCGACACCGATCCGGCGGCCGACCGCGTCCTGATCGAGCTGATGCGGCGTGCGCCCGCCTGGCGGAAGCTCCAGCTCGCCGACCAGCTCAATCAAGGCCTGCGGGTGCTGGCGCTCGCCGGCCTGCGCGCCCGCCACCCGGACGCGACGGAGCGCGGGCTGCGGCGCCGCTTGGCCGACTTGATGCTGGGACCCGAACTGGCGCGCGCCGCTTACGGCCCGCCGACGGACGAGGAATGACGCTCGCCGAACCCCTGGCCGTCACGCTCCTGGTCGTCGAGGCCCTGGAAAGCCTCGGCGTCCGATATGTCATCGGAGGCTCACTGGCCAGCTCGGTTCACGGCGTGTTCCGCGCCAGCGTCGACGCCGACATCGTCGCCGAGCTCGAGCTCGACCAGGTCGAAAGGCTGGCACGCGAGCTGCGCGGGGCTTTCTACCTTGACGAAGCGGTGGACGTCTTCATCCCCAAGGGCCGGGCCTTCGACGCCGCCCAGCTCGAGAGGCGAGCCGCCCGTGTGATCGCCACGGCGCCCGAGCGCACGGCCTTCATCGCTTCTGCGGAAGACACGGTCCTGGCCAAGCTCGACTGGTATCGCGCCGGGGGCGAGGTGTCCGAACGGCAGTGGCGCGATGTCGCAGGCGTGCTTCGGGTGCAGCGCGGACGACTGGACACGCGCTACCTTCGGGAGATGGCCGCGTCACTCGGGGTGAGCGGCCTCCTGGACCGCGCCCTCGCCGAGGCCGAAGCCGCTGGTTGAGCCGGCCGCAAGACTGCCGAAGGCTTGATATCGTTGTCGGCCCTGAGTTCCGGAATACCTGCGAGGTCGATATGAGCACTGCCGCGCTCGAGAAGAAGCTGACGGGCGAAGAAATCGTCGCGCTCACCAAGAAGCACACGCTCTACGAATGGTCGGCTCAGTCGAAGGTCGACCCGATCCCGGTGGCGCGCGCCAAGGGCATTCATTTCTGGACGCCCGAGGGCAAGCGCTTCATCGACATGAACAGCCAGTTGATGTGCACCAACATCGGCCATGGTGACGAGCGCGTCATCGCCGCGATCCACGCGCAGGCCAAGACGCTCTGCTACGCGAACCCATTCATGGCCACCGAGCCGCGGGCGCGGCTGGGCGCGAAGCTCGCCGAGATCACGCCCGGCGACATCGACACCTTCTTCTTCACCAACGGTGGCGCCGAAGCCAACGAGAACGCGATCCGGATCGCGCGGCTCTTTACCGGCAAGCACAAGATCCTGGTGCGCTACCGCTCGTACCACGGCGGCACCGCCGGCGCGCTCCAGGCCACCGGCGATCCACGGCGTTGGGCCGCGGAGCCGGGCATCCCCGGGGTGGTGCGCATCCCGGACTTCCACAAGTGGGGCAAGAAGGATCCCGAGCCGGTAGCCGACACGCTGGCCGCGACCGAGGACGTGATTCGCTTCGAAGGCGCGCAGACGATCGCCGCGATCCTGGTGGAGAGCGTGGTCGGCACGAACGGCATTCTGATCCCGCCCGACGGCTACATGCAGGGGCTGCGCGCGATCTGCGACAAGCACGGGATCCTGCTGATCGCCGACGAGGTGATGGCCGGCTTCGGCCGCACCGGCCGCTGGTTCGCGATCGACCACTGGAACGTGGTGCCGGACCTGATCTGCATGGCCAAGGGGCTGACCTCGGCGTACGTCCAGCTCGGCGCGGTCGGCATGCGCTCGCACATCGCCAGGCATTTCCAGGACAAGGTCTTCTACGGCGGCCTCACCTACAACTCGCACCCGCTCGGCTGCGCGGCTGCGCTCGCCACGATCGCCGTTTACGAGGAAGACAAGCTGATCGACAACGCCCGGAAGATGGGCGTGCTGCTGCGCACGCTGATGCTCGAAATGGAGAAGAAGCACCCTTCGGTTGGAACCACGCGCAACATCGGCCTGTTCGGAATCTTCGACATCGTGCGCGACCCCAAGACGTTCGAGCCGATGGCGCCCTACAACAGCACCTCCGACGAGATGGCGGCCCTCGGCCGCTTCTTCCGCGAGCAGGGCCTCTACACCTTCGTGCGCTGGAGCAACTTCTTCACCAACCCGCCGCTGTGCATCAACGAGGCCGAGCTGCGCGAGGCGTTCGCGATCATCGACAAAGGTCTCGAGATCACCGACAAGGGTGTTCGCGGTTGAGCTCGAACCCGTTTCGGCTCGACGGCCGCGTCGCCGCCGTGATCGGCGCGGGCTCGGGCATCGGCGAAGCGATCGCCAAGGCCGCCGCCGCCCAAGGCGCGAACGTGATCTGCCTCGACCTCGACGATGGCAAGGCCGAGGCCGTCGCCAAGGCGATCGGGGGCGCCACCGGTGTGGCGCTCGACATCCGTGACGGCGCCGCGACGCAAGCCTGCCTCGACGGCCTCGTCCAGAAGCACGGCCGGCTCGACGCGTGCGTCTGCACACCGAGCATCAACGTGCGCAAGACACTGCTCAACTACTCCGAGGAGGAATTCGACCGTGTGGTCGCGATCAACCTGCGCGGCAACTTCAACGTGCTGCGCGCGGCGGGTCGCATCATGACCGTCGCGGGCAAGGGCTCGATCGTTCTCGTCTCCTCGATCCGTTCGCTCACGGTCGAGCCAGGCCAAGGCGTCTACGCGATGACCAAGGCCGGCATCGTGCAGATGGTACGCACCGCCGCCAGCGAGTTCGGGGGCAAGGGCGTGCGCGTCAACGCGCTCGGGCCCGGCGTCGTGGACACGCCGCTGACCGCGCCGATCAAGGCGGACAAGGCGTGGTATGACGCCTACGCCGACAAGAGCATCCTGAAGCGCTGGGCCACGCCTGACGAGATGGCCTGGCCCACGGTGTTCCTGCTTTCGGACGCCGCCAGCTACGTCACCGGCACGATACTTTTCGTCGATGGCGGCTGGACCGCTCAGGACGGCCGCTTCACGCCGCCGGGGATGTGACGCGTCACCACGCGATCGCGGTGATCCCGGGCGACGGGATCGGCCGCGAAGTGATCCCGGCGGGTCTGGCCGTGCTCGACGCGGCCGCCAGCCGCTTCGGGTTCGTGCTCGACAAGAGCCAGTTTCCCTGGGGCTGCGAGCACTACCTCCGCCACGGCAAGATGCTCGACGGCGAGGGCCTGAAACAGCTCGAGATCTTCGAGGCGATCTACTTCGGCGCCGTGGGCGCGCCAAGCGTGCCCGATCACGTCTCGATCTGGGAGCTGATCCTACCGATCCGCCAGCGCTTCGACCAGTACGTGAACCTGCGACCGATGCGGCTGATGCCGGGCGTGACATGCCCACTGGCGGGACGAACCGCCGCCGACGTCGACATGCTGTGCGTGCGCGAGAACTCGGAAGGCGAGTACTCCGGCATCGGCACGATCGCTCACAAGGGCAGCCTCGAAGAAGTCGCCAAGGAGACGTCAGTGTTCACGCGCAAGGGCATCGAGCGGATCGTCCGCTACGCCTTCGAGATCGCCGCCAAGCGTCCACGGCGCCGGCTCGCCAGCGCGACCAAGTCGAACGCGCTGCGCTACTCGATGGTGCTGTGGGACGAGGTCGTCGCCGGCGTCGCCAAGGAATACCCGCAGGTGGCGATGTCGCGTTACCACGTCGACGCCTTGGCGGCGCGGATGGTGACGAAACCGGAGAGCCTCGACGTGATCGTCGCCTCGAACCTGTTCGGCGACATCTTGACCGACCTGGGCGCCGCGATCTCGGGCAGCCTCGGCCTGGCGCCGGGCGCCAACATCAACCCGGAGCGCCGCCACCCGTCGATGTTCGAGCCGATCCACGGCTCCGCGCCCGACATCGCCGGCCGCGGCATCGCCAACCCGATCGGCGCGATCTGGGCCGGCGCGATGATGCTCGAGCACCTGGGCGAGGCCGAAGCTGGCCGCGCCGTGGTCGCGGCGATCGAACGCGTCCTGGCCGCCGGCGGTGTCCGTACCCCGGATCTCGGCGGCCGCGCCTCGACCGCCGAGCTGACGGAGGCGATTCGCGCGGAGCTCGCTGCCTCGCGCTGACCTGTTAGCGCGCGACTTCGATCTTGAGTGGCGAGCGAAGCCGGCGCGCAAAGTCCTCGACGTAGGCGTCCCAAGCCGCGACGTCCTTGAAGTCGCCGCTCCTGTCCCAGCCGGAGCCCGCGTAGTGCGTCGCGGGCGTCCCCGCTGGCGTACGGGCGACCAGCAGATGGCTGGTCTTGTCCTCGGCCGTCTCGGTGATCTGGGCCGGGTCCATCACCACGGCGCAGCCCAGCCAGCCGTTCTCGCCGTAGCGCGTGAGATGTTCCCAGGTTCGCGCGAAGCCGCGCTCCCGGTCGATGCGCAGGCTGGCTCCTTCCGCCTTGCGAATCCCGGCGGCCCAGGCGACGGGGCCGCTCGACCCGTCGACCGTGTAGCGGCTCTCGAAGCGGGCCAGGTTCTGGCCGGCGTCCAGCGTGACGCGCTTCGTCTCCTTCACGCCGGGACTCTGCCAGACCGGATAGTCCACCTCGAAGACGAGGCGGAGCGGGCCGTTCGCGAAGACACGCGAGGCGCGGAAGTTCTTCGACACCGCGAGCTGTCCGTCCTTCCAGAGCCCGGTGCCACCGCAGCCGCGGCTGGCTCCGGCCGGGTAGAAGTCGCCGCCCTCGCCGTGGTCCTTGTGGTAGTCGTCGACCATGTACCACTCGGCCTGCGCCAGCCGGCGCGTCTTCTTCTGCCAGACGTCCACGGCGCTGCTGGTGAGCGGCTCCTTCTGCCAGGTCTCGAGCGCTTCGCCGTAGATGCGGAACGCGACCTTGTCGTTCTCCCAGGCGAAGTCGTCGAAGCGCTCGCGCACGAAGCGGCCGTGGACCCGGAAGTCCTTCAGCGTCGGTGCGCGGCGTTCGCCGAGCCGGATCACGAAGCTGCGCGTCTGACGCGGGTCGAAGTCGGCCGCGAACACCAATCGGTCGGAAGCCAGATCGCCGTCGGAGTCGACGGCTTGGGCGAGCAGATCGGCGGAGGTCTCGAGGTCGAAGACGTGCAGCTTCTGGAGCTCGTCGCCCTTGAAGCGCCCGAGCGCTCCGCCCTCGAGCTCCACGATCTCGCCCTTTCGAGCCGTGTCCAGGGCGTTGCTCACGCCGATCCGCAGCGCGGCGTCCTGGGCGCCCGTGCTCCAGGCGCCGAGCAGCGCGAGAGCCAGGCTCAGCCGAACCTTCATGTGATCCTCCGTTGCGCCGGTTACCGGCGAGATGCGGTGAATGAAAC
>CAZVOI010001142.1:0-5559 GCA_964628275.1 uncultured Acidobacteriota bacterium | reverse complement strand
ACGTCACCGGCGCCGCACGCTTCTGAAGGGCTCGCTGCAGCGGCCGTCCCACCGCGACGACGCAACGGCCATGCCGGCTGGCTGGCCGCCGGCGAGCGACTCGGCCTCGGGCGGCTGTCGCTACCGGCACGAGCCTCGTCGGTTGCGGGAAGCTCCCGACGCCAGGCTCACTCCCTGTCTCCTGTCTCGAACGGCACGAGCGCCAGGCACTCGGCTGAGAGCATCTCGGCGCTCAAGCGCACGTCCAGGCGGCGTGCCGAGGTGATCCTCGCCACGCGCGCGGCGGGGACGAAGAGGATGACGCGCGGCGGCTCGAGCTCCTGCGCGACCGGCTCGGGTCGGTGGCCTTCCGCAAGCAGCTGCTTCGCCTCGTCGGGAGGCAGAGCGTAGGCTTCCCGCGCGAACGTCAGCACCCGTCGCAGCCGAAACCAGACACCCCGCGCGTGGCGGCGCTGACGGTAATCGAAGGCGCGCACGAGCACCCGGGAGCGCAGCTCGCGCAGGCGGCGCTCCTGCACCGCGGTCATGGGGCCTCCGTCTCGCTGGCCTCGAAGCGGCGGAGCAGGCCGGCCAGTTCGGCCCGGCGCGGCAGCGGGTCCGGCATGCCGGGCCTCGGGGCCAGCAGGGTGAGGAAAACGTATGCCTCCGCGGGATCCTGCGACGGGTCCATGCCGACGAAGTTCAGCTCCAGAAGCTCGGGAGCGCGTGGCGTCCACACCGACGGCTCGTCAGCCGAGGGCTCGAACGCGTGAAGATCGCCCAGTCTCTGCTTCAGTGCCGCGTGGCGATCGACGGGCACGCCGATGCCGAGGTCCTGCGACACGACCAGGGTCGCGGCCGCGCCATGCTCCAGCAGGTTCGGAACCTCGGAGCCGACCACCAGTACGCCGGGGGATTCGAGTGCCGCGCGAGCCGCACGGATGGTGGCGATCAGGCGATCGCGAAAGGCCACGGCGATCAGTATAGGGAGCAGCTGAATGTGGGTCCATCCCGACGGCAGCGGCGGTCATCGCGTCCGAGCTAGGGCCCGCCGAGGCGGAGTCCGATCTGGAGCGAGCGGCCCGGCATGGCCGCAAGCGGCCTCCCGAACGTCGGGGTGTCCAGCACCGAGCCGTAGGCTGCGTAGTTCGTGCGGTCGAGGACGTTCTCCGCGCGCAGCAGCATGTCCACCGGCTGGCGTTTGCCGCCGAACCAAGGCAGCATCACGCGGCGATTGGCGTAGATGGATAGCGAGCCGTAGCTCGCGCCCCGGCCGCTGTTGCGCCGCCGTCCCGCACGATCGTCGTAGAGCCCGTCGCCGGCCGCGTCCCCCGTGGACGTCACGTCGTAAGGGGCGGATGAGCGCCAGGTCGCAACCGCGGAGACGGCGAGCCTGCCCAGGTTGACGTTACCCACGACGGACACCGCGTGCGGGGCGAGCCCCGCGCTGCGCGCCCAGTCCGCACGCCGATCGTCGTCGGCCGAGCGATACGAGAATGGTCCGTCGCCGTCGTCGTGAGCCTGGGTCCAAGTGTAGTGAGCGACCACGCCATCCTCGCCGTTTGGAGCGGAGTATCCCAGGCGCGCGTGCGCCTCGTGCTGCTCCTGTCGGCGGTTCGACTCGAGCAAGTCCGTCCACTCGCCAAGCTCCGGAACGCGGCGCGAGCCGAGCCGGTGGGAGCTCCCCATCCAGGAGTACTCGAGCCCTGCCGTTAGCCCTCCTCGCGTGCGCTCGCCGGAAACCCTGAAGATCCAGTCCGAGGAGGCGTCGAGCGGGGTGATCATCCGCACCGTGACCGGCACCGACGTCGCCCCGTCCTGCGGAGGCCCGCTCACGTTCGGCGCGAGAAGCTGTGTCAGGTGGTGCTCGTCCCTCTCCGCGGCCGAGAGCAGAACGGCATTGTCGAGGTTGTGGACGAAGAGCCCACCCGACGCGCGCCAGACGAAGGGCGAGCGGCGAAGCACTGCGGAGAGGCGAGGGGACCAGTGCAGGCCGCCGTCCTTCTGGTAGTCGCCGCGGAGGCCGGCCACGAGGGTCATTGCGTCGGATCGCAGGATCGCCTTTTGCACGAAGGGGGCCACGGCGATCGTCCGTCGCGACACCAGGCCCTCTCCGCGCCAGCCGAACCACGTGCCCGTCGGCGCACCGTTTTGCGCGGCGGCATAGCCTGCAAGATCCGGGAAGACCAACGTGCCGTTCGGATTGGGCCGCCGCTGCGTCGACCGCGCATCGCCCGATAGCGTGAGTCCGAGAGTCAGGGGACGGCTGCCGCGTGATTCGGCTACGTTGTTCCAGGTCCAGATCGTGTGACTCGCGTCGCTCGCCGCGAACGGGGCACCACCGCTGACGAAGCTGCCCAGCACTGAGAGGCTGGTCTCTGAGCTCGTCGCGCTTCGGCTGGCCTGCCCGTGGGTCAGCAGGAATCCACTGCGGTACACGTGGCCGGGCGTCGTCCGCTTCAGGGTCACGCGTCCCTGCCGCTGGATCCTCGATTCGTCCCATCCCGCGCTGGGCAGCGTCAACCCTCCGATGCCGGCGTTGCTCACCCGGAACCGCTGCTCGTGGAACGCGACACCAACGTCCAGAGCTCGTGGCCGCGAGTAGTGGACACTCAGCGCGAGCGTGCCAGCCCTGTTCGCCGTCGGCTGGTCGCCGGTCTCGTCCGCGGAACGCCCGTCGAGGGTGACGGCCTCGATCGGCACCTGCTCGACGCGCTCGTTGAGGGTGAAGGACAGGGAGAACGTGAGCGGAAGCGCCGGCAGTCGGCCGGAGAGGGAGCCTGTCACACCACGCGAGCTCGTAGCCGTGTCCTGCCCCAGGCGGCTGTCCCCTCCGGCCGTGAAGACAGACGGTGCCCCGAGGCCGAAGCGGACGGCTGGTTCCGGCGTGCGGGTGGTGATGTCGACCTGCGTGCGATTTCCATCCGCGCGCTCGACGGACAGGGGGTCCTGGTTGACGGTCAGGCTTTCGATAGCCGTGGCCGGGGGCAGGACCGTGCTCGCCTGACCATCGACGTAGATCGCGGCGGGACCGAAGCTGGAGCCTGCCGCCTCGCGGGCATGGCGGACGAGGTCTGCGGTGTCGCTCGAGATCCGTCGCAAAGCGTCGCCGGTGAAAGAGGCGCTGCCGAGGCCGCCCCGCTCGAGCCGCGGCTCCGACTCGACCAGCAGCGACTCGCGCAAGCGCGCCAAGGGAAGCTCGATCGTGAGGACGAGTGTTCCTTCGCCGACGGGGCGGCTCACGCGCCCGAGACCTGGATACTCGGCGGCGACGACGCAGGCAAGGGCCGGGGCCCGAGCTTCCAGGCGGAACTTGCCCGCGGCGTCGGTCGTCGCGACCCGCGTCTCGCCTGCGCAAGCGAGCGAGACGCGGGCCCCCACGACGAGCTGGTGCTGAGGATCGACTATCGTCCCCGAGATCTCACCCGCGCGTGCGGCGGCGGGCAGGATCAGCAGTAGAAGTCCCGCCGCTCGCATTGGGCGCATCGGCTTGGTCCGGACTAGTTGCAGCTGCAGTTGCGGCTGCCTGCGCTGCAGCGCCCGCCGCTCGCGTTGACGACGCTCTGCGTCACGATCCCCAGGTCCCTGGCGCCGGCGCAGCCGCAGGTCGACGGGATGCCTCCGCAGGCGCCGCTGGCACCGCCGCCACAGATCTCGCTGAAGCTGGGACAGCCGTCACTGGTGCTGGCGTCCTCGACCGTGGCCAGCTGAGACGCCGCGCCGACGGCAACGGCGGCCGCGCCCAGGCCGAGGACGACGGCGAGGGGGCGCATGCCCTTGCCTTTCTTGGGTGAGCCTGAGCCGTTGTCGATCGCCTCGGCGATCGGGCGTTGCTCGATCAGTATGGGCTTCGAGTCGTTGCGCAGATGGATCGTCCTGCACTGTTCGACATGTAGCTGCCGCACGCACATCGGAACGTCCAGGTTGGCGAGAAGCTCGGCATCGTCTCCCTTCAGGATTCCGTTTCCGTCGATGCTGAGACCAGGCGGGAGGAAAGTGTTGTGTCCTGGGGAAAAGACAAACGGTGCATCGTGGCCGAAGCCCACCGTCCGCGCGCGCGAGGGGTAGCAGGGACGAGAAACTTCGTCGGCTGCGAGATAGCGCCCTTCGCACAGGGAGAAACGAAATGGCTTCGTCGCACCTTGCGTGCCGATGGTGTTGAGACCCCACCACAAACCCGCCTGATTGACGGTGTCGGGAGGCAGGGGTGGCGGGGTGGCTTGCTGAGGCCCTGCGGCGAGTCCGTGAGGTGATGCGCCTAAGGAAGCCGCCAGCCAGGCGACAACTGCCAACGACCGTCTAGATCTCGTCAGTGTCGCCTTCAGACCACGCTTCCCGAAAGAGCCCTGTAGCTCCATGGCGTCCATCCCTTTCTTTCAGTCGCGCACAGTGCGATTGGCGGGCGTATATGCCGCTATCCGTTTTCGTATGCAGCCCTGATGCCAATCGGCGAACCAGGAATGAAATCGAGTCGTTGCTCGCCAACCAGCCAAGCTGGGCGTCCGCCCGACTCTTGGGTTTGTCTGCCATTCGGAGTTTCATGTCCGAGGATCGGTCGAAGCTTGTGGTTCGATCGATGGGTGCGTGGCAGGGGTGGCCGGCGAGCGCGTCGCCGATCGCGAGGCAGCAGGCCTCAGGCCCGTCGGCGTCGAAGAGTCGGGGAGGCCGCGGCGGGCGAGCCGAGACCTCCCCGGACGTTCACTTCCTGTTGTAGAGGGCCCCGACGATTGCGCCGGCGATCACGCACCAGACGACGCCGGTGAGCGTCATGGTCCAGGCGAGCCCGTAGGGAAAGCCCTCGAAGAGCAGGTTGGCGAAGATCCAGGTGGGGAAGTTGGCCAGGATGCCCGCGTAGAGGCCGTAGGTGGCGCCGCCCTTGGGCCCCCCTCCGAAGCTCGAGAGCACGCGGTCGTACACCCACACGAACACGAGAGCGGCCACGAAGTCTCCGATCACCAGCCACTGGATCGCGGCCTCTTTCTTGAACAGCGGCAGGTTGGCGTAGTAGCCCGCGAGCAACTGGCCATGGACGAGGAAGTCCACGATGTTCATCACCACGCCGACCACGACCGTTGCCAGCAGCAGCTTCTTGACGTTCATTCAACACCTTCGGACGGGGGCCGGCGCCACACGCGCAGCGTCGGCAGTGACAGAGTGCGACGGTGGTTTTTCAGGAAAGTCGCTCTTGTCTACACCCCTCCGGACCGGAAGGCAATCGCCCCGGCCCGCTGCGGGTTGATCCGGCCGCCGCGGGCCGTGGTCACAGCTGGCCAGAGCAGCCCTCGCCCGGTTGCGGGAAGCCAGGTGTGCGGGTGAAACTCGGGGTCGCTTGCGCTATCCCCTGTTCGTCCGCCGCGACCTCGACGCCTTCTTCGGGCTCGCGATCAACAACCTCGTCGACCTGATCATCATCGCGACCGTCGGGCGCACGCTGCTGCAGCTGCCCGACGAGCTGATCTTTGGCCGGATCCTGCCGGGGGCCGGCCTCTCGCTGCTGGTCGGCAACCTCTATTATGCGTGGCAGGCGCGGCAGCTCGCGCTCGCCGAGGGGCGCGACGACGTGACGGCGCAGCCCTTCGG
>CAZVOI010001141.1:0-2804 GCA_964628275.1 uncultured Acidobacteriota bacterium | reverse complement strand
TTGGCTTCGGCTGGGCCTTCCAGCTCCGACGGGTGGTGCGCGAAGCTCGGCAGCCCTTCCGGGTCGAGCTGGTCCCACCGCCGGAGATCCAGATTGCGCCGGTTCTCCAGGGTGCCCTGGCCCTCTCACCGGACGGCCAGCAGTTGACCTTCGTTGCGCGTGGCGACGGGCCAAACCTCCTCGCGGTCCGCGACCTGGCTTCGGGAGAGACCCGATCGCTCGCGGGCACCGACGGCGCCACGTTCCCGTTCTGATCGCCCGACAGCCGCTCGCTCGCCTTCTTCGCCCAGGAGAAGCTCAAGAAGATCGAGGCCGCGGGCGGGCCGGTCCAGGTGGTGTGCGACGCCCGCGCCGGCCGCGGCGGAAGCTGGGGCCCGGACGGCACGATCGTCTTCGCGCCCGACATCGCCGGTCCGCTGGTGAAGGTCCCCGCCGGGGGCGGAACCCCCACGCCGGCGACACGCACGGCCGACCCGCTGGCGACCCACCGCAACCCCTGGTTCCTGCCGGACGGCCGGCACTTCCTCTTCACGCTGCGCGAAGCGAGCGCGCGGTTCGGCGCGGTCGCCGTCTCTTCCCTGGACGGAGGCGAGCCGCGGATGCTCGCGGAACGAGGCTCGAACCCGCAGTACGCCGACGGCCTGCTCGTGTCCGTGGTCGGCGGCAACCTGGTCGCCCAGCGCTTCGACGCCGGTCGGCAGACCCTCGAGGGCCATGCGATGCCGATCGCAGGGGCGGTCGAGTATTACAACCCGCGCGATCTGGCCCAGTTCTCCGTGTCGCGGGCCGGCCTGCTCGTCTATCGCCAGGTTCGCCTGCGGCGGACGCAGCTCGTCTGGCTCGATCGCGCCGGGAAGGAGCTCGCCAAAGTCGGGGAACCGTCCTACTACGCGGGCTTGCACCTCAGCCCCGCCGGCCAGACGCTCGCCGCCGTGCGCTCGGGCCCGGCAGGCGTCGACTCGGACGTCTGGATCCTCGACCTGCAACGGCCGCAGGTGACGCGCTCGACCTTCGTGTCCGCTCCCAATGATGTCCTCGCCGCGCTGTCACCCGATGGCGCGCAGCTGGCGGTCTGGGCAGAGGGTTTGGGCGGTGGCAGGAAGGGATCGACGCTTTGGATCCAGCCCGCCTCGGGAAGCGGCTCGCCGCAGCCGCTCCTGGAGAAGACCTCCTTCAACGTCACGGGGTGGTCGCCCGACGGGACTCTGCTGATCGGCGCCACACAAGAGGCCGAGACGGGCTTCGACGTCACCTACCTCGCGGTGGCCGAGCCTTCCAAGGTCGTCCGCATCACAACCAGCCGCTTCGATGAGGTGGATCCTGCGCTGTCACCCAACGGTCACTGGATCGCGTACGGCTCCAACGAGACCGGCCGCAGGGAGGTCTTCGTCTGCGACTTCCCCAAGGGAGCCCGCAAGTGGCAGGTGTCTCGCTCCGGCGGCGAGGCCCCCACGTGGCGCAGCGATTCGGGCGAGCTGTACTTCACTGGCCCCGAGGGAGCCACTGCCGTCAGCGTCGGCGAGCGGACGGGTGCCCTGGACTTTGGTGCGCCGCAGGGCCTTCCCTTCTCCCCGGACAGCTTCCGGCTCGATTTTGGCGTCCGCTCCCCGGACGGCAAGCGCTTCCTCGTCGAGCGCTACGACTCCGAGGCCTTCACCGAGCCGATCCGCCTCGTCCGCAACTGGCGCCGGCTCGTCGAGAAGTAGCACGCTCATGGCCGAGCCGGACGGCGTCGATCCGCTGGCGGTCGCCGACGAAGCGAGACGCGCCGACCGCCTGCGGCGAACGGTCGACGTCGCCAGCGCCCTGCTGCGGCAGGCGCGCCTCCCGCGCGACGAGGCCGAGGCGGTGGTGGCGATCGCAAGAGCCCGCGCGCTCGAGCTCTTTCCGGGGAAAGAAGATGTGTGGGGTCTCGTGCTCGCGCCACGATTCGCCCGCATCGTGGA
The DNA here is from genome assembly GCA_964628275.1 of uncultured Acidobacteriota bacterium. Taxonomy (GTDB): domain Bacteria; phylum Acidobacteriota; class Vicinamibacteria; order Fen-336; family Fen-336; genus CAZVOI01. The sequence continues at coordinate 858 of CAZVOI010001141.1, read as the reverse complement.
GGAGTTCTGCACCCCGGCTGGGGCCGCGTTCTGCCCTTCCGGAAGGGCTAGGATGGCGGCGCTCCCGAACACTCTCGGGAACTCGTCCTGAAACGAGTAGTCCACCCGCCGCCGGCGGGCGACTGGCGGGGAGCACACCCACTCGCGTTCTCGCCCTTCACGAGAGAAACTTGGGACGACTGAAGGGAGCCGATGCGACCCTGGATCAGATTGGGAACGAGAGCCTTCGCCGTCCTTCTTCTCTTCACTGCTTCGGCGCCGTTTCCGCTTTCGCAGGCGGAGGCGCTGCCTAGCGGTGTCGCTGCCGCGTGCGCGTCGTATTCCGGCGGCGGCGGCGCCTTGGCGCAGGACCCGCCGCCGAAGTGTTGCTTCTCGAACCCGGGCTACGCGGGCACCTGCGAAGTCCAGCCTGCGAAAGACGAGAGCTGCGGGCAGATTCTCGGCTATTTGAACAACCCGATGTCGCAGGGCAAGGGCTACTGCGGCAACACGACACTTCGGGGCGGCTGGCAGAGCGCCGTCTGCGAGCCGAAGAAATAGGCGAACGGCGCCACACCACGGGCCGAAAGGCCGTTCGATCGCTCGGCAGGCGCTACTGCTTGATCAGTGTGCCGTCCGGGCGGCGGATCTCGCCCCAGCCGCCGTTCAAGCGTGCCTTCTCGCCGGTCTCCCCCGTGCCGAACGGGTACTTCGCCGCCGCGCGCTCGTCCACTTCGATGCCCCAGCCGGGCGCCTCGTTCGCGTAGAAGTAGCCGTCCTTGAGCTCGGGGCAGCCCGAGAACACCTCGCGCGTCGCCGCATTGAACGTGACCGACTCCTGGACGCCGAAGTTGGCGCAGGCGATGTCGAGGGTGATGT
>CAZVOI010001140.1:0-1933 GCA_964628275.1 uncultured Acidobacteriota bacterium | reverse complement strand
CACCGCGGCCGTGCGGCCGAACTCGGTGGTCACCATCAGCACCACGTCGTCGAGCATCCCGCCCAGGTCGGTCGCGAAAGCGGCCAGCGCCTGGCCGATCGGCCGGTAGTCGTTGGTGTTGTTCTGGAGCTGGTTCGAGTGCGTGTCGAAGCCGCCGCCGACGTTGACGTAGATGCAGCGCGTGCCGACGCCGGTCTTGATCAGGCCCGCCGCCTGCCGCAGCGCGCTGCCGGTGTTGCCGGTCGGGTACTGGGCGCCGTTCGCGGGCGGCGGCGCAGGCGCCCGCAGCAGCGTGTTGACTGCCTCGAACGTCTCGAGCCCCGTCGTTCCCACCTGCGTCGGGTCGGCCTGGTACATCGCCGTGAGCAGCGTCTCCGCTTCGACGCGCCAGTTGGGCGCGCGCAGGTCGAACGAGGCGAGCGACTGGGCGACGAGCACCGGCTCGGGACCGAGGAACGAGCGCACGAGCTGTGCCGAGAACGAGACGGCCTGAGTCACCTCACGTCCCGGGATCTGGGCGATCGCGCGGTCGAGCCAGCCGGTGGGCGTCTGCTTGTCCCCCGGTGTCCCCGACTCCTGGAAGTCCTGGGCGTCGAAGTGCGAGCGGGTGACCTCCGGGTTGCCGACCGCGTGAATGAATGCGAGCCGGCCGTCGCGGAAGAGGGGCTCGAGCGGGGCGAACTCCGGGTGCATGCCGAAGTAGCCGTCGAGGTTGACGACGCCGCCGCCCTGTCCGGGGCGCGGAAGGGCGATGCCCTGGCGCAGGTTGTAGTACTCGGAGTCGCCGTAGGGCACGCAGAAGTTCAGGCCGTCGGCGGCGCCCCGCAGGAAGACCTTGACCAGCACCTTGGCGCCGCTCGCGGCCAGCGCCGTGCGGACGAGCAGCGACGAGGGAGCGACGCCGACGCCGACGGCCGCGAGGCCGGCGCCGCGGAGAAAGACGCGACGGGAAACATCCCAGCTCATGGCCTACCTCACCTGCATGTCGGGGCTGGCGAACAGCAGGCCGGCCACCTTGACGGGAACCGTCACGCCGCCCGAGGCCGTCGCGCGCGACGCCGCGGCGAGCGAGGCCGCGGAGAGCGTGCGGCCGAAGACGACCTTGTCGATCGCCTGAGCCGCCGAGGCAGCGTTGTCCGGATCGCCGCCGCCGCTGCGGATCAGGCCGCGGATGTCCGTCGTCACGCCCGCGATCGCGCCGCGGGCGAGGTCGAGCGCGAAGTTCATCCGGTACAGCTGCGCCGACGGGTTGAGCCAGTCGGCGCCGCGATTGCTGTAGCCGGTGGGGGGATTGCAGGCGTAGAGCGGCATGCCCGCCGCGTCGAGCGTGGTGCGCACGCCGCGAGTCGTCTGCACCTCGGCGCCCGCGGCCCGCAGCGTGCTGACGACGTACTCGAAGCTCGTCCTGGGCTTGCCGGTCCCGAAGGCTTCGGCCCAGAACTCGGCGCTGCCGAAGAGAGCCTTGGTGACCTCGTACAGGTCTCCGTCGGTGCGGACGAAAACGTCGGCGAGGCGCGCGACGAGCCCCGCAGGAGGATCGTCGGAGACGAACCGCTGCGCGAGGCGCTTCGAGATGTACTGCGCCGTGGCCGGGTGAACCGCGAGGTAGTCGAGCAGCCTCTGCACGTCGCCCTCGCCGCCGCCGCCCGGAACTGCCAGGCCGAACACCTGCTTGGCGTTGTTGTCGTGGTTGGCCGCGCGGTACAAGTAGTTGCCGGTCTGCCCGACGTTGTCGATACCGTGGCCGGTCAGGCAGCGCGAGGCCTCGACCACGTCGGTCTGCGTGTAGCCTGCGTCGACCCCGACCGTGTGCAGCTCGAGCAGCTCGCGGCCCTGGTTCTCGTTGAGGCCGCCGACCACGCGGCCGCCCACCGTCCTCGGCGCCGTGTTCAGGTAGTTGTCGAGGTAGTAGAGCATCGCCGGGTGCAGCGAG
>CAZVOI010001139.1:0-2592 GCA_964628275.1 uncultured Acidobacteriota bacterium | reverse complement strand
AGCGGAACGAACACCGTCGCCAAAGTCCCGGCGCCGTTGATTCGGCTCTGAACGCTCGCCTCCGGCGTGACCTTCAGCTCCTTCTTCCCAGGCAGGGTCAGGTCGAAGCGCGAGATCGGAATCTGCGGCAGCAACAGCTTGACGCGCGGCGACCCGCCCTGTCGCACGACGGGCGTCTCGAAGCCGACCCGGACGTTGTGCGCGCCGATCCCTCTGACGAGCGTCGCGAAGCGCTCGGCCTCGACCAGCACGGCCGCCTCCTTGCCGTCGACCGAGACCGTGCTGAGCGTCATGCCGCGCGGCAAGAGCGCCACGGTGGCGGTCTCGTCGCTGAAGACGTCCACGACCAGCTCCCCAATCCAGACGACGGACTCACCGACGAGCTGCCCCGTATAGCGCGCCCGCCCGATCGCGTGCCCTCGCCCACTCGGCGCGCGCCACGAGATCTGCACGCCGCCGGTCGTCGGGACCGTCGCCTCGACCCGCGTCGTAGCTCCGCTCGCCGTCACCCGCGTACCGGCGGCCGGAATCACCGTGACGTCCTGCCCCGTGCCCGGCAGCGTCGCGAGAAGGCTGATCGCCGCCGCCTGCGGAACCGGAAGCGGCAGCGCGAACCCGCCCGCCGACCGCTGCGCGTCCACGCGGTAAGTGAGCGACATCGCGTACGACCCCTTCTTGTTCGTCGCCCAACCGAGCCCCGAAGGCCCCGCGACGAGCTGCACGGCCGCGCCGCCAACCATCGCCGACTCCACCGGCGTACCCGCGGGCAGCACCGGCACCAGCACCCACTGATCCTCGAACACGTCGATCGCCAGCTCGACCCGCGCCTCGCCGCTGGCCCGGCCGCTGGACGACTGCACCGTCAGCGTGACCTTGGCGTTGCCGAGCGCATAGCCGGCCGGCGCGCGCCGCGGCACGCGCGACGGGTCACGCGAGGCGTCGATCAGTTGCGTGTAGATCTCGACGGGGATCTGCACGTGCCCGGTCGCCGGCAAGTCCTCCGCGCGAGCCGCAGCGGCCGCCAGTAAGAGTGCGGTGGCAACAAGACGGAGGCTCATGAATGCTCCTTCACCCTCTCCATACCAGCGACCCCGTCCGAGGTTTCAGGAAAAGGTGCTTCGGTCGCGGGCGCGGCCAGCTCCGCGAACGCCCTTTCGGGTTCTCGACCTTGAGGACATCGTGGATCCTGATGTAGGGGTGGTCCGGATGGCGAGCGACGCGTCCGTCTGGGGTCGCCAACCCTTTTCCGTCGAGGGACGCAGCGCCGCGCCCTCGGCGGTTTCAGCAGATGGCGAGGTATTCGCAGGCGAGCAGCACCTCGTTGACAGCCTCTTCGGTTTCACCCTACCCTGACATATGGACCTACATGTTCCCCCAGAGCTCGAAGCCAAGCTGAATCGACTCGCCGCCGAAACTGGACGACACGCCGATCAAGTCGCGTTGGATCTTCTGGCCAAGTCGGTCGAGCATGACGATTGGTTCCGTCTGGAGGTCGAGAAGGGCCGGGCCGCCGCTCGCGAAGGTCGCCTGCTGGACCATGACGAGATCGCTTCTCGGATCGAGCAGCGTCATGCGGGCTGATGCGCGTTCGATGGACGACGGATGCGGCCGACGATCTCGAACGGATCTGTGACTACATCGCCGAGGCCCGTCCCGAATCCGCACGGCGGGTGGCGCAGGCCATAGTCCAAGCGATCGCGCATCTCCAGACGTTTCCGAACCGGGGACGGCCGGGCCGTGTCGAAGGCACTCGCGAGCTCGTGTTTGTTTCTCTTCCGTTCGTCGCTGTCTACGAGTGTCATGGTGGACGGAGTCGGCCGTCTTGAGAACGCGGTCCATGTCGCGGAGCGTGTGATGAAGAACTGGGCGCCGGTCTTCGCGCCGAGGAAGACTCGCAAGAGGCGGACGGCCCTAGAGGGAGAGGGCCGGTCTTGAACATGCCCCTGCCCTGACTGGCTCTCCGTTCGGTGCTTACATGGCGGACAAAGCTTCATGGATCTCCGACGAGGCGTGCCTGGTTGGAGAATGGTGTCTGCTCATGAGCTCTCGTTGAAGTGACGCTCGAAGCCCGCGACGACCTTGAGAATGTCGTCGAAGGACGGCACCTCACCAAAGAACATGGACCCGCTCATGGCGTCGTAGTCCTGGCGCCAGGCCGCGAGCTGTCCCTCGCGTGGTAGGAGTCGCAAGGCTCCGCGTCGCAGCGTGTCGTAGTCCACCCAGGACCAGCGGAAGAACGCCTGCCGGTGCTCGGCAACACGCTTGAAGAGTTCTTCTTCGACTGCCGCCCTATCGGCGACTCCCCTACTGATGAGACACCAGAGGTCGTAGTAGTGTCGCGCCATCCGGATCGCCCGCGGCTTGTCGGCCGGGCGGTAGGTCTCCTCGTGAAGGAGCATCGCCTTCTCCCAGAACGTCCTCTCGGCGGCCAGCGTCCTGAACGACACCGTGGCGTCGGGCACGATGTCAGGCAGGGCTTCCGCAAGATAGGGAGTGAACGAATGATTAGCTGAGGGCCAATCGTCGGAGCGAGCGCCGAGTTCGATCTTGACGACAGGCCGGACATAGCCCGCTTCCGCCTCCCGGAAGGCA
>CAZVOI010001138.1:0-1801 GCA_964628275.1 uncultured Acidobacteriota bacterium | reverse complement strand
ATCGTGCGGGCGTGATTCACCGAGACCTCAAGCCCGGAAATATTTTTCTTGTCGGGAAGCGTGGACCCTCAGGCGACGTGCGGCGAGGCGGATCGTCGAGCCCGCCTCTTGCCAAGCTCCTCGACTTCGGACTGGCCAAGGCCGCGGTGCCCGCGGTGGCGGGCACCAGCCTGTCGAATGCGCCGACGATGGCGCCGGCGCTGACGGGGCAGGGGACGATTCTCGGGACGTTCCAGTACATGGCGCCGGAGCAGCTCGAGGGCCGCGAGGCCGACGCGCGAACAGATCTCTTCGCGTTTGGGGCGGTGCTCTACGAGATGCTGACCGGGCGGAAGGCGTTCGAGGGGAAGAGCCACGCGAGCTTGATTAGCGCGATTCTCAAAGACGAGCCGCCGCCCATCTCGACGCTTCAGCCGCTGACGCCGCCGCTTCTCGATCACATCGTCAAGCGATGCCTGGCGAAGGAGGCGGACGACCGCTGGCAGGCGGCAAGCGACGTGATGCGCGAACTGAAGTGGGCCACAGAATCCGCGTCGCAGCAGAGCGCGGCGGCAACTATTTTGGGCGCGGCGTCCGTCGCGGAGGCCAGCGCTGCTTCCGAGGCAGCCAGCGCCACGGCCGCGAGCGTAGCGCGACGTGCGATGTGGCGCCGCGTGGCCCTCTTCAGCGTGACGACCTTTGTGCTCACCGCAGCTCTGGCGGTGGCCACGAGCTACGTCTGGAGACCCGTCTCCGCACCGGTCGTCACACGGTTGGATCTCGTCACCCCCCCGACGAACGATGCGTTTTCATTTGCGCTGTCGCCGGACGGCCGGCAACTCGCATTCGTGGCCAACAGCGAGAAGGGCTCACAGCTCTGGCTGCGGCCGCTCGACCAGGCGACGGCCCAGGCTCTTGCAGGAACGGAAGGCGCGAGCTTTCCGTTCTGGGCGCCGGATAATCGCGCCGTCGGCTTCTTTGCCGACGGCAAGCTGAAGCGCGTCAACGTGGGCGGCGGCGCGCCGCAAGTGCTGGCCGACGCAGCGACTGCACGAGGAGGCACTTGGAATCGCGACGACGTGATCGTGTTCGGTCAGGCGAGCCCAGGCGCGCTGATGCGCGTCACGGCGTCCGGCGGCACACCATCGCCTGTGACGCAGGTGACGGCGGGGCAGGCCAGCCATCGCTGGCCGCAATTTCTGCCAGATGACCGGCGGATCCTGTTCTTCGTACAATCCGGGGATCCGCAGGTTCGGGGTGTCTATGTCGCCTCTCTCGATGGCGGCGATCTGACGCGCATTGTGGACGCAGACACGGCGGCGGTGTACGCGCCGGGCTACCTTTTGTCGGTGTCGCAGGGGGTGCTCGTCGCCCAGCCGTTCGATGCCGCCCGCGCCGCGCTGGCTGGGGAGCCGATCCCGGTGGCCCAGGACGTCGGAGTTGACGACGGCCTGTTTCACTCCGCGGTTTCCGTGTCCGCGTTGGGCGTTCTCGCCCATCGTTCGGGAGCGAGATCGCGCCGGCAGCTCGTGTGGCTCGACCGGACTGGGAAGCTCCTGGGGAACATCGGGCCGCTGGACGAGAGCAGTGTCGGAAGCCCAGCGCTCGCGCCAGACGGCGGGCGAGTGGCGGTGGGCCGCGTAGTGCAATCGAACGGTGACGTGTGGCTGATCGACGTCGGGCGCGCGGTGATGAGCCGGTTCACGTTTGACGCTGAAACCGACCGCTACCCCATCTGGTCGCCCGACGGAAGCCGGATCGTCTTCCAGTCGACGCGCAACTGCGTCACCGACTTGTTCGAGAAGCCAGCCAGCGGTGCTGC
>CAZVOI010001137.1:0-12006 GCA_964628275.1 uncultured Acidobacteriota bacterium | reverse complement strand
TGAGCGGGGCGCCCATACCGGGCAGGATCCCTACAAGACAACGCGTTGTGAAATGGACGGTTGCTGCGGCGCTCGACGACTGGCTTCGAGCCCCGGACGCTCGTCCGCGACCTCGCCACCAGGTCGGGCCGCGAGTCCTGCGGAATGGGGGGAAGAGGTCGGGTTGTGGGTCAACAGCAGCGTCGGTTCGCCGGCAGGAACCTGACGCATGACGGCGGCGACGTCCGGCCGATCGCTCCAGGCATCCAGCAGGCCGACCACCGAGAAGCTGCACCCGCGATCGACCAGCCCCACGCGCCGATCGTCGACGACCGGGATCCCGGCAGCCTCGAGCGCGGCACGCACCCGGGCCGCATCGAGCCAGTGGTCGTGGTTGCCGAGCACGGCGAAGGTTCCGAGCGGCGCGCTCGGCCGGCCCAGCTCACGCGCGGTCGTTTCCGGCGCGATGAAGCGTCCGCCGACGACCCCCTGGATCACGTAGTCGCCGAGCAGGAAGACGAGGCCCGGCTGTCGCACGTTGGTCACCGCCACCAACTCGCGCAGCTTCTCCACGCCCATGTGGGGCGCTCCCGCATGGACGTCCGAAATGGCCGCGAGCGTGAGGCCGTCCAGTTGCTTCGGCCAATGCGGAAGCGAAATCTCCGAGCGGTGGACGACGAGCCGGCGTGGCTCGATCAGCGTCGACCAGGCGCCGAGTGCCACGGCGGGGCATGCGAGGATCGCCGGGGCGAGCAGACGTCGGTGTCCGCGCCCCGTCAATCGACGACGAAGCTGGGCACGCTGCCGCCGCCCGCGCTGACGTTGATCACCGACTCTTGCGATGCCCGCGCGACCGCGCCCGCCGAGGCGCCGCGCACGTAGAACGGGTTGACGTTGAGCTTGCGGGGCTCGATGCGCAGCCGGCCCGCCTCGACGATCGGGAACGGCTCTTCCGGAATCTGCTGTCGCGCCTGGACGACGAAACCGCCGCCGGTTCCCCGAACGATGGCGCGCTCCCAGACATCAGGCGCTGTCTCGGAGCCGATCAGCACCGACTCCCCGCCGTGGCCGTGCGTCGGCTTCAGCACCAGATCGTCCTTGCTGGCGAGGGCATGCGGCACGAGGTCGACCGACACGCCGTCGCGGAGCGTGCGCCGTTCCTCGATCCTCCGCGTCCACGGAACGACTCGGAACACGAGTGCGCGATCGGCGGCGGTCATCAGGTCGGCGAACGCCTCGTCGGTGAGGAGCGCGAAGAACGCCTTGTCCTCGGAGAGCCGGCAGCGAAAAGAGTTCACGAAGACCGCGGCGCGCGAGGCGTAGGCGGCGAGGAAACCGGAGACCTCGGCCGGGCGCGCAACCAGTTCCGACAAGACCGCCCGGCGGAAGACGATCTCGGCTTCGAACTCGCCCGCGAAGAAACGGCCGCGCCGCTCGATGCAGTCCCGCGGATCGCCGAGAACGGCCCGAACGCCGGCCTTCTCGAACTCCTCGCGCAGGATCTCCTGATCAGCGCGCGTCTTCACGTCCGCGAAGTCGACGATTGCGACACGTGCGCCGGCAGCAGCGCCACGCGCGCGACCCTCGGAAAGCACCGCCTGCACCAGGGCCGGCGCCGAGGCTTCATAGGAGACCGCGAAGCGCGCGGCGATCTCTCGGAAGACCGGAAGTTGTTGGAACACGGCGGCCATTCGATCGCCATAGCCGAAGCCTGCCGGGGCGTCGCTGTTGATCTCGACGAAGTGCGGGCCGTCCGCTCCGAGAAAAGCGTCGAGCCGCGACCACACCACGTCCGGCTCGCCAGGATCGATCGCCACGAAGCGCGCTTCGGACTCGGGAGTTCCGAGGAAGCTCATCAGCTTCGAAACATCGCCGCCGAAGGCCCGGCGCGCCACGCGGGCGGCGAGATCGAGAAGCGCGCGACCGCTCGCGCGCAAAGAATCCCACCGACTCCGATCCAGGAAATGCGGCCGCAGGAAGCTGCGCATCGCCGCGCCGTCGTAGGTGACACCCGAGCGCACAAAGGCGGCCTCGAGAGCCGCGGCCTGCTCGAGCGCGGCAGACTCGTCGGCGAGCAGGCGATCGTGGTAGGCGGCGATCGCCGCGGCGGCGCTCACTCCGCGCGGTGGACGATGCGGCCATCGACGATCGTCAGCACCGGCCAACCCGAGAGGCTCCAGCCCGCGAAGGGCGTGTTGCGGCCCTTGCTCAGGAAGCGCTTGGTGTCGACGCTGCGCTTGCGCTCGAGATCCAGCACCGTGACGTCGGCGGCCGAGCCGCTGGCGAGGCTGCCGCCCGGGAGCGAGAAGGTGCGCGCCGGGTTCGTGGACAAGAGCGAAACGAGCTGCGGCAGCGACAGTCTGCCACCGCGCACCAGCTGATCCAGCAACAGCGCCACGGCCGTCTCGATCCCGGAAATGCCGAACGCCGCTTCGTCGAACGGCACGCGCTTGTCGTCGAGGGCGTGCGGCGCGTGATCGGTGGCCACGCAGTCGATCGTCCCATCCAAGACGCCGGCGAGCACCGCGGCGCGGTCGGCTTCGCCGCGCAGCGGCGGATTGACCTTGGTCGCGGTGTCGTACTCCGACTCCTTGACCAGCGCGTCGGTCAGAAACAGATGATGCGGGGTGGCTTCGGCCGTGACCCGTATGCCGCGCGCCTTGCCGCGTCGGATCGCGTCGACCGACAGGGCGGTGCTGACGTGCGCGATGTGGACGTGGCCGCCGGTGAGCTCGGCCAGCAGCACGTCGCGCTCCACGGTGATCGCCTCGGACACCGGGGGCGCGCCGCGCAGTCCCAGGAGCGTGGAAACCAGGCCCTCGTTCATGCTGGCGCGATCCGACAGGCTCGCGTCCTCGCAGTGGTCGATGATCGGTAGCGACAGGCCGCGCGCGTACTCGAGCGCTCGGCGCATCATCCGCGCACTCGCGACGGGCCGCCCGTCGTCGGAAAACGCGACACAGCCGGCGTCTTTCAGGTCGCCGAGCTCGCTCAGCTCGTCGCCGCGCGACCCCTTGGTAACGGCTCCGATTGGATATACCCGCACGCCGCTGCCTTCGGCCCGCGCCTTGGCCAGAATCGAGCGCGTCACGTCGGCGGTGTCGTTCACCGGGTCCGTGTTCGGCATCGCGCACACCGCGCTGAAGCCGCCAGCCGCGGCGGCGCGCGTGCCGGTGGCGATCGTCTCCTTGTCTTCCCGGCCCGGTTCGCGCAGGTGAACGTGCAGGTCGATGAAACCCGGCGCCACGACGCAGCCGACGACCTCCTCGACGACAGCGTCCTTGGCCTTGAGCTTCGCGCCCAGCTCGGCCACTCGCCCGTCGACGATCAGCACGTCGAGCAGCGCATCGAGTCGCTGCGATGGATCGACGACCCGCCCGCCTTTCAGCAACAGCTTCCGGCTCAATGCGCCTCCTGTGGTCCGCCCAGCAGCAGATACAGCACCGCCATTCGCACCGCCACGCCGTTCGTGACCTGATCCAGGATCACCGAGTATCGGCCATCGGCGACTTCGCTCGCGATCTCGACGCCGCGGTTCATCGGGCCAGGGTGCAGGATTACGACGTCCTTTTTGGCCCGCTTCACGCGCGCCTCGGTGAGGCCGTAGCGAGCGTGATACTCGCGCAGGCTCGGGATGAAGCCGCCCGCCATGCGTTCCGTCTGGAGCCGCAGCATCATGATCGCATCGACTCCAGCGACGGCCTCGTCCACGTCGTGGGTCACCGGGGCGAGAGACTCGATCCCGGCCGGCGTCAGGGTCTCGGGCGCGCACAGCGTGACGCGTGCGCCGAGCCTGGTCAGCAGCAGCAAGTTCGAGCGCGCCACGCGGCTGTGCAGCAGGTCGCCGACAATCGCGACGCGCAGCCCGTCGATGCGGCCCTTCTTCTGGCGCAGCGTGAGGGCGTCGAGCAGCGCCTGCGTCGGGTGCTCGTGAGCGCCATCGCCGGCGTTCACGATCACCGAGCGGCAGTGGCGCGCCAGGAAGTGGGGCGCCCCCGAGGCGGCGTGCCGCACCACGATCGCGTCGGGGTTCATCGCCTCGAGGTTCATGGCGGTGTCGAGCAGCGTCTCGCCCTTCTGCACGCTCGAGCTGGCGGTGGCAATCGAGAGCGTGTCGGCAGAGAGGGCCTTCTCAGCGATCTCGAATGACGAGCGGGTGCGGGTCGAGGCCTCGTAGAAGAGGTTGACGATCGTCTTGCCGCGCAGCGTCGGCACCTTCTTGATCGGGCGATCGAGAACCTCGCGGAGCCTCGTCGCGGTATCGAGAATCGTCTCGATGTGGGCAGCCTCGAGCGGCTCGATGCCCAGCAGGTGGCGATGCGGAAAGCCGCTCTTCGTCATCGAGAGCGCTGCCGCTTCGGCGTCGGCTTCATCACGCCGGCGGGGCCCAGCAGCGTGACGCGGTCCTCGCCATCGTCTTCAACGATGTGCACCTGCACGCTCTCATCGTGCGCCGTCTTCAGCACCAGCCCCGCGAAGTCGGCGCGAATCGGCAACTCGCGGCGTCCGCGGTCGACCAGCACCAGGAGCTCGATCCGTGCCGGCCGGCCGAAGTCGATCAGCTCGTCGAGCGCGGCGCGCACCGTTCGCCCGGTGTAGAGGACGTCGTCCACGAGCACCACCCGCTTGCCGTCGATCGAGACCGGGATATCGGTGCCGTGGATCACCGGATGCGAGGCGATCGTGGTGAGATCGTCGCGGTACAGCGTGATGTCGAGGGCTCCCACCGGAATGGAAACCCCGAACTTCTTCGCGATCGCCGCGCGCAGCCGGCGCGCGATCGGTACGCCACGCGTTTGGACGCCGACCAGAACGCAGTCACGCAGCGGCGCGCCTTTGCCCACAGCCGTCGCCAGGTGCTCGAGCGTCGCGGCCAGCCGCGCCGCATTCATCAGTTCCTTGCGTTCGACGTGGCGCGGCGGCGGACCCATGGCTAGCGAATCTTCCCGCCGTCCGGCACCGGCCGCTCGGGGATCAGCAGCACGCTCTCTCCCTTGCCATCGTCGACCGCGAGCACCAGCACTTGCGACTCGAAGCCGGCGACTCGCTTCGCGGGAAAGTTCACCACCGCCACGACTTGGAGCCCGATCAGATCGTCCGTCTCGTACAAACCGGCGATCTGCGCGCTGGAACTCCTCTGGCCGAGCGCGCCGAAATCGATCGAGAGCGCGAAGGCCGGTTTGCGCGCGCCTCGCTGGACGCGCGCTCCGACGATCGTGCCAACGCGTACTTCCAGCGCGAAGAACTCGCCGACGCTCGCCAAACGGGCCGGGATGCTATCACGGCACCTCGTCCGAGAGCGGCGGCAGGTCGAAATCCACAGCCTGACGCGGCCGGGCAACCGCAAGGCTCTCGTAGCTGGGGATGAAAGTGAGCGGGCGAGCGGCCGCCGCTTCGCTGAGCATCTCGACGAGGGCACGACCCTCCATGTCGCGGGCGACCGGCAATCCCATCAGGTAGAGGATCGTCGGCGTGACGTCCAGCACCGAGGCGTCGGCAAGAACGGCGCCGGGCTTGATCGCGGAACCGATCGCGAGCAGGAAGCCGCTCGACCCCGGCGCATGCTGGGCGTCCGCGTCGGAGGCGCCGAGCAGGATCGAGACGCCGCGTCGCCACGGCGGCACGGGCTGCATTCCATATCCCGACACCACCAGCAGCACGTCGTCGGGATCCAGTCGGTCGGCAAGGTCGGACAGCCATTCACCGACCAGACCGAGATAGCGGTCGACGATCGGGCCGTAGCGGCGGGCCTGGGCATCGGTCACGTCGCCGAACTCGTCCGCGCGCGCGTAACGCAGGAAGGAGCGCGAGACGACGTCCAGACCTGAGAACGAGGTCGCGAAGAACGGCGGGTCGTAGGCGGTGCGCAACACGTGGCCGGCACGCTCGTACGTCAGGTCAGGGGCGAGCGCCCGATCGATCAACGCGCCGCGCCATTGCACGCCTTCGGCCTCAGAGGACGGCCGCTCGAAGAAGCGTGGCAGGAACGCCGCGTCGACATCGCGCCCGGACACGGCGCGCGCCGCGATCTCGGCGAAGAGGTCGGGCGGGTACAAGCTAGCCTTGCCGCGGGCGGGATCCGCGCTCAGCAGGTGAAAGTAGTTGGAGAGCATGAAGCCTTGGATCGGTTCGGTCGGATGTGTGGCGTACTGGCGTACCACGCCAGCCTGGATCGCGAACGCGTTCAGCGCCTCCCACACCGCGCGGCACTGCCGCGAGCCCGCGGTGATCGGCACACTGACCACGAAGCCGCCCCGCTCGAGCCACGAAACGAGCGCCCCCCGAGGGAGCAGATCCATGAGCGTCGCGGAGCCGCGCAGCCGGTAGCGCGTGTAGCTCTTCACTCCATGGTCGCGAGGCAGGCGGCCCGTCACGATCGACGTCCAGACCGGCGGCCCGAGCGTGGGCACCAACGTTCGGAGCGGCCCGCTGGCCCCGCGCCGCAGCAGTCGCGCCAGTCCGGGCTGGCGACCCAGCGCCGCGCGCTCGCGTAGCAGTTCCGCGGAAAGGCCGTCGACACCGACCAGAACCACGCGCCGCGGCGGCTTGGCCGGCTCGGCGCGGAAGGCCACGGGCGCTAGCCTCGGCACGGGATTGGGCCTGAGCGCGAGCGGCACGACGACGGCGGAGGCCGCGCACAGCACGACCAGGGCTGCGGATAGGCCCCGGCGCCGGCTCGGGAACACGATCGCGTTCAAGGACACCAGCACCAGCAGACCGGCCGGGACGGCCAGGCCCGCTCGCGATGCTCCGAGCGCGAAAACCGTCTCGGCCGAGAGCGCGTCGCGGAGGGACTCGCGGTTGTACCCGAAAAGCTCCGCCGCGATGACGAGCGCCACGAACACGAACGCGGCGAAGGACGGCAGCCCCGGCAACGGCGCCCGAAGGTTCGGCGGCCAGAAACGAATCAGGCCCAGCAGCAGCGCCAGCGCGAGCATTCCGACGAAGCCGAGGATCCAGTAGGGAAGGAACAACGCGAGCCCGAGCGCGGGTAGCTCGGCCAGAGCCGCGATCTCGGGGTTCAGGATCAGCGCGAGCAGGACCAGGTTCGTAGCAAGCAGCGCGGCTGCGATCGCCGCGCTCAGGATTCGGCGCCGCAGCATGGAGGTGTTTCAGTATAAGATCGCGGCCGTCTTGGCCGAGCCCGCGACGCCTCTCGCCGCCGATCGCGAGGCCGCGCTGCTGGCGAAGGACGCGCTCCCTCCCCCCTACGTCCTCCTGACGTTCCGGCATCCCGTAGTCGCGCGGCGCGCACGCGCGGGACAGTTCGTCATGATCAAGGCGGGCACGTCAGCCGAACCGCCGCTGCGGCGTCCGTTCTCGATCATGGCCTGCGACGCGGAGGCCGAGACCTTCACGCTGTTCGTGAAGGCCGTAGGGCCCGGCAGCCGCGCCCTGGCGGCGCTCGACATCGGTGACCGCGCTCTATGCCTCGGCCCCCTGGGCCGGCCGTTCCCGGCTCCGGCCGAAGACCGCGAGCCGCTGTTGGTGGCCGGCGGCTACGGGATCGCGCCATTTCTTCTGATGAGCGCGGAGCTCGGCCGCGTGGGGCGTACGCCTCGGCTCTTCTACGGCGGGCGGAAAGCCATCGATCTGCAGCTCCGCGAGCGGGTCGGGGCGCTGGGCGTGCCGATCGTCGCCGCCACCGAGGACGGCAGCCTCGGCCATCGCGGGCGCGTCACGGAACCGCTCGAGGCGCACCTCGACGCGCACCCGCATGGCCAGATCTTCGCGTGCGGGCCCGATGCGATGCTGCAGGCCGCGGCTCGGATCGCGGATCGACGCGGGCTGCCGGCGAGCCTGAGCCTGGATCCCTGGATGGGGTGCGGATTCGGGACATGCCTCGGCTGCGTGGTGCGGGTGCAGAGCACGAACGAGGAGGCGCCTCGCTTGCGCTGCGCCTGTACCGAGGGGCCGGTGTTCGACGCGGAGAGCGTGGTTTGGCCCGACGAAACGGAATCGGCCGGGCGGCGTCGGGCGCTCCGCCGATGACGCGGCTCGCCGTCGAGATCGCCGGCGTCAAATTGAAGAACCCGCTGATCGCGGCCTCGGGAACCTTCGGCTACGGCGTCGAGCTCGAATCGCTGCTCGACCTGAGCAGCCTGGGCGGGATCGTGTCGAAGGGTCTCTTTCTCGAGCCGCGCGACGGCTGCCCCACGCCGCGCATCGTCGAAACCCCGTCGGGCCTCCTGAACGCGATCGGCCTGCAAGGCATCGGCGTGCGATCGTTCGTGCGCGACGTGTTGCCGCGCCTCGAGCGTCACGACACGAAGATCTTCGTGAACGTCTGCGGCGACAGCGTCGAGGAGTATTCGGACGTGGCGCGCATCCTCGACGCGGCGCCCGGAGTCGCGGGCCTCGAGATCAACATCTCCTGCCCGAACGTGAAGCAGGGGGGCATGGCATTCGGAGGCGACCCGCTGATGACCCGCGAGGTGGTGGCGGCGGTGCGGCGCGCGACGCGGCTGCCGGTGATCCCGAAGCTCTCCCCCAACGTGGCCGACATCAGCCTGTTCGCGCGCGTCTGCGAGGAGGCCGGCGCCGACGGGATCTCCTGCATCAACACCGTGCTGGGCCTGGTCGTGGACGTCGAACAGCGGCGCCCGCGGCTGGCCTTCGGCACCGGCGGGCTGTCGGGGCCGGCAATCCGGCCGATCGCGGTGCGCATGGCTTGGCAAGCGGCGCGGGCCGTGAAGATCCCGGTGATCGGGATCGGCGGCATCGCGACGGCCGAGGACGCTCTCGAGTTCCTGATCGCCGGATGCCGGGCCGTCCAGATCGGCACGACGAACTTCATCGACCTCTCCGTGTACGACCGGATACGCGCGGGCCTCGAAGACTATTTGCGCCGCCACTCCCACGACGACGTCAATCAGGTGGTCGGCACGCTGCAATACCCCGGGCAGAGCCAGCGATGAAGGCATCCTCGAAACTGTGCATCGCGTTGGACGTGCCCACGCCCGAAAGAGCGCGGGTGCTGGTCGCGGAGACCGCGGGGCAGGCCGGCCTCTACAAGATCGGGAGCCAGTTGTTTGCCGCCGGCGGGCCGGACTTCGTTCGAGAGCTGGTGCGGGACGGCCGGCGCATCTTCCTCGACCTGAAGTTCCACGACATCCCGAACACGGTCGCGTCGGCAGTCGCCGTGGCGGCCGACCTCGGCGTCCGTTTCGTCGACGTACACGCCAGTGGCGGCGCCGCGATGATCGAGGCGGCCGCGCGCGCTCTCGGTTCGAGCCGGCAAGCCACGGAGCTCCTGGCCATCACGGTCCTGACCAGCCACCGCCCGGAAACGCTGGCGGAAATCGGCGTCTCGGGATCGATCGAGGAAAGCGTCGTGCGCTTGGCGCGCCTGGCCAAGGACGCCGGCGCGCATGGTGTCGTCGCTTCTCCCCACGAGGTGGCGCTGGTCCGCCAGGCCTGCGGGCCCGATTTCGTGATCGTGACGCCGGGCATCCGGCCCCAGGGCGCCGCACGCGGAGACCAGGCCCGCGCCACAACACCTTCCGGAGCGATCCGAGCCGGCAGTGATGTCCTGGTGGTGGGACGCCCGATCATCGAGGCGCCCGACCCAAAGGGCGCCGCGCTAGCCATCCTCCGCGAGATCGAATCCGCTTGACCAGGCTGTTCCGCCCCTGATATCGTTCGGCAATGAAAGTGAAATGCACTTTCAATTTCATGGCGATCCTGCTTCTGGCCGCTGCAGTCGGGGCGGAAGCCCCCGAAGCGCCGGCGCGCGATGGCGGCGCGGCTCAGCGTCTCGTCACGCTGATCGACTATGTCGGAGGCGACTATCGGATGGCGGTCAAGAACGGCGCCGTGATCGCTCCCGACGAATACGCGGAGCAGGTCCGATTCGCGGGCGAGATCCGCGCCATGACCGGCCAGCTGCTGGGGCCCGCCGCCGAGGAGCCGCTGGCGCGGAAGGCCGCCGAGATCGAGGGGCTGGTGGGGGCGAAGGCCGACCCGGAGTCCGTCGCGCGGGCCTGCCATGAAGCCCACGACCTCGGCGTGGCGCGCTTTGGACTGACCACCCGTCCGGCGGCCAGGCCGAGGGCGGCGCGCGGCGCGGCGCTCTTTGCCGAATCGTGCGGGATCTGTCACGGCGCGAACGGAGACGCCGACACTGAGAGGGCGCGCTCGCTCGACCCGCAGCCCGCCAGCTTCAAGAACCCCGAGCGGCTGATCGACCTCTCGCCGTACCGTGTCTTCAACGCGCTCACCTTCGGCGTGCCGGGCACAGCGATGCCGAGCTTCGATTCACTATCTTCCGAGGAACGCTGGGAGCTCGCGTTCTTCGTGTTTCGGCTGGGCCGCTACGACCAGCCGGCGAGCGACGCGTTCGCGGTCACGCTGGCCGATCTGGCGAGCCGTTCGAACCGTGAGCTGCTGGCCAGTTTCCCCGCAGCAGACGCCCCGCAGCGCCTGGCTTTCGCTCGGCTGGTTGCGCCGTACAGCGAGACTTCCACTTCGGCCGCAATCGCCGCCACGCGTGAACGGCTGCGCCGGGCGCTCACCCTGCACCGCGCCGGCCAAGCCGCCGCATCCGACGGCGCGGTGCTCGACGCTTATCTCGAAGGGTTCGAGCCGATCGAGCCGCGACTGCGGGTGCGCGACCCGAAGCAGACGGCCGCCGTCGAGGCGGGGTTCCGCGACGTGCGCAACGCGATTGCCTCCGGCGACGCGGCTGCCGAGGCGCTACTGCTCAGGCTCGATGCGGCGCTGCGGCGCTTCGAGGAAGAACCCGCCGCGGCCAGGTTGCCGTTCGTGACCGCGCTGCTGATCTTCTTTCGGGAGGGCCTCGAGGCTGCGCTGCTCGTCGGCGCCCTGCTGGCCGGCCTCCGTCGTCTCGGCAGATCCGACGCTGCCCGCTTCGTCCACGCCGGCTGGCTGCTCGCGATCCCGGCCGGACTTCTCACCTGGTGGATCTCGACCCGGCTGATGGCGTGGGGAGCGGACCGGCGCGAGCTGATGGAAGGCCTGCTGGGCCTGCTGGCGGCCGCAGTCCTCTTCTCGGTGAGCTTCTGGCTGATCTCGAAGGCCGAGTCGCGCAAGTGGACCGCGTATCTGGAGCAGGGAGTCGAAGCGAGCCTGTCGCGGAAGAAGGAAATGCTGCTGCTCGGGCTCGCCTTCCTCGCTGTCTACCGCGAAGCCGCGGAGACGGTGCTGTTCACGCAGGCGTTGCTGCTCGACGCCGAGCGAGACACGGCGCAGGTGTGGGCCGGGGCCCTGACCGGGAGCCTTGGCGTCGTCGCGGCCGCGTATCTGATGAATCGCACCGTGCTGAAGCTCCCGCTCGGGCCGTTCTTCGGCGTCTCCAGCCTGCTGCTGCTGCTGCTCGCGGTCTCGTTCGCCGGCTCCGGGATCTACGAGCTGGTGGCCGGCGGATATCTGAAGCCGCGCCCGGTGGCTTTTCCCGAGGTGAGCTGGCTCGGCATCCATCCCGACCTCACGGGCCTGCTGGTGCAGTTCACGATCGTCGGCGTGATCGCGGCGGCTGCCTGGACGACGCTGCGCAAGAGCCGGCTCGAGCCAGTCGAAGGAGACCTGCGACGGCGGTGACCGAAGCAGCCGTTCTGACATTGATCGGTCGTCCGGACTGCCACCTGTGCCACGAGATGCGAAAGACGCTCGATCGCGTCGCGTTGGGGCGCTCGATACGCGTGGTCGAGAAGAACGTCGACGAGGACGAGCGACTGCTGCGCCTCTACCAGCTAGCGATCCCAGTGCTGCTGTTCGGGACGGACGAGATCGCCCGCCATTCGGTCAGCGAACAGGATCTCGAGGCTCGGCTGGTTGGGCTAGGCGTGTTCTAGCGGCGTTCAGCGTCCGAGCTCGCAGGCGTAGATGAGCAGGCCGCGCCCTCGGGCGGCGGCGACCACGGCACGATCGTTGTCGGGGAAGGAGTTGCCGGGGCGGCGCTTCAGCATCATTCGCATCGCGAGCTTCTCGGCCTCGGCGTAGTCCGAGCGGTTGGCGTCCACGGTCGCGTTCATCATGCCTGGGACGATCGTCGGGTGGCTGAGCCCG
>CAZVOI010001136.1:0-5330 GCA_964628275.1 uncultured Acidobacteriota bacterium | reverse complement strand
TGGTGACCCGGGAAGGGCTCGAACCTTCAACCCAGAGATTAAGAGTCTCTTGCTCTACCATTGAGCTACCGGGCCAGAACGGCGGACGCGTTTTATATCCGACCGGGCGCTTCGGCGCAAGCAGCGCCACTGCCCCCAAGCCAACATTGCGGTGCCCGGCGAGGCATCGTATTCTGCGCGTCAGCGCATAGCGCATGGAAACAGACACCCCGATCGCGCGTGGCTCGCTGCTCGCCAACCGATACCAGGTTGAAAGCGTGCTCGGCGAGGGTGGCATGGGCCTCGTCTACAAGGCCCACGACGCGGTCCTCGACGAAACCGTCGCGCTCAAGGTGCTGCGGCCGAACTTTGCGCGCACGCCCGAGGCGGACCGCCGGTTTCGTTCCGAGATCAAACTGGCGCGCAAGGTCAGCCACCGCAACGTCTGCCGCATCCACGAGTATGGCGAAGACGGCGATCTGCGCTATCTCTCGATGGAGTACATCGACGGCGTCAATTTGAAACAGGCCGTGCGCGGCAAGGGCGGTCTGCCGGTCGAGGAGGCGCGCGAGATCACGATCCAGATCGCCAAGGGCCTGCGGGCGATCCACGACGTCGGCATCATCCATCGCGACTTGAAGTCCGCCAACCTGATGCGCGACGCCCGCGGTGTCGTGCGATTGATGGATTTCGGGATCGCCAAGAAATGGGGCGAGGAGGTCGGCGAGGGCATGACCGGCGTCGGGGACATCATCGGCACGCCCGAGTACATGAGCCCGGAGCAGGCGCGCGGCCAGAAGCTCGATTTCCGTTCCGACATCTACGCGTTGGGGGTGGTGATGTTCGAGCTCCTGACCGGGGAGATCCCGTTCCGTGGCGAAACGCCGCTCGACACGCTGCTGAAGCACGTCCAGGAACCGCCGCCGCTCGAGGGGCGCATCGCGCCGTCGCTGGTTCCGGTGCTGAAGCGGGCGCTCGCGAAGGATCCGCGCGACCGCTACGCCAGCGCGCGCGGCCTGGTGGCCGATTTGCGAGCCACCATGCCCGGCGGCATGGTCTCGCCGCCCGCGAGCGTGTTCTCGGCCAACCTGGCCGAGGCAACGCCGCTCTCGGGCCTGTCGCCACTGCTCCTGGTCGAGGACTCGGACGTCTTCGCGACCAAGCTTCCGGGAAACGTCGTTAGGCCGGCGCCCGCGCCGGACGCCGCGATGCTGCAGCGCGTGATGGAGCTGGCCGCTCAGCTGAAGGACCCCGACGCCAAACGGCGCTGGAAGGCCGCGATGAAGCTCCTGACGCTCGGACGCGCTGCGGCGCCCGCCGTCCCCGCGCTCGTCGAAGCCATCTCCGACGAGGAGCCCTCCGTCTCCGAAACGGCCGGCGACGCGTATCGGAAGATCACCGGCCAGGAGCCGCCAGCTCCGAAGCCGAAGCAGCCGCCAGCGGCCAAGCTGTCGCCCGCCGTCGCCCATCTGATCGAGTCGCTCAACAGCGAAGACACCTTCGAGCGCTGGCGCGGTGTGCTGGCGCTCGGCGAGATGGGGGAGCAGGCGGCTTCGGCGACGGCCAACCTGATCGAGCTGCTCGACGACAAGGACGACAACGTTCGTTGGACGGCGGCCGCGTCCCTCGGCAAGATCGGCCCTGCCGCGCGCGACGCCGTGCCCGCCCTGGCGGCCGCGCTCTCGGATGGGAACGATCCGCTGATCCACCGCCATGCCGCCGCGGCCCTGGGCCGGCTCGGTCATGCCGCCAGGGAGGCCGTGCCCGGCCTGATCGGCGCGCTACGCGACAAGGACTCGAACTTCCGCGAGGAAGTGATCGACGCGCTGGCCCAGATCGGCC
The DNA here is from genome assembly GCA_964628275.1 of uncultured Acidobacteriota bacterium. Taxonomy (GTDB): domain Bacteria; phylum Acidobacteriota; class Vicinamibacteria; order Fen-336; family Fen-336; genus CAZVOI01. Next base: position 3,509 of record CAZVOI010001136.1, on the reverse strand, counting down.
CGGGCGCGGTGCCCGCGCTGATCGAGGCGCTTCAGGACGAAGACGAGCAGGTTCGTTTCGAGGCGGCCGACGCGCTCACCAAGATGGGCATGAAGCTGAGGGCGGCGAAGCCGAGTTAGCGGGCGGGCGTGACGCTCATCCGGTCGACGCGGACGCCCTGCTCCGCGGGCTCGCCGGATCGGCACCAGGTAGGCGTGTCGAGGCGGACCACGATCGCGTCGCCTGGCCGGACCGGAGCCCGGAGCACGTAGGGCGCGACCTCGCCGGTCAGCGTCCAGCCGGTCGAGGGGCCGTCATTCACACTCACCGTGACACGCGGCGCCACTAGCGTCGACGGAAACGGCACGCCCATCTCGAGCGTGACGTCGTAGACGGGCGCGCGCTCGGTCGGCCGGAGCCGGATCCAAGACGTCGCCCGGCTCCAGCGGTGGCCGCCCGGCGGCGGCAACACCTCGCCGAGCCGTTCGTACTTGTTCCATTCGAGGCGCGGCGCGGCGAAGCCGGGATCGGTGCCGCGCGGATGGAAGAAGCCGCGCACCGCGCCGTAGTCGCCGCGCGCCAGCAGCACTTCAGCGCCGCGCGGCGCGGGCAGCTCGCGCCAGGCGATCTCCAGGATCAACCACGGGTCGGTGTTCCAGGAGAGTCGGTCGAGCTGGCGCAACGCGAGCATCGCGTCCTTTTCTCGCTCCGGACCCGCGAGCGCCAGCAATCGAGGCAAGGCGATCCGCGGCGACCAGTTCGCGATCGATGCGACCTCGCCCGCGCGCCGGTAGGCAAGGAGCGCGCGTTCGGTTTCATCGCGCGCCGCCAGCAGCCGGCCGTACTGGATCCACGGCCGGGGCGAGCGCAGGTCCGCCTGCGCCGCGCTGCCGGCGATCCGGTCGGCCTCGACGAAATCCGAGCGCTCGACTGCTGCCGGAAGCGCCCGCGACTTCCAGGCGGCGTTCAGGGCTCGACTCGCCGCGGGCAGGAACGGAAGCGACACCCGTGCGACCAGCAACAACCCGGCCAGAAGGCCGAGCCAGGCTCGCCAGGAGCGGCTTTCGCGATTCATCAGAACCGAGAGGCCGCCTGCGGCGCCGACGAACACGAAGGGCATCAGCGCGCTGCGGTAACGCACCTCGTTGTGAAAGACGATCACGACCATGGCCACGTAGTACGCGGTCCACAGCAGGATCAGATCGCGGGTCGGTCCGCGCGGGCCGGCGAACACGAACACCAGAAACGGCGGGATCGCCAGCAGCATCGGCAGGTCGTCGAGGAGCAGCGTGACCGCGTGCCGCCACGGCTCGAGCGAGCGCTCGACCCGCAGCAGGTTCTGCAAGCCCTCGGGGCGAAGGAAGTGCCAGAAGGCCGACGAGATCTTTTCGGGGATTCTGTCCTTGTGGTTGCGCAGGCCGTCGAGCGCGAAGCGCAGAGCCGCGGCGCGCTTCTCCTCGGAGCTGGGCTGTGAGTGGACGATCTTCTCCTGCTTCAGGTACTCGGCGCGGTCTACCAGGTTGTTCGCCCACCACAGGTTCTCGAAAGCGGCGTCCTCGATCAGGACGTGCTCGCCGACGATCAGGAAGTTGCGCGCGGTCCAGGGCAGGATCGCCGTGAGTCCTCCCCCGAGAACGAGCGCCGCGGCGCGCCACTGCCGAAGCGGCGCCGGCCACGCCCGCCACAACACCGCTAGACCCAGATAGGCGGAGGAAACCGAGCGCGCCAGCGCCGATAAGCCGAGGATCAGGCCGGCCACGAAGCGGCGGCCAGCCGAAGGCGCTTCGTGCTCACGCACCAACAGCAGCAGGCCCAGGCTGAAGAGGGCGGTGTGCGCGTTCTCGGTCATCGTCCAGCCCACGAGCTCGATCGAGGGCCAGAAGAGCGCGTAGCCGACGCCCGCCCAAGCCCCGTGGCGCGGGGCCACGCGCAGCCCGAGCGCGGCGACGATCGCCGCGATGCCCGAATCCAGCAGGCACTGCAAGAGCTGAAGCGGGAAGAGATGCGGCCCGAAGACCTTGAAGACCGTGGCCGCGGCGAGGAAGTACAGCGGCGCGATCGTCCAGTGGCCGTCCCAGGTGCGCCACTCGTCGCTGTTCAGGATCGTGCGAAACGGCGACGCATCCTCCGCCAGCCGCAGCGCGTTCGTGAAGTAGGTGTACTGGTGCGTGTAGAGCAGCGGCTGGTCGGCGCCGAACAGGAACACCAGCCGGGCGCCCAGGGCCAGCAGGAACACCGCGGCCAGGCGTGTCCGGGGAGCGATGCTCATGGACTCGTTATTGAGGCGGTCGCGGCGCGGTCACTGCTTCGAAGAACGCGTCGGCCATCAGGCGATAGCCGGCGTCGTTCGGGTGGACGTGGTCCGCGAAGAGCCGGGGCAGGTCGCCGGCCGACACGAAGCCCTTCCAGGCGTCGGCCAGGAGACAGCCTTCTTCCAGGGCCATCGCGCGAATCAGCACGTTCACCTGCTCGACCCAGTCGTTGCGCTCCTGCGGAACCCGCGGATCGCGGCCGGCGTTGGTGGGAATGATCGTGGCGAGCACCGGCAGGCTTCCCTGCGCCTTCACCAGCCGCACGATCGCTCGCAAGCTGGCCACGGTGAAGCAGGGAGTGTCCGCGCCCTTGCACTGCACGGTGTTCCAGTCGTTGGTCCCGTAGTGGATCAGCGCATAGGCGGGATGCCGTCGCGCGAGCGCGTCTTCGACCAGCTCGATCCCAGTACGGCTTTGCGTCGCGTCTACGCCCTCGTTGATCACTTCGGCGCGGCCCAAGTGATTTCGCAGGTCTCCTTGCAGCATCGCCCGGTATCCCTGGCGGTTTCTCGAACCATCGCCGACCGTGATGCTGTCGCCGATGGCCATGTAGGTGTTCGGGCGATTCGAAGCACCCAGCGGCAACGTGACCGGGAGCAGGATCTGGGATTGCCGAGGCACGCTGACCGTCGCGACGACCGGCGCCGCGTAGTAGCCAGGCAACGACCACTCCGCGATCGCGACGCGCTGATCGCCCGCCGCCAGGTCGAGCGTCGCGGTTCCCCCGGATGACGTGCGGGCCAGGCTGCCGGCCGCGGTGATCGCGACGTTCGGCAGGCGCACGTCTTCTCCCGAGTCGAGTACGCCGTTGCCGTTCTCGTCGTAGAAGACGAGAACGGAAACCGGGAACGTCGGGACCGCTTGCGCCGTGGCGCGGCCTCCGCCGATGCAGAGTCCGACGCCCACCAGCAGACGAAAAGCCGTGGCCGAGCGCTTCACGCTGGCGATTCTAGCGTCCGGCCTCGGCCTCCGACACTTTGGTCGAAACCGGGAAGCCATCGGATGATTGGGCGTGCCCACCGCTGCGCAGGTTGCCCGGGATCGGCGGGCGGGCTTCCTAGCGGGCGCCGCCGCCTATGGCCTGTGGGGCCTGTTCCCGATCTACTTCAAGGCGCTCGCCTCGGTGCGGCCGCTCGAGGTCCTGGCGCACCGCATCGTCTGGGCTGCGGCGATCCTGCTGTGCCTGGTCTGGTGGCAGGGCCTGGGCGGCCATTTGCT
>CAZVOI010001135.1:0-1680 GCA_964628275.1 uncultured Acidobacteriota bacterium | reverse complement strand
CGCGCATCTTCCGCGAGGCGCGGTCGATCGCATGACCGACGAGGAGTACCTGGCCCACATCGAGACCGCCATCCTCGAGATCAGGGCCCACACCGCGGGGATGAGCCAGGAGGCCTACCAGGCCGACAGCAAGACCCAGCGGGCGGTGGAAAGGAACCTCCAGATCATCGGGGACGCTGCCCATAAGCTCTCCGCCACGCTCAAAGAAACCCATCGGGATGTCCCTTGGGACGGCATCTATGCGGCGCGCAATGTGGTTGTCCACCACTACTTCGGCGTGAACCAGAGGATCCTGTGGGACATCCTGCAGGAGGATCTGGAGCCCCTGCTCAAGAAAGCGCAAGAGCTGCTCGGCCGCGGCACGGAGCGACCGTAGGCACTGCCGCCCTGGGGCGAGAGCCCGTCACGTGCCGAAGCCGACTCGGCGCACGAGGTCGGTGAAGAGCGCATCGGACCGCAGCGGTTCGAACATGGGATCGTGGGCCAGATAGGCCATCCAGGGGGACCGCTCCGCGTAGGCCTTCTCCAGCCAGGCGAAGGCCGGTTCCTTCTCGCCCAGGATCGTGTAGAGCTGAGCGAAGGCCATCGGAGAGACGTAGCTCTGCTGCGACACTTCTTCGAGCAACGTCAGCTGCTTCCGGGCCACCGCCCGGATGCCCTTCTGATAGCCCTCTGCCGTGCCCTCGGTGCCCAGGGTGTCTGCGGCCTCGTCGTCTCCTGCTAGCACCAGCGACCGCCGCTTCGCCGCCAGGGCTTCCTGAAACCGTCCCTTGCGGGCGAGAGCCTCCGACAGCGCGTCGTGGGTCCCCGCCGCGTTCGGGTCGATCTCGAGCGTCTTGCGGAACTGCTCGATGGCTTCGTCGTAGCGTTTCGCCCAGTAGTAGAGCTGGCCCAGGTTGGTGTTCGTTTCCGGGGAGAGCGGATCGAGCTCCAGCTCCCGCTTCATCATCTGAATCGCCTGGTCCCAGCGGCCGAGGTTCCGCAGGTTGTGCGCGTAGAAGCGACGCGCCGAGATCAGGGCCGGGTTCAGCTCGAGCGCGCGCTGGAATTCCTTCTCGGCCGCAGGCCAACGCCAGTCCGAAGAGTGCGACACGGCCATCGCCTGGTGGGCTTCGGCCAACGTGTCGTCGATCGCGAGTGCCTTGGCGAGCGCCGCCTGCGCCTGCTCATGGCCTTCCTTCGGGGGCAGCAGGCCCTCCAAGGTCATGGCCACGAGCGTGTGGCCAGTGCCGGCATAGGCCAGGGCGTAGTTGGGATCCTTGTCGATCGCCTGCTGGTAGTACGCGAGGCTCTTCTCGTAGCCCTCGGGCGTGAACTGCTCCCAGTGATACCGGCCCTTGAGGTAGAGCTGGTACGCCTCGGCGTTGTCCGTGTACCGCTTCTTGAGCCGCCCCTGCTCCTCGCCGGTCAAGCGTTGCCGCAGGTGCTCGGAGATTTTCTGCGCGATGTCGTCCTGCACGGCGAGGAGGCTCGTCGCCTTCTGGTCGTACTGCTCGCCCCAGAGGCGGCTCCGGTCGCGGGTGTCCACCAGCTCCGTGGTGATCGAGAGCTCGCCATCCCGCTGCAGGATACGGCCGGTCAGGATGGCGGCCACCGGCAGCTCGCGTGCTCGAAGAGATTGCCGCGCACGCGCGCACGAGCCGCACGCCCTACCCCGTGATGAAGGATGCGGGGAACCGG
>CAZVOI010001134.1:0-5594 GCA_964628275.1 uncultured Acidobacteriota bacterium | reverse complement strand
TACGCGATGCTGTAGCTCGTGGGTGTCCCAGCCTGGAAGGCCGCCAGGCTCGTGAATATATAGAGGCCTTTGAAGAAGATCGGAAGCGTGTTCTTGATGTTCCGGACCCGGTCGTACTCGAAGCCTCCCTTGACGGTGTGGTTGCCGCCGAGGTAGGTCAGGGTGTCCGCGACCTGAACTCGCGAGTTCAGACGCGGCTGCGGATGCAGCGTCGTCCCCAAGCTGGCGACGCCGACGATGGTAACCTGGGGGGTGCCTTCGGTGAGCCCATCGCAGCCCGGGCCGGGTCCACCTTCGCAGGTGGGGTCGAGCGCGAAGATGTCGTAATCCTGCCGCGCGTACATGAGCCGCGCCTCGTTCACGAACTTCGAGGACAGGATGTCGGTATGCGACGCCGCCAGCGACCAGTCCTTTTTGAGCGTCACCGTGCCGGCGCTCCTCGCCACTGTGCCGCCGAACCCGCCTTCGTCGGTGATCTCCCCGTACTGGCCCCGCACGGTGAGGCGGTGGTTGGAGCTCCAGTGGTGGTCGACCTTGGCCAGGAAGGAGTCGCGGAGGTCCTTCTCGGGGGCGGCGCCGACCTCAACCGGAAAGCCCGCGCGATTGATGACCACGGCGGCGGCCGGGTCGATCGTCACGAAATTGTTGGTGTCCCCGTCCAGCCGCTCGAAGGAGAGAAAGAAGAAGGTCTTGTCCTTCTTCAGCGGACCACCCACGGTGGCGCCCCACTGCATCTGGTCGAAGGGGGCCTTGGCGCTCGTGAGCGGATCACCCACAGGATTGCCGTCCACGTCGTAGCGCCGATACCTCTGGAAGAACTCCTTGGTGTTGAGCGCGTCGTTCCGGAAGTACATGAAGGCGCTCCCGTCGATCTGGTTCGTCCCGCTCTTGCTGACCACGTTGAGCGCGCCGCCGCCGGCCTTCCCGAACTCCGCCGAGTAGGAGTTGGTGAGAACCTGGAACTCCCGGATCGCTTCCTGGCTGAAGATGACCCGGACGCCATTCAGGGACTGGTCGTTGTTGTCGAAGCCGTCGATGGTGACGTTGTTCGACTGGCCGCGCTGTCCCGCGAAGCTCAAGTTCGAGCCGGCCGCCGACGCGCTGACGCCCGGCGTGAGCAGCGCGAACTCGACGTAGTTCCTGCCGTTGCTGGGAAGGCTCTCGATCTGGGCCTGAGTCACGGTGCTGGACACGACGGTGCGGGTGGCTTCCACCACCGGCACCTCGACGGTCACCGTCACCGACTCCTGCCTGCCGCCCACGCCCATGCTGAAATCGATGTTCGCCTGCTGGCCCAGCGTCAGGGTGACAGGCTCTCGCTTCATTTCGCCGAAGCCGGTGAGGCTGACCGCAACCCGATAGGTGCCGGGCGGGAGCGCGGCGGCGATGTAGCGGCCGCGAGCGTCGGTGGTGAGGGTGCGGCTGACGTTGGTCTGGACGTTGGTCACCGAGACCGAGACGCCCGGCAGCGGCGCACCCGACGCGTCGAGGACCGTGCCCGACACGTCCGCCGCGGTCACGCGGGACTGCGCCCCGAGCGGTGTCGCAACGAGCGAGAGCGTGACCGCCAGGATCCAACGGACGTGTCGTGACAAAAACATGGCGAAACCCTCCACAACCGGACTCATCCCTGCTCTTCGCTAGACGAACGGAAGGGTCCGAACGGAACCCCGGTCGACACGGTTTCCTCGAGTCCTTGGCACCCGAACCTACGGCTGGTTTACCGTAAAGTCAAGCACGAACCGGACCCGGGTTCCGGAGCGCGCTGGCGTTTTTCGTGTGGCGCGGAGGCCCCCAGGGGAGTACAGTCGGAATCTCCTGGAAGGAGTGAAGCATGGACTACGCAGCGTTCCGCGGTCGCGGTTCTTGGGGGTCGATCTTCGCCGTCGGGCTCGGTGCGGCACTTTCCCTTGTTGACTCCCCGGTACACGCCCAGGCCGTCTCGCCGGTGACGTTCACCAAGGACGTGGCCCCGATCTTCCAAGAGAAGTGCGAGGCGTGCCACCGGGAGGGTTCGATCGCGCCGATGTCTTTCGTGACCTACGAGGCGACGCGCCCGTGGGCCAAGTCGATCCGCGAGCGCGTGGCGCTGCGCCAGATGCCGCCCTGGCACATCGACAAGACGATCGGGATCCAGCACTTCAAGAACGATCGCTCGCTGAGCGACGAGCAGATCGCTACGATCGTGCGCTGGATCGACGCGGGCGCCCCTAAAGGCGACCCGAAAGACATGCCGCCGCCGGTGAAGTGGCCGAGCGACGAGGTCTGGAACTTCAAGCCGCTCCTCGGCGAGCCCGACCTGATCGTCAAGTCGCCACCCTACAAGGTGACCGAAGAGATGCCGGACGCCTGGTATCGCCCGGTGGTGGATACCGGCCTCAAGGAGCCGCGCTGGGTGCGCGCCATCGAGATCCGGCCCGCGACGGTGGCGGGCCGGAAGGTCACCCATCATGCCCTCGCGCGCCTCAAGCAGGAGGACGGCGCGGCCGAGCCGGGCGCCGCTGCCGCTGCCGCCGGCGATGGCCCCGGGCTGTTCATGGAGTGGGCGATCGGCAAGCAGGGCGAGCTGATGCGTCCGAACAGTGGCAAGCTGATGCTGCCCGGGGCGCAGATCGTGTTCGAGATCCACTATCACGCGGTCGGCGAAGAGATCACCGACGCGGTCGAGATGGCCGTGTATTTGTACCCGAAGGGTCAGGAGCCGAAATACAGGCAGGCCCTGGGTCTCTTCAGCGCGATCACCGGCGGCAACCGTGCTCTGGACATCCCGCCGAACTCGCAGACGGTCACGCAGAACTTCCACGTGATGAGGCGAGCGGGCCGAATCGAGAACTTCCAGGCGCACATGCACCTGCGCGGCAAAGGCATGTCGATGGAGGCGATTCTGCCGAACGGCACGAGCCAGGTGCTGAGCCACGTGAAAGACTACAACTTCAACTGGCACAACAACTACGTGTATACGGACGAAGCGGCGCCGCTGCTGCCGAAGGGCACGCTGTTGAAGATCACGGCTTGGCACGACAACACCGCCGGCAACAAGTCCAACCCGGATCCCGAGCAGTGGGTCGGCTGGGGCGACCGCACGATCGACGAGATGGCGCACGCCTGGGTCAACATCACGTACATGAGCGACGAGGATTTCAAGGCTGAGGTCGAGCAGAGGAAGGCCAAGCCCGCGGTCGCCTCGTCACAGCCGAATTAGGCGCGGCCCTTGCGATTCGCTCGACGGGTGCTGGCGGGTTTCGGTGCCGGGCTGATCCTGCTGGGCGGCAGTGGGTCGTTCGCCCAGATGCCCCTGGAGCCGTTGAAGGAAACCGGCCAGGGCGTCACGGCCGCGTACGAGGGCTGGTTCCGGAATCCCGATGGGAGCTACAGCCTGCTCGTCGGCTACTTCAATCGGAACCTGAAGGAGACCCTCGAGATCCCGGTCGGGCCGAACAACCGGATCGAGCCGGGCGGTCCCGACCGGGGCCAGCCCACGCACTTCCAGCCGCGCCGGCAGTGGGGCGTCTTCACGATCACCGTGCCCGCGGATTTCGGCAAGAACAGGCTGACCTGGACGTTGATCGCCAACGGACAGAAGACCGTCGTTCCTTTCCACCTCGACCCGCTCTGGTTGGTCAACCCGTTCGAAGAGCCGGCCGTGAAGAACCAGCCTCCCTCGATCAAGTTCGAGCCGGCTGGCGCCGCGCATGCCGGCCCGCCGCGCGGCATCGCCAAGTCCTTCGTCGCCACCGTTTCCGAGCCGATCAGCTTGAGCGCGTGGCTCCAGGACGACGCGCACGCCGAAGAGGGGCCGGCGGGGCGTTTGACGCCGCGCCTGGCGGTCTCCTGGAGCAAGTTCCGCGGACCAGGTAGCGTGGTGTTCAGCGCTCCGCGGCCGGACGTGGCGGACGCAAAGGCGACCACGACGGCGACGTTCAGCGTCCCCGGCGAGTACCTGCTGCGCGTGCAGGTCAACGACTCGTCAGGCGACGGCGGCGGCGGCTCGCAATGCTGCTGGACGAACGCTCACGTGAAAGTGAGCGTCAAGCCGGCGGCGGGCCGCTAACTAGCGGCTTAGCGGGTCGGAGCCCGGCGCGGCTGGCGCCGCCGCCTCTTTCGCGTCGAGCAGCGTGGTGTAGAAGCCCATCATCATCTCCTCCCAGGTCTGATCGCCCCAGCGCACGTCCTTGCTGGGGTCTGGGTTGAAGAGATTGCCGCGGGAGTTGTCGAAGTGGGCGACGACCTCGAGCTTGGTTCCCTTGGGCAGCAGCTTCGGCTCCGCCAGGTGGTAGGTGATCTGCCAGTTGAAGTCCCACTTCGGCACCGACAGCAGGATCTCGCTCTTCCCGTCGGGATAGTGCGCGGTGTAGGTCATGTCCTTGCCGCGCATGTGCATGTGCGGCGTCATGTCCATAAGTGTCGTGTCTTCGTTGAACACCCGAGTCCCGCGCACCTCGTGGTTCGGGGCGCCGGCAGGGATCAGGAAGCCGGCATTCAGGATGTTGTTGCCGCGCGACATCTTGACCGGCGGCTCCTTGGCGAAGATCAGGCCGATGCTCGTCCGGTCAGTGGTCTCCATCCCGTTCGTGGTGTAGTGCATCTGGAAGATGATCTCGGAGCCGGCGCGAAGCCGGCGGGCGACACCCGTGGGTAGCACCACGCCCGGCTTGTTGGGAGTCACGCCGCCCAGCCCGATCCGGCCGGCCGTGCGCTCGTCCTGGGCGCTGCCCCCGGAAGGTTGTGCGGACGCGATCACGTGGTGGACGACCGCGCGGTTCCCGGGACGGATCTCGTACGCCTGGACCCACTTGTCCTCGGTCAGGTTCGTGGGGATCTTGTAATAAAGATAGGGCACGGTGCCTTCGGCGGGGACCTTGAACTCTTCCTGCATCGTGAAGACCACGTCCGGCTCGCCGATCGTCCATCCTTCGGCGAACTTCGGCAGCGCCGGCAATTGGTTGAGGTCGCCCTTGGGCGCGCCGCCATCCACCCACTTGGTGATCGTGGCGATCTCCTGTTCGCTGAGCCGCGGGTCGTTCCGGAAGGTGCCGTGGCGCGGATCGGCCGACCACGGCGGCATCTCTCGCGCCACCACGCGCTCCTTGACCGACTTGGCCCACGGCCGCACGTCCTCGTAGCGCACCAGCGGCATCGGCGCGAACTCGCCGGCGCGATGGCACTCGGCGCAGTGCTTGTACAGGATCGGCGCGACGTCCTTGGCGAACGTCGGCGCTGCCGGCGCCGCCGCGGCGCTGCCTGCGGTCAGCAGCGACAACGCGAATCCCAGCCGGGTCGAAAGCCGTTTCTTCACTGCACCCTCCACAATAGACTCAATGATACCCAACAACCTGACCGCTCGGACAACCGTTTTTGGCCCCGTGCGAAGGCGCGCGGGTCAGAGCTGGAGCGACTTCAGCTCGAGGAACTCAAGGAGGCCGAACCGGCCCAGCTCCCGGCCGTGCCCGGATTGCTTGTATCCGCCGAAAGGCGCCAGGGGATTGAAACGCCCGCCGTTCACGTCCACCTGTCCGGCCCGCAGCCGCCGCGCCATCGCCTGGGCACGCTGCTGGTCCGCCGACCAGACAGCCGCGGCGAGGCCGTAGGGCGTG
>CAZVOI010001133.1:0-1561 GCA_964628275.1 uncultured Acidobacteriota bacterium | reverse complement strand
ATGCCATGGACGCCGACGGCTTTCGATCCGAATACCTTGCGGGGGGTGACCTGGGTTTCGTCCATCGTTGAGTCGTCCTGTGATCTCGTGAGGCAGGCGACACCTCGATCAAGGTACGGTCCGAACGTCCGCTCGCTGACTGGAGACGCCGTTGAGCCTGCGTCGCGACCCCGCTCCGCCGGGAGACTTCCTCGCACGGACCGCGGAGGTTTGCCCTGCGCACACCGCCGACACCATGGAAATCCTCCCGTGAGCGCCCTGGACTTTCTGGTCCTGCGAGAAGGGGAGGAGCAGCGGGCCCTCGATGTCCTGGTCACGGCGTTCACCGCGGACCCGGTGATCCGCTGGTTCTATCCGGACGCGAGCGGCTACTTGACTCACTTCCCGGCCTTCCTTCGCGCGTTCGGTGGCAAAGCGTTCACGTCCCACACGGTATGGCGGCTCGGCGAGTTCGGGGCCGTTGCCTTGTGGTTTCCCCCGCACGTGGAACCCGACGGCGACGCCGTGGTTGCGGAGATCTCGCGGAGCGTCGCCGCGAACCTGCAAGCGGATCTCTTGGCCGTCATCGAACAGATGGGCGCAGCCCATCCGACGTATCCGCACTGGTACCTGCCGTGGTTCGGGGTTGATGGGGCTCAACAGGGCAAGGGCCTCGGCAGCGAGCTGATGCGGAACTGCCTCGGGGTCGTCGATCAGGATCATCTGCCCGCCTACCTCGAGTCCCCCAACCCGCGGAACATCCCGTTCTACGAACGTCACGGCTTCGTGGTCACCGGGGTCTCGCAAGCTGGGGCATGCCCGCCCCTCTACTCGATGCTGCGATCGCCGCGTTAGCCATGTGGTGCCCGGCGGCTCAAGCGCCAATTTGATCTGCGGCGTCCGGTCCTGTTCGGCCACCTGACGACGTTCGGCGTCGCCAGCAACGAGTTCATCGGGGGCGCCGCGAAGGATCGCCAACGTTTCGGCTCGGGTTGGATGGCCGCCGGCGGATCTGTCTGTGACGCGGCCGGATTGGTCGGCATCCGGCCGAGCACCGTGAAGTGCCACCTCGCAGACCTGCGTGCGAAATCGGGGTTCTCTACCGAGCAGCTGACCTATGCGGACGGGCTGGCGTCTGGCTCGTCGTCCCGAGTCTGGAGCCTAGCTGAGCGATGCGTTGGGGACCACGTGGAAGAGCGCAGCGATGTGGCAAGAACGTCAGGCCGTCGCCGAAGAGGCGTCGCACGGATGGCAGCTGTCAAGTTCACGCTGGGCGAGCGTCGTATGATCGGAGCGCGCGGCAGGTCTCCGCGGGAGGAGCAGGGGAACGGCGGCCGTGGGCATCTACGCCGCGTACCTCGACAGGAAGATGTCGTTGCCGGCGCTTACCGGAAGCGCAAGAGCCAGCTCGCCCGGAGGAGGGCCGATGACGGTGGATGCCCAGCAGGAGCTGTTGGAACGGTGGCAGGGATGGCAACGCAGCATCGAGCAGCGGGACGTCGAGACGGCTCGAGGCTACCTCGCCGATGACTACGCGCTCGAGCTTGTCCAGCCGAACCGCGCCGTGTTCCCTCGGGATGAG
>CAZVOI010001132.1:0-4459 GCA_964628275.1 uncultured Acidobacteriota bacterium | reverse complement strand
AATACGGCGGAAAATCCATCTGCTACGTCACCGATACCGAACACACGCCGGGCAAACCCGACCGCAACGTGCTCGCGTTGATCCAGGGCGCCGACATCGTGATCTACGACTGCATGTACACCGACGAGGAATATGCGGAATCCTACGCCGGCTGGGGACACTCGACCTGGCAGGAAGCCGTGCGCCTCTGCCTGCAAGCCAACGTGAAGAAGCTCGCGATCTTCCATCACGACCCCGACCACGACGATGCTCAGATGGCCAAGATCGCCAAGGAAGCCCAGGAGATGTGGCTGGGCTCGGTGGTCGCGCGCGAGGGTATGGCGATCTCGCTCGGATAGCCGAGCGAGCCTGCTACTCCAGCGCCGACACGATCTTTTCGGCCAGCAGTTTGCCGTCTTCGGCCTCGAGCTGACCCGCGGGCCAGTTGATGCCCAGGCCGCTGTCGCCAAACTTGGGGATGATGTGGAAATGCACGTGGAAGATGGCCTGGTGAGCGGCCATGCCGTTGTTCTGCAGCACGTTGTAGGCCTCGGCGCCGGCGCCCTTCATCACGGCGCGGCACAGACGCGGCAGAACGCGACCGATCGCGGCGGACGACTCGTCCGAGAGTTGATCCAAGGTCGCCGCCACCTCCTTCGGGATCACGATGGTGTGGCCCTTGCTGATCGGGCCGATGTCCAGGAAAGCCAGCACGCGGTCGTCCTCGTAGATCTTGTGGCATGGGACGTCGCCGCGAATGATCCTGGAGAAGATGGTCTCGCTCATGGGCCAAGTACCGTAACACACGCGTTGACAGCCCGAACCGCGCCGCTTAGCGTCGCGGAGCTATGCAGGCTGACCTGAAGACGATGACGCGCGCACACCGGCGCGCGCTGATGGCGCGGCTTCCCGACGGGCTGATCGTTCTTTCGGCGGCCCGGCCGGCCCACCGCAACGGCGACCAGGAGTTCCCGTACCGGCAGCAATCGAACTTCCTTTGGCTCACCGGCGTCGAAGCACCCGGTTATGCGCTGGTGCTCGACCCGCGCCGCGGCGACGAGTGGCTGCTCGTCCCGAGGCTCACGCAGAAGCACGCGGTGTGGGTCGGCCACATCCCGAGCCTCGCCGAAGCCCGAACGGCTTTCGGCGTGGCCGAGACGCTCTACCACGACGAGCTTCCCAGGCTACTGGCGCGGATCGGTAAGGGCCGGAGCGTCTTCGCCGACCGCGGCTCGTCGCTGGCCGTGCGCCGTGCGCTGCGCAAGAGCCGCATCGACGCGACCGCGCTCGAGGATGCGCTCGACGAGCTTCGCGTCTTGAAGGACCGGCACGAGATCGCGCTGCTGCAAAAGGCCAGCGATGCGACCGCGAAGGGCCATCTCGCCGCGATGCGGTTGGCGCGCCCCGGTCTCTTCGAGTACGAGGTCCAGGCCGAGTTGGAGCGCGAGTTCTTGCGCGCCGGCTGTTTCGACGTCGGCTACGGATCGATCGTGGCCAGCGGCCGGAACGGCGCGGTGCTCCACTACATGAGCAACACCGCGCGGCTCGCGAAAGGCGAGCTGCTGTTGATCGACGCCGGCGCCGAGTACCACGGCTACACCGCCGACGTCACGCGCACTTTCCCGGTTTCCGGCCGCTTCAGCGCCAAGCAGCGCGCAGTCTACGAGGTGGTGCTGCGCACTCAGGACCGCGCCATCGACCTCGCGCGCGCCGGCCGCACCAGCATCGATCTGCAGCGGCATTCCGAGGAGTCGATCGCCGAGGGCCTGGTCGCGCTCAGGCTCTTGAGGGGAAGCGTGGACGAGCTGGTCCAGACCGAAGCCGTCCGCCTCTTCTACATGCACGGCATCGGCCACACGCTCGGCATCGACGTCCACGACGTCCAAGGCGGCAAGAAACGCCGGCTACCCAAGGGCAAGAGCGGGCGGCTGCGATTCCGCGCCAAGCTGGAGCCGGGCTTCGTGATCACGATCGAGCCCGGCGTCTACTTCAACCCGGCGCTGCTCTTCGACAAGGAGCTGCGCAGGAAGCACCGGCAGCGGGTCGATTTTGCGCGGGCCGAGTCGTTCCTCGAGGTCGGCGGTATCCGCATCGAGGACAACGTCGTCATCCAGCGCTCGGGACCGCCGCGCAACCTGACCCGCGTTCCGAAGACTGTCGCCGACGTCGAAGCCGCCTGCGCGGCCTGAGCAACTGGACCTCGAGACTCAACGGCTCGCGCGGCTGTCCGTGATCGCCGAGTAGACGAGCGCTCGGAACTTGTCCTGGAGATCGAGCCCGCCGCTGGGCAGCAGTTGAGCCATCAGCACCGCCACGATCTTTTCCTGCGGGTCCACCCAGAAGCGCGTGAAGTAGGCGCCTCCCCAACCATAGGCGGCGACCGAGCCGGGACGGCCCGACCGGCCGACATGCTCGACGATCTCGAAGCCGAGACCGAAGCCCATGCGGCCCTCGAGGTAGAGGCTGCCGACATGGTTCGAGGTCATCAGCTCGATCGTTTTCGGCGAAAGCAGCCGGGCGCCTTCCAGCTCACCGCCGTTCAGCAACATCTGAAGGAAGCGCGCGTAGTCGGAAGCGGTGGAGAGCAGGCCGGCGCCGCCCGAGAAGCAGGCGCGCGGGCCGTCCGCGTAGGCGCCTTGAAAACGGCCGGTATCCGGCGCGCGCTCGATCCCGCCGCCGGGCTTGGCCGCGTAGACGGTCGTGAAGCGATGGCGCTTCGATTCGGGCAGGAAGAAGGACGTGTCGGTCATCTTCAGTGGATCGAAGAGGCGCTGTTTCAGGAAGTCGTCGAAGCGCTGGCCGGACGCCTTCTCGACCACGTACCCGAGGATGTCGGTCGAGTAGCCGTAGACGTACTTCTCGCCCGGCTGCGCGTCGAAGGGCAGCGTGGCGAGCTTCTCGATGCGTGCGCCGATCGGCTCGTTCCTGTCGGCGAAGTACCAGTCGTCGAAGCCGGCGGCCTGGTATTGCGGTCGCGTCGGTCCGCCGCCATAGCTGACGCCGGCGGTGTGCGTGAGCAGGTCGCGGATCGTGACCTGTCTCCTGGCCGCCACCACCGCGATCGGGCTGCCTGGCGCCGCTTCGGGCGACGGCGCTACCGCCACCGTCGTGTTCTTGAACGCCGGGATGAAATTGGCGACCGGATCCGTGATCAGCAGCCGGCCGTCCTCCATCAGCATCATGATCGCGACGCTGGTGATCGCCTTCGACATCGAGGCGATTCGGAAGATCGCGTCCTTGGGCATCGCGACGCCCTTCTCGACGTCGAGTTTGCCGACGCTCTCGAGGTGGACGAGCTTGCCGTCGCGCGCCACCAGCGTGACGACGCCCGCGATCTTGCTGTCGTCCACGGCACGCTGCATCGTCTCGGTGATCCGCGCGAGACGCGCGGAGGAGACGCCGGGCGTTTCGGGCTTGGGCGCCGGGCCTTCGGCCAACGCCGGCCAGGCGAGGGCGAGCAGGCCCGCGGCCAGGATCGGACCACGGCGTTCCAGCATCATCTGGGGCCTCCTGTCAGAGCGCGAGCGGTTCCATGAGCGCGTTGCGGACGGTCTGGCAGCGCGCGTCGAGCATAGCGCGCACGCGCGGGACCTCTGCCGGCGAGGAGGCCTTGCCGACCAGCTCCAGGTAGAACTTGATCTTGGGCTCGGTGCCGCTGGGCCGAACGATCAGCCGGCTGCCGTCCTCGCTGTGGAACATCAGGACGTTCGACTTCGGCAGCTCCAGAGGCTCGACCGAGCCGCCCGCGATTCGCTCGCTGCCCGCCTCCAGGTCCAGGCTGCGCACGACCGGACTCCCGCTGAGGGAGCCGGGCGGGTGCCGGCGCAGGGCCGCCATCGCCGCCTCGATCCTGGCCTTGCCGTCGAGCCCCGCTAGCGTCACCGACCACTGAACCTGGTGGCTCATCCCATGGGCGATCAGCAGCGCGTCGAGCCGGGCCAGCAGCGACTGGCCCTCGGTCTTGAGGGCGCGGGTCAGCTCGGCGATCCGCAGCGCCGCGCCGATGCCGTCCTTGTCGCGAACCAGCGTGCCGCACGAGTAGCCGAGCGCTTCTTCGTAGCCGAAGACGAAGCCGAGGCCGTCCTGCTCGGCGCGGATTGCGGTGTTGGCGATCCATTTGAAGCCGGTCAGCGTCTCGGCGTAGGCAGCCCCCAGGTTCTTCGCCATCCGTGACAACAGGCTCGATGACACGATCGTGGTGATCACCAGCTTCTTGCGGCCGCCGGTGTCTGCATGAAGCAGGGCATCCTCGGCCAGCAGGAAGCCGATCTCGTTGCCGGTGAGCCTCCGATACCCGGTTCGATCGGGCACCGCCACCGCAAGCCGGTCGGCGTCGGGATCGTTGGCGAGGACGAGCTCGGCGTCGGTCTCGCGCGCCAGCGCCAGCGCGCGGTCCATCGCCCCCTTCTCTTCAGGATTCGGGAAAGCCACGGTTCGGAAGGCGCCGTCGGGATCGCACTGCGAGGGAACCACCGCCACG
>CAZVOI010001131.1:0-6308 GCA_964628275.1 uncultured Acidobacteriota bacterium | reverse complement strand
CCAGCCGACCAGCCGGTGGGAGAGCGCCCGGCGAAAAACGGAGCAGAAGGGGCGGCTGCCCCCCGACGCCCGCCCGCAGCGGGCGAGAGGAAGTGTCCTCCACGGGTGGGTCAGGACGGGTCCGGAGACGACGTGCCTCGGCTCGCTTCCCCGCCGCCCAGGGAAGCGGACCGCACCCCCCCTACTAGCCCGCTGTCTTGCGGAAGCGGCCGGCCGCGAAGCTCGGGCCAGCCCGGCCAGCGCGCTACCGGATCGTGGACCGGGAGAACCTGAGCTGCGACGGTCCGCTCCCGCCGGAGCGGCCCTGTCCGCAGTACACGCAACTCGACCTGGCGCGCATGCTGCCCGGCTTCTCGGTGAGGCGCGGCTACCTGCTGCGAAGCGGCATCCAAACGTGACGATGTGGCACACGTTCCGCGAGGTCTGGGAGCGCTGGCTTGGGGGTCAGGTCTTGAACTGACGCATTGGATGCCTCAGAGTCGGGGGATGACGGGCTGGGCGCTCGACCTCGGCACGACCAACTCCGGGATCGCGCGCTGCGAGGAGACCGGCCAGCCCCAGCTCGTCGAGCTGCTGGCGGTGTGCCGGGATCCGCAACGAGACGACCCGCTCGAGGCGCCGCGCATGGTGCCCTCGGCGGTTCACGTGCTCGCGCGGGCGGGACTCGTCGACCGCATCGGCAGCTGGCCGCCTTTGGCCCGGCGCGTCTTCCTCGGGAAGCGCGCGCTGATCGGCCAACGCGCGCTCGAACGCAACCGCGACGAGGCGCACGCGGCCTTCGTGCCGACGTTCAAGGCCGCGCTCGCGAGCGAGGCCACGCGGCCGCTCGCCCGGGTCGGCCGCCGCGTCGTGAACGCGCGTCAGGCGGCCGGCCTGTTCCTGCGCGAGCTGCTGGCGGAGACGAAGCGCGCGACCGGCGTGCGGATCCGCGACCTGGTCGTGACGTCGCCGGTCTCTGCCTTCGAGACCTACCGCGCGGAAGTGCAGCGCCTGCTCCACGAGCTGGGGGTGCGGCGGGTCCGCTTCGTGGACGAGCCTGTCGCCGCCGCGCTCGGCTACGGGCTGAGCCTCTCGCACGAGCGCACGGCGCTGGTCGTCGACATCGGCGGCGGGACCATGCACGTGGTACTCGTGGAGCTGTCGCCGCGCGGCTCGCTGGGCGGCGAGGCGCGCGTGATCGCGAAGCAGGGCCGCCCGCTCGGGGGCAACGCCGTCGACGGCTGGCTGCTCGAGGCGGCCTGCGCCAAGGCCGGGCTGCCGGCGCTCGACGTGCTCGGCGACGAGGCGGCGCGCTTCTGGCGGCGGCTGATGCTCGCCGAGGCCTGCCGCGTCAAGGAGGCCCTGCACTTCGAAGAGACTGCGGTGTTTCGCGTCACGCCGCCCGGCGCGACCCGCCGCAGCGAGCGCGGCGCGGGCGCTTCGCTCCTGAGCTTCACACGCGCCGAGCTCGTGACGCTGCTCGAGACGAACGGCTTCTACCGCGGCCTCGAAGCCAGCCTCGCCGCGATGTTCGAGGACGGGCGCGCGCAGCTCAGCGACGTCGAGGACGTACTGCTGGTCGGCGGCTCGACGCTCTTGCCGGGTGTCTTCACCCGGATCGAGGAGCGATTCGAGCGGCGGCGCCTGCGCGCCTGGCAGCCGTTCGAGGCCGTGGCCTACGGAGGGGCGAGCTTTGCCGCCGACCGGATCGGCGCGCTCGACTTCATCGTCCACGACTACGCCTTCGTCACCCACGACCCGAAGACGGGCGAAGCCCAGCACACGGTCGTGGTGCCGCGCGGGACGCGCTTCCCGACGCCCCCCGACCTCTGGAAGCGCCAGCTCGTCCCCACCTGCTCGCTCGGTGAGCCGGAACAGGTCTTCCGGCTGGTGATCTGCGAGCTCGAGCGCGGCGACGGCAGCGAGCGGCGCTTCGTCTGGGACGCAGCCGGCGACCTGCACAAGATCGGCGGCGCCTCCGGAAAGGCCGAGGTGATCGTGCCGCTCAACGCCACGAGCCCCACGCTCGGATACCTGGACCCGCCCCACGAGCCCCAGGACAGGAGGCCGCGGCTCGAGATCGCGTTAGGCGTGAACGCCGAGCGCTGGCTGGTGGCGACGGTGCACGACCTGCTCACGCGGCGGGAGCTGATGAAGGAAGAGCCGGTGGTCCGGCTGATCTGATGGATCCCTTGCTGGCGGTGATCGTCTTCAGTATGGCCAGCCTCGGCCTACTGCCGGCGCTCGCCATCGCGTTGCTCAATCGACGCCGTGCCTGCGAGCTGGCGGCCGTCTGGCGTGAAGCCGCGGGCCAGGCGGGTCTCTCGGGAGTCGAGGTGTCCGCGGAGGGCCTGACGGGGTCGACGGGATCTTTCATGGTGCGGCTCTCGAACTACGGTGCTGCCGAGTCCCGCGGCACGCGTTTGGAGGTCACGAGCCCCCGCCTCGCCCCCGGGCTCACCCTGCGTCCCGAGAGCCCCGCAGCGGTGTTCGACCGCGACCTTCGCGACCTTCGCGGCCTTCGCGACCTCAAGGAGATCGAGATCGGGGACGAGGACTTCGACAAGCAGGTGTCGGTCCAGGGTCCCCCGGCGCTCGCGCTGGCGCTGCTCGATGCCGACATGCGACGCACGATCCGCACGATGCTAGGGGGCCGGCTCGAAGTACGCGGCCACCGGCCGCTCTGGGCCTCGGGACGGCTCGAGGACGGCGCCCTGCGCGTCTACGTGCCCGAGCGCTCGGTCGCGCGCGGGAGCCTGATCGAGCAGGCCGTTGACGCCTACCTCGACGGCGAGTACAAGCTGCCACAGATCCTGCGCGCGGCGCTCGACCTCGCGGCACGCCTCGTCGTGCCGGAGGACCTGGCGCGCCGGATCGCCGACAACCAGGCCGGCGAGCCGGAGCCTCACATGCGGCAGCAGGCACTGCTGACGCTGCTGCGCGAGTTCCCGGAAGACGCAGCGACCCGCGAGGCCGTCCTCGCGGCACTGCAGGACCCGGATGCGGAGGTGCGGGTGCGGGCCGGCATCGCGCTGGGGGCGGAGGGCCGCGACGTGCTGCTCGGGGCGGCCGGCGGCGAGGGCGCGGAGGACGTGACGAGCGCCAAGGCCGTTGCCGCCCTCGACGCCTCGCTGACAATTGGACAGGCGGCGGAGCTGCTCAAGAACGCCCTGCGTACGCGGCGGCTGGCGACGGCGAGGGCATGCCTGGGCATCCTGGGGCGCCACGGGGGCGCCGCGACCCAGACCCTGGCCAAGGTCCTGCTCGTCGAGAAAGGCGAGCTCGGCGAGGCCGCAGCGGAGGCGCTCGCCGCTACGGGCGACACTTCCGCCGAAATACCGCTGCTACGCGCGCTCGCCGAAGGCCCGCCCGCCCTACGCCGTGCGGCCGCGACCGCGCTCGGCCGGGTAGGCACACGGAACGCCGTCGCGCCCCTGCGCGAGGCCGAATCGCGTGACGCGGCGCTGCGCGTCGCCGCGCGGCAAGCGGTCGCCCAGATCCACTCGCGCCTCGCGGGGGCAGCGCAGGGGCAGCTGTCGCTCGCCGGCGGCGAGGCGGGCCGGCTCTCGATCGCGGACGACGAGGCGGGCCGTTTGAGCCTGAGCGACGCGGGAGGGGCGGCGCTTCCGGGGACGCCGAGGTAGCAACGGTGCACGACCTGCTCACGCGGCGCGAGCTGATGCACGAGGAGCCGGTGGTCCGGCTGATCTGATGCCACCCCTGGACCTCGTCGTGGCGGTCGCAGTCGCCATCGTGGTGATGGGGCCGTTCGTCGCCGCGGCCGCGGTCCACGGCAGCCGCGCCCGCGCACGGATGGCCTTCTGGCTCGAGTCGGCACGCGAAGCGGGTCTCTCCGACAACGTGCGGTCGCCCAATGGAACCCTGACGGGCTGTTCGGGGCAGCTGCAGGTGCGGCTGTCGTACTACCAGGATGGCGAGTTCGGGGGCACGCGCGTGGAGGTGTGGAGCCCGAGTCTCATCACGAACCTGACCTTGCGCGCGGAGGGCGTGGGCGCGTTCCTGGGCTTGCGTGACCGGAAGGAGATCGAGGTCGGGGACGACGACTTCGACAGGCAGGTCTCGGTCCGGGGCACGCCGGCGCTCGCGCTGGCGCTGCTCGATCCCGACATGCGGCGGACCGTGCGCGCGATGCTGCGTGGCCATCTGATGGTGCGCGGCCACTCGCCGCTCTGGGTATCGGGCCGCCTGGAGGAGGGCGTTTTGCACATTGACGTGCCCGAGCGCTCCTCCGTCGCCCGCGGCGGCCCGGCCTTCTTGAGGGAGGTGGAGGCGCTCGTCGCCCGGCGAAGCGATAAGCCCGACCTGAGGGACAAGGCTTGCCTCGACGGCGAGGGCAAGCTTCCGGCGATCCTGCGCGCGGCGCTCGACCTCGCCGGGCGTCTCGTCGTGCCGGAGGACTTGCCGCGGCGGATCGCCTCGAACCTGGCGAGCGAGCCGGAGCCGCGCGTGCGGCAGCGCGCCTTCCTGATGCTGCTGCGGGAGTTCCCTGAGCACGCGGCGACGCGAGAGGCGTTGGCTGCGGCGCGCGCGGATCCGGACGCGGACATCCGGCTGCGGGCAGGCATCGCTCTCGGTGCGGACGGCCGCGACGTGCTCATCGGCGTCGCCGGCGGCGAAGGAGCGGAGGACGCGACGAGCGCGAGGGCCGTCGCCGCGCTCGGCGCATCGCTGACGCTCGAGCAAGCGGTGGAGCTGCTCAAGAACGCCCTGCGCACGCGGCGGCTGGGAACGGCGAGAGCGTGCCTCGGCATCCTGGGACGCCACGGGAAGGACGCGACCGCGACCCTGGCGAGGGTGCTACTCGTGGAACGGGGCGAGCTCGGCGAGGCAGCGGCCGAGGCGCTCGCCGCGACGGACGATCCATCCGCAGAAGCGCCGCTCGTCCGCGCGCTCTCCGAGGGACCCGAGGAGCTGTGCCGGGCGGCCGCGGCCGCGCTCGGCCGCGTCGGCACGCGCGACGCCGTCGCTCCACTGCGCGAAGCCGAGCAGCAGGTGGCGCTACGTGGCGTGGCGCGACAAGCGATCGCCCAGATCCACGCGCGCTTGGGGGGCGCAGCACAGGGCCAGCTCTCGCTCGCCGGAGGCGAGTCCGGCCAGCTCTCGCTCGCGGAGGACGAGGCCGGCCGCCTGAGCCTTAGCGAGGGCGAGCCGAAAGCAGGAAAGAGTCAGGTCTCGTCGTTGAGGGACAGGGCCAGGAACCAGGTTGGCGTCAGTGCGGGAAGCTCCAGGATCTGGTCCTCCGCGTCCCAGTCCATCCACTTCTCCCAGAAGGGCTCGTCCTCGAGCTTGCCCTCGAGCCTGATCGCGTTGAGGCCCGTGTCCTTAACCTAGGCGATCTCCTGCTCGCGGTCGCTCGGAGGCTACGCAGAACGGCGTGGTTGTTTCGACACCCGTAAGGCATTACCCCAGGCGTAAGGACCGTGGCCGTTCCGATCGTCCGAACGCACTGAGCCTGCTCGGGATGGCTCGAAGGCGCCCGCGGGCACGCGTGTTGCTGTACCGACAGGCGGCCTCGCCCGCCCGGAGCATGGAGAGGCACGACGAGGCCGTACGTCGGGAGGAGGATCTGATGCGGAAGCTCAATCGCCGGCAGTTCACCCAGGAGGCGAGCCTCGCTTTCCTGGCCGGGGTCACCGTCACGGTGTCGGACTGTGGTGGCGGCGGCGGGGGCGGCGGCGGCGACGACTATGGCCCGCCCGGCACACCGACCACGCTTCCGCCGGCACCGACCGGCTCGAAGACGGGACAGGTGTCCGCGAACCACGGCCACCAGGCCGTGATCACGGCGGCCCAGCTCCAGGCGGGCGGAGCGGTCCAGATCGACATCGCGTCCACCGCCGGCCACTCGCACATGGTGGCCCTGCCAGCGCAGGCGGTGCAGGAGATCCGGGACGGCAAGCCGGTGCAGAAGGACTCGACGACGACGGACGCCCACATGCACACGGTGACCTTCAACGCCGAGGCGCCCGAGGAGCCGTCCCGCTACTGACGGCGGCGAAGCCGCAATCTCAGGTGCCCGCGTCCCCCGGCCGGCGTCCGAACCTCTGAGTGGCGTAGCCCACGATCGCGCCCGCCAGGCTGCCGGGGAGCATGATCTCCCAGTGGTAGTGCTTGCCCGTGGTGGAACCATAGGCCTTTTCATCCGCAGCCACTGCTCGGGAGATGCTGTCACTGGGGAGGGCGGAGCTTCCAACCCCACTCAACCCTACCGCCATGCATGCGAGAGTGTGGGTGCCGCGACTCATGAGCCCCAAAGACGCATCCGACCCTCCTCGATGTCGCCCTGGCTGCGTTGACGGAGACACTAC
>CAZVOI010001130.1:0-6594 GCA_964628275.1 uncultured Acidobacteriota bacterium | reverse complement strand
GCGGTGCCGACGATCTGGCCGAAGCTGACGCTGTTGAAATCCGACGTCGGGAAACCGAACTGAGCCCGGTTGAAAGCGTTGTACAGCTCGAGCTTGGCCATCAGACGGCCCTTGGGCAGCTTGAACGTCTTGAACAGACCGAGGTCGAGGTTCTTGGTCGCGTCGCCGTAGAAGGTATTCCGCCCAACGATCTCGCCCCCGTTGTCGGCGAGCGTCGCGCGCCGGAACGCTTCGCGCGGGAGCTGCTGCACCGAGTTGTCGACGTCGTCGACGGTGCCGCCCAGGACGCCCGGGTTCACGACGACCGGCCGGTTCTCCGAGAAGCCGTCGAAGTTGAGGTCGCCGCCGGCGGAGTCGGTGACGGTGAACGGCGTGCCGTGGGCGAGCTTCAGCGTTGCCGTGAGCTGCCAGCCGCCGAAGACGTCGCCGACCCGGCTCTTGCGGTCCTTCAGGACCGGAATCAGCCAAGTGCCGTTGAGCGTGAAACGGTGGGGCGTGTGGAATCGCGAGAGCCCGCGCGCGAACGCCTTGTTCGGTCCGAGCTGGTTGGTGTCGCCGGCCCCGACGAAAGTCGCCTCGGAGGTGTTGTCGATCGCCTTGCCCCAAGTGTAGGTCGTCTCGAAACGGAGTCCCCGGGTGACGCGCTTCTCCCACGACACCTGGAGGTCGTGGTACCAGGTGTCGGCATCGTTGCTCACCACCAGGTTCGTCGCGTAGCGCGGGTCGGGCCGCCGCTCGTTGGTGCGGGGCACGCGGCGACTTATTTCGTTGTTCGCGATCGGGACCGCGTTCGGGCACGCGGCGTTCGGGGTGATCCCCGGCAAGAAACCCGTGCCCGCGCACTCCGCGTCTGGCGCGATGCGGTCGATGCGAACGCCGCGCAGGTCCGGGAAGCCGGCCGCCGGGGCGTTGTTCGGGTGGTTGACGACCACGATGCCGCCGTCGAGCGGCGAGACCGGCAGGTTGTCCGGGATGTAACGCAGCAGGCCGAACCCGCGCCGGCCGCTATAGCTGACGCGCAGCGTGGAGTTCCAGCGCAGCTTGCGCTCGAAGGAGGCGTTCCACTGGTAGGTGTCTGGGACCTCCAGGCCGGGCTCGATGAACGTCTCGCTGTGACGGACCGTCTGCGGCCCCGGCGTGAACACGAAGCCGTTCGTGGGGTCGGCCAGGTTGGTGCTGTTCGAGAACGTGAGCGCGATCGCGTTCGGCGGGTTGGTGCGGATGCTGGCGCCCGTCTGCGAGAACACGGTCTGGAAGTTGCGCCCGTGGTAGATGCCGAAGCCGCCGCGGATCGAAAAATTGCCCGCGCCGCCCCCGGCCAGCTTGCCGAGCAGGCCGCTCGTCCAGTTGGGCGCCCAGGCGAAGCCCACGCGCGGCTCGAGGTTGTTCTTGTCGTCGCCGTAGCCGTAGTCGAGCCGGCCTTCGACCTCCTGGGGAGCGCCCGCGTACTCGTAGCGCAGGCCCAGGTTCAGCGTGAGGTTCGGCCTGACCTTCCAGTTATCCTCCAGGTAGAGGTTGTATTCCTTGATGCTGTTCTCGAGGAAGAACGGGCCGTAAGCGCGCTGGAAACTCGTCACGCAGCCGTCCAGGAATGCCGCGTAGGGCGTCGGATACGTCACGCCGCCACAGGAGGTCGTGAAGGTCCAGAACGGGCGCTGGAAGCTCTGCGCCAAGTCGTCGAGACGCGAGATGCGGACGTCGGTCCCCGCTTTGACGTTGTGGCTGTTCCCGAACAACGTGTTGATGTTGTAGACGAGCTGGTGGTCCGCCTGGTCGCGCGTGATCGGGAAGCCGCCCGCGTTGCCGATGATCGAGCCGGAGACCGGCGAGCCGGTGAAGCGGATGATCGGGGTGTCGTTGCCTTCCTTCACGTTCACGTTGGTGTCGCGGATCCCGTAGCCGTAGCGGAACTCGCCGACGGTGCGCGGCGAGAAGCTATGGGTCCACGTCAGGCCGACGTTGGCCTGGCGGTTGTTCTGCTGCGTCGCCTCGCCGAGGATCACGTCGTCGTTGTCGAAGCGCTGCCGGGAGTACTGGTAACGCAGCACGACGTGGTCGCGCCGCGTGGGGTCCCAATCGAGCTTGGCGCTGCCGTCGGTCACCGGCTGGTCGAAGCCGGCGCTGCCCTGATAGGTGCGGTTGCTGCGCGGGTCGTTGGGCTGGAGGCTGCCGAAGCGCGCCAGCACCGAGTCGATGAAGGCTCGGTTCGCCGGCGTGTCGTTGCCCCGCGTCAGGCGCGGCAACGCCCGATCGGCCGCCGTGAATATGTCACGGGTGTAGCTGCCGCCGCCCTCGCGCCGGCCGTGGTCGAGGCCCACGTAGCCGAAGAGCTTGTTCTTCTGTATCGGGAAGCCGATAGCGCCTCCGTACTGGTTGCGCCAGTTCACCGGCTTGGCGGTCGCGAAGAAGCTCTTCTCGTTCCAGTCGCTGTCCTGGCGGCCGTAGTACAACTCGCCCTTCACGGCATTTGTGCCCGACTTCGTCTGCACCAGCACGACCGCGCCGTAACCCCTCCCGAACTCGGCGCTGAAGGTGTTGCTGATGACCTGGAACTCCTTGATCGAAACCAGGCTCACACCCTGGCGGTGCTGGTTCTCGGAGGAGTCGTCGTTGTTGACGCCGTCGATCTGGAACGTGGTCCCGCGCGTGCCGGTGCCATTGAAGTTCACGGACGAGCCGGAGGACGCCGTCGGGTTGTTCTGGCCCGACGTCGGGTTTTCCTGGAAGCCGGCGAAGGTCTCGGCCAATGAGAGGAACGTGTTGTTGCTGTTCAGGTTCGAGAAGGTCGGCTTCTCCATGATCTGCTCGGCGTTCAGCGACTGCTTGATCTCCTGGTTGGAGACGTTGATCGGCGGCCGGTCCGCGACGACCGTTACTTCCTCCGTCACCCGGGGGTCGAGCTTGAGGGAAATCACCTGCGTGGCGTTGAGCGTGACCTCGACACTGGCGCGGGTGACCGTGCCGAAACCGGCCAATGCGGCGCTCACCCGGTAGGCGCCGAGCGGCAGGAACGACGCGTTGTAGAAGCCCCTTTCGTTGGTCACCAGCTCGCGGACGTAGCCGGTCTCGTTGCTGCGGATCGTGACGACCACGCCGGGCACCGCCGCGCCGGAGGTGTCTGTCAGGCTGCCCTGGATCGTCCCGGTCACCGTTTGGGCGTGGATCGCGACCGAGGCGCCGAACGCCATCGAAAATGCAAGCAAACGTGCGAGAGCCTTCATGACTTCCTCCGGTTGAACAAGCAGGTTCCCGAGAGACTAGTACAAGGTTGCTTTTTTGCAGATCTTCACGCGGTACAACAACATGGACGCGGGTCCCGGGATTAAGCTCGCGCCGAATCCATGACCCGGGTGCAATGGCTCGTCTGCG
This sequence comes from uncultured Acidobacteriota bacterium, assembly GCA_964628275.1. Taxonomy (GTDB): domain Bacteria; phylum Acidobacteriota; class Vicinamibacteria; order Fen-336; family Fen-336; genus CAZVOI01. The sequence continues at coordinate 3,225 of CAZVOI010001130.1, read as the reverse complement.
TCGTCGCCGCGATCGGCTTCGCGTTCGACATCTACGAGCTGCTGATGCTGCCGCTGATCCTGCCGCGGGCGCTCGAGGAGCTGGGCAAGGTCCAGCTCGGCACGCCGCAGTTCGCCTATTGGCGCGACCTGATGTTCTACGTGCCCGCCGTTTGCGGCGGCATCTTCGGGTTGATCGGCGGCTATCTGACCGATCGGCTCGGCCGCCGCTTCGTGCTCACGTGGAGCATCCTGATCTACGCGTTCTCGGCGTTTGCCGCCGGCTTCGCCACCTCGCTGCCGATGTTGCTGGTGCTGCGCTGCACCACCTTCGTCGGGGTCTGCGTCGAGTTCGTCGCCGCGACCGCCTGGCTCGCCGAGCTGTTCCCGGAACCCCGGCAACGAGAGAAGGTGCTCGGTTACACGCAGGCCTTCTCGTCGCTCGGCGGCTTCATGGTGTCGGGCGTCTACACGCTGTGCGCGACCTACGGCTCGCACTTCCCGGCGATCGCCGGCGGCCACGAGGCGTGGCGCTACACGCTCCTCTCGGGGCTGATCCCGGCGATCCCGCTGATCATCATCCGGCCGTTCCTGCCGGAGTCGCCCACCTGGGCCAAGAAGAAGGCCGAGGGAACCTTGCGGCGTCCGAGCTTCGCGGAGATCTTCAGGCCGGAGTATCGGCGCGCGACGATCGTGACGACGCTGATGTTCGCGTGCAGCTACGGCGCCGCGTTCGGGGCGATCCAACAACTGCCACAGATCGTGCCCGGGCTCAGCGAGGTGAAGACCTTGCCGCGCCCGCAGCAGCAACAAGTCGTCGGCGTGGTGCAGATGGTCCAGGAGCTGGGTGGGCTGGCGGGGCGCTTCGCGCTCGCCGCGCTCGCTGTCGTGGTCGTCTCGCGGCGCGGCCTGCTGCGCGCGTTCCAGGTGCCCGGGCTGTTCGTGGTTCCGCTGGTCTTCTTTTTTGCGATGACCGGGAACGTCACGACCCTGAAATGGGGCATCTTCTTCGCAGGCTTCTTCACGGTGGCGCAGTTCAGCTTCTGGGGGAACTACCTGCCGCGCGTGTATCCGACGCACCTGCGCGGCACCGGCGAGAGCTTCGCCGCCAACATCGGCGGCCGGATGCTCGGAACCGCCGCGGCGCTCTTGACGACGCAGTTGGCCGGCCTGATGCCCGGCGCCCTGCCCCCGACGCGACTCGCCTACGCCGCGGCGGCGGTGGCTGCCTTCGTGTACGTCAGCGGCTTCGCGCTCAGCTTCTTCCTCCCCGAGCCGCCCAAGGAACTGCCGGACTGACGACAAGCGTCGCGGGGGCGCCGGACGTAAGATCGAAGAAGAGGCGGAGATGATGGGACAAGTGCTTCGGCGGGCTGCTGTGTTGTCGGTTCTCGCCGCGTCGTCGGCGGGCGCCGCGGACTGGCCTGAATGGCGGGGCCCTTCACGCGACGGCATCTCGATGGAGAAGGGCTTGCCGTCGAAGTGGGTCCCCGGCGGCGAGAGTTTCCTGTGGAAGAAGCCCTACGGCTCGCGCTCGGCGCCCGTGGTCGTCGGCGACCGCCTCTATTTGCTGAGTCCCGCCGGCAAGGGCGAGACGCTGCAGGAACGCGTGCTGTGCCTGAATGCCAACACCGGCGACGTGATCTGGGAGTACAAGTACAACCTCTTCCACACCGACGTGCCGCCGCACCGAATCGGCTGGTCGTCGCCCGCCGTCGACCTCGCCACCGGCAACGTCTACGTCTTCGGCGTCGGCGCCAACCTGATCGCGCTCGACAAGGCCGGCAAGAAGCTCTGGGAGCGCGCGCTCTCGGAAGAGTTCGGCGCGATCACGACGCACGGCGGCCGGACGGTGTCGCCGGTCGTCGAGGGTGATCTGATCCTGGTGAGCACGCTTACCTCGGGCTGGGGCGACCAGGCGCGCGGCAGCAACCGCTACTTCGGCTTCGACAAGCAGACCGGCGAGACGCTGTGGGTCGCCACTCCACAATCCAAGCACTACGACACCAACTACTCGAACATGGTGCCGGTGACGGTGGACGGCCAGCGCATCTTCGTGGTGGGCGGCAGCGACGGCACCTTCTACGGCATCAAGGTCCTTACCGGTGAAACCGTCTGGAAGTACGAGATGAGCAAGCGCGCGATCCTGAGCAGCGTCGTGATCAAGGACCGGCTGGCGATCCTGACCCACAGCGAAGAGAACCTGGACACCAGCGAGATGGGGATGTTCGCGGCGATCGACTTGGCCAGCAAGGGCGAGGTCAAGACCGACCAGCTGAAGTGGCGCACCCTCGGCGTCCAAGGCGGCTTCTCGTCGCCGGTGGTGGACGGCGAGCGGATATACCAGATCGACAACAGCGCGAACCTGCTGGCATTCGACGCCCTTACCGGCAAGGAGCTCTGGAAGCTGAACCTCGGCACGATCCAGAAAGCGTCGCCGGTGCTGGCGGACGGCAAGCTCTACGTCGGCACCGAGAACGGCAAGTTCTACATCCTCAGGCCGGGGCCGGAGAAGGCCGAGATCCTCGACGTCGATCTGCTGGGCACCGAGGCGACGCCGGAAGTGATCGTGGCCTCCCCTGCGGTTTCCAACGGCAAGGTCTTCTTCGCGTCGATGGACAACCTCTACTGCATCGGCAAGAAGTCGCCGGGCGCGGCGGTCGCCGCGAAGCCGGCGAGCCCGATCGAGAAGGCGCCGGCCGACGCGAAGCCCGCCCTGGTGCAGGTCACGCCCACCGACCTGGTCCTGAAGCCGGGCGAGAAGCGGCTCTTCCATGCGCGGCTCTACGACGACAAGGGCCGCTTCATCCGCGAGCAGGCCGCCGCCAGCTGGTCGGTCGAGCGCTTGAAGGGCGCGGTCGCCGCCAACGGCGAGCTGACGCTGGCCGCCGATCCCACGGGACAGGCCGGCCTGGTGAAGGCCACGGTCGGCGAGCTCAGCGGAACGGCGCGGGTTCGCGTCAGCCCGCCGCTGCCGTGGAGCTTCGACTTCGAAGCCGCGACCGCTCCCGGACCGCCGCCGCCCTTCTGGGTGAACGCCACTGGCAAGATGCAGGTGCGCGAGCAGGACGGCGGCAAGATCCTGGCCAAGCTGGCGGACAACCCGTTCACCAAGCGCGGCCGCTTCTTCTTCGGCGCGAACGATCTTTCCAACTACAGCGTCGAGGCCAGCGTGATGTCGAAGGACCAGCGCCGCCAGATGGGCGACGCCGGCGTGATCGCGCAGCGTTACGTGCTCCACCTCTTC
>CAZVOI010001129.1:0-2193 GCA_964628275.1 uncultured Acidobacteriota bacterium | reverse complement strand
ACCGCAGCTCTACGTTCGGCGGCTCGACCAGTTGCAGGCCGCGCCGCTCTCCGGGACCGAAGGCGCCGACAACCCGTTCTTCTCGCCCGACGGGCGGTGGATCGGCTTCTTCGCCGACGGCAAGCTGAAGAAGATCGCCGTCACGGGCGGCGCCGCGGTCACGCTCTGCGATGCTCCCGTCAACCGCGGCGGAAGTTGGGCCGAGGACGGAACCATCTTCTTCGCGCGGACCGTTTTCGAGGGGTTGTCGCGTGTGCCATCGGCGGGAGGCTCGCCCGAGCCGCTGACGAGCCTCGACACGGCCGCGGGAGAGGTCACGCACCGGTGGCCGCAGGCGCTGCTCGGGGGCAAGGCCGTGCTGTTCACGGCTCACAGCGCGAGCGTGGGCGGCGACTACGACGATGCGAACGTCGTGGTCCAGTCGCTGCCGGACGCTCCGAGAAAGGTCGTGCAGAGGGGCGGATTCCATGGCCGCTACCTCGGGAGCGGCCATGTGGTCTACGTGCACGGAGGGACGATGTTCGCCGCGCCCTTCGACGTCGAACGGCTCGAGACGACGGGCGAGCCGGCGCCGGTCCTGGAGGGCCTGATCTCCGCTCCCAATGCGGGCGCACAATTCGCGGTCTCGGGCCGAGGCACCCTCGCGTACCTTCGGGGAAAGAGCCTCGGGGTGGACGTGCCGATTCAATGGATGGACCGGGAAGGAAAGCCGCAGCCCTTGCGCGCCGTGCCGGCCAACTACAACAACGTCCGTTTCTCGCCGGATGGCCGCCTGCTCGCGATGGACGTCCGCGAGGGCAGGCAGGTCGACGTGTGGGTCTACGAGTGGAGGCGAGACAGGATGTCGCGCCTGACCCTCGATGCCGGCGAGGACTCCTGGCCGCAGTGGACTCCGGATGGACGCCGCATCGCCTTCGCCTCGGCGCGTGGAGACAAGGCGACGTTGAACCTCTACTGGCAGCGGGCGGATGGAACGGGCGAGGCGGAGCGTCTGACCGAGAGCAAGAACCGGCAGTTCCCCACGTCGTGGCATCCGACAGGAAGGTTCCTGGCCTACAGCGAGCAGAATCCGCAGGGCCGCGACATCATGATCCTGCCCTTGGAGGGCGACGAGGCCTCGGGATGGAAACCCGGGAAAACCACGGCCTTCCTCAACAGTCGCTTCGGCGAGGGCCAGGCGGCTTTCTCGCCTGACGGGCGCTGGCTGGCCTACAACGCCAACGACACGGGGCGAATGGAGGTGTACGTGCGTCCGTTCCCTGGTCCGGGCGGAAACTGGCAGGTCTCGACCGGTGGTGGCACAGATCCGACGTGGTCTCGAAACCGGAAGGAGCTGTTCTACCGGGCGGCCGATGAAACGCTGATGGTGGCGGCTTACGCGGCGGAGGGAGACTCGTTCCGCGCCGAGAAGCCGCGGCAGTGGTCGCCTGCACGCATCCCGGTACGGCTGCCGCCAGGCAACCGGCCGTTCGACCTGCACCCCGACGGCCAGCGCTTCGCGGTGCTGAAGGCGGCGGAGGAGCGGGCCGAGGTCAAGCAGGACAAGGTCGTCTTGATCCAGAACTTCTTCGAGGAGTTGCGGCGTGTCGCGCCGGCAGCGAAGCGATGACCCTCGCACCCGGTGCACGACTCGGGCCCTACGAGATCGTCTCCCCTCTCGGCGCGGGAGGGATGGGCGAGGTCTACCGCGCACGGGACACCAAGCTGGGCCGCGACGTCGCGATCAAAGTGCTGCCGGAAGCCTTCGCCTCCGACGCCGACCGCATGACGCGCTTCCAGCGCGAGGCCCACGTCCTCGCTTCGCTCAACCATCCCCACATCGCGACGATCCACGGGCTGGAAGAGTCGGACTCGGTCCGCGCGCTGGTCATGGAGCTGGTCGAAGGCCCGACGCTTCAGGAGCGCATCGCCCAGGGTGCTTTCCCCGTTGACGAGGCGCTAGAGGTCGCGAAACAGATCGCCGAGGCCCTGGAGTACGCCCACGAGCACGGCATCGTCCACCGCGACCTGAAGCCCGCGAACGTCAAGCTGACCAAGGACAGCGCCGTCAAGGTCCTCGACTTCGGCCTGGCCAAGGCGTTGTCGGACGATCCGCTTTCGCCCGAGGTCTCCCATTCCCCGACGCTCAGCGCGGTCGCGACACGGGCCGGCATCATCCTCGGCACGGCGGCGTACATGTCCCCGGAGCAGGCC
>CAZVOI010001128.1:0-1716 GCA_964628275.1 uncultured Acidobacteriota bacterium | reverse complement strand
CACGCTGCCGGCGCGGCACAAGCTGACGGGTTCGCTCTCCACCGGCAACATGAGCATGAACATGGCGCTGCAGTACAACCTCTCGACCAACCCCAACCTGCAGACGAGCGCCACCGCGCCCAACCCGGCCTTCTCGATCGTCCCGCCCTACGGCAGCATCGAGGCGCAGTACGACACGTTCATGACGCAGGTGAGGTTCACCGGCGATCCTGTGCCCTGGCTCGGCTACAACCTGTCCTACCGCAAGTTCGAGCTCGACGACAAGACCGAGCACTACGCCTTCCCGAGCACGGTGCGCGGCGACGTAGGCGCGTCCGTGCCCGCGACGCCGTACGTGCGCGAGCACGAGGGCTGGGGCATCGAGAGCCTGCGCGGCCTGGTGTACGTCAAGCCGGTCCGCGGCCTGCGGCTCGGCGCGAGCTACGGCCAGGACAAGCGGACCTACGACATCCGCGAGTACGGCGACGTCACGGACGACGTCTTCACGCTCTCGGCCGACTACACCAGCAGCCTGTTCGCGCTGCGCGCCTCGTGGACGACGCTCGACCGCAAGCCGGGCGACGCGAACGACGAGGCGATCCCGCCGTCGTGGGCGGGCGCGACGCAGACCGACATCACCGAGCGCAACCGGCACATCCTGAGCGGTTTCCTGACGATCACTCCCACCGAGAAGCTGGCTGTCACCCTGAACGGTGCGTCGACTTCGAACGAGTTCGCCGAGTCGGTCACCGGCCTCCTCGACCAGTCGTTCGACATGTTCGGCATCGACCTGACGTACGCCGCCAACGAGAAGCTCGGCTTCTTCGCGGGCTACGTCTACGAGAAGTACTTCTTCGACATGGCGGCGTCCTACATCCCGCGCGGCACCACCATCCCGCCCGGCTACGACCCCACGACCGACCCGAACTACTGGGAGAACGCCACCGACGACAAGGTCGACACTTTCCGCGCCGGGCTCGACTGGGCGATCGTTCCGGGCAAGTGGGACCTCAACGCGACATTGGACTACACGAAGCCCCGCAGCGACTCGGTGTACGACTTCAACGCGACCGGCACGCCCGTCGGCGGCTTCAACGAGGCAAACGGGATCTTCCCGGCGAACGTGCCGCCGATCCCGGGCACCACACCGTTCGCGTTCGATCGCTTCCCGACGGTCGTCAAGAAGTTCACGATGGCCAAGATCCGGCTCGCGTACCACGTCACGGAGAAGCTCACGGCGAGCGCGATGTACTGGAAGCAGAAGTACGACAACACCGACTGGCAGACCGACATCACCCAGCCCTACATGGGCAAGGTCGATCCGGGCGCCAACCGCTGGTTCTTCCTGGGCGCGAACATCCCGAGCTACGACGCCAACATCTTCCGCGCCTCGGTGACTTACACGTTCTAGAGAGACATCTCGGAGTCGTTCCACACGGCCCGCGTCCTACCCCGACGCGGGCCGTGCCTTTTCTTGTGCGCGGCGCCCGCATCTCTGAGAGCACGCGCCGGGGGTGGCCGAGAGCCTGGGCGCGGTCTGTCTGATCCGCTCGCTTGGTCCATATGCTTCATTCATTCACCACGAGCGGCCAGTATCCTGTGGAGCGTGAAGCAGATTGCAGACGCCACTACCCTCGAGGCCGTGGCGGCGCCTTTCCTGACCCGATCGGACGTGTCGAAGCTGCTCGGCGTGTCGCCGAACACGGTGACGCGCTGGGCGCGCGAGGGCCGGCTGGC
>CAZVOI010001127.1:0-3981 GCA_964628275.1 uncultured Acidobacteriota bacterium | reverse complement strand
CTCGCATGGTGGCGGCGCTGAAGGCGAAGGGCCTCGAGATCCTGGTGATGGCCACGGACATCCGCGGCGCCGACGAGCCTTCGACGCCGAAGCTGCTGCGCACGGCGGCGAAGCTCGGCATCCGGCTCTACCGGCTGGGCGCGATGCGATATGAGCAGGGGACGCCGATCCCGCGCCAGCTCGCGGACATCGGCGCCCGGCTGAAGGACCTGGCCGCGCTCAACCGCGAGCTCGGCGTGACGGGCCTGATCCAGAACCACTCGGGCAACGGTTACGTCGGCGCCGCGATCTGGGACATCTACGACGTGATCAAGGACCGAGACCCGCGCGAGCTGGGCGTCCACTTCGACATCGGCCACGCTGCGGTGGAGTCGGGCCTTTCCTGGCCCACGGCCTTCTCGCTCGTCAGCGACCGGGTGGGCGCGGTGATCGTGAAGGACTTCTTCTGGAAGCACGCGCCCGGTGAAGGCGGCAAGCTACAGTGGTGCCCGATCGGACAGGGCTCGATCGACCCCAGGTTCTTCAAGATGCTCGAAGCCGCCAACTTCCGGGGGCCGATCACGATGCAGTTCGAGTACCCGTTCCCTGGCGGGGAGAGCCTCGAGTCGCGGCTCCGCGCCATCAAGGCGGACGGCCAGAAGCTCCGCGAGTGGCTTCGGGGTCTGTGAAGCAAGGCCGCCCTGGTGATCGATCTAGCCGGCTCGCGTTGCAGGGCCTCCTGAACGCCCGGTCGCTCGCTCGGTGGTTCGCCAGGCTTGGCGTGGTCGCCTTGATGGCGCCGGGCTCGGCGTCTGCCGCCGAGGTGCGGGTGATGATCTCGGCGGCTTTCTACGAGGTCTATGCCGCACTCGGCCCGACGTTCGAGCGCGCGAGCGATCACCGGCTGATCACGACGCGCGGCCCATCGATGGGCGATTCTCCGGAGGCGATTCCCAACCGCCTCGCGCGAGGCGAGACGGCGGACGTCGTGATCCTGGATGAGAGATCCGCCGACGAGCTCGCCAGGCGAGGCCTGGTGCGCGCAAGCAGCAAGGTGGTTCTCGCTCGGTCGCAGATCGGGATGGTGGTGCGCGCCGGGGCCACCAAGCCGAACATCGACAGTGTCGAGGCGTTCCGGAGCACGCTGCTCGATGCGGCGTCGATCGGCTATTCGGACAGCAGCAGCGGCAGCTATCTGTCGACGACGCTGTTTGCGAAGCTCGGCATCGCGGAGCAGGTGGCGGGCAAGAGCCGGAAGGTACGCGGGCCACCGTCCGGCGAGCCAGTCGCCGCTCTGGTCGCGCGTGGCGAGGTGGAGATCGGCTTTCAGCAGGTCAGCGAGCTGATCCACGTCCCGGGAGTGACTTTCGTCGGGGCGATTCCGGCCGAGCTTCAGCCCGGTTTCTCGTACGCGGGAGCGATCACCAGCGCAGCCCGGCAGCCGGACGCGGCCCTCGCGCTGCTCCGCTTCTTCGCGTCGCCCGAGGTCGCCTCGACGATCGTGAAGGCCGGTCTGACACCACCGCAGGACAGCGGCTCGCGCAAGCGCTGACGAACCTGCAGAACGCGCCGCGGTTCCTTCAACGGCCAAGGCGGACGGCCAGAAGCTCCGCGAGTGGCTCGGGGGCTAGCGAAGCCCATCAGACCGCGTCCGGGAACCGCAGCGGCGGGCGGTATTCGTAGCGCAGCTTCTGGTTGGCCGGCGCGTTGTTCGTGAAGCGCTCCCGCTCCCGGTCCCACTCGAGATAAGCCTTGAGCTTCCAGGCGACGTTCCCGATCAGGGTCGCAGAGGTGCGCCGGTGGCCGGCCTCGATGTCGCAGGCGGGCGTCTTGCGGCTCTTCACGCAATCGACGAAGTTGCGGACGTGGGCGGCCGTGTTGACGTCGCCCTTCGCCTGCTTCGGCTCGAGCATCGGCTTCGCCCCGCTCCGGTAGCCGCGTTCGAGCGCGCGGTCGATCGGCGTGCGGGCCGGGAACTCGTTGGGGGTGATGCTGTCGGGGACGACCTCGTAGCCGCTGCCGTAGAGATACAGCGTCCCCTTGGTCCCGCGGAACTCGATCTCGCAGGGCCGCAGCGCCGCCGGCGCGGCGTTCGCGTTGATCTGCGTGAAGCTCACCAGCGTGCCGCCCGGATAGGTCCACAGGACCTCCAGCGTGTCGGGGATCTCGCGGTTGTCCTGGATCGCGAGCTTGCCGCCCATGGCCACGACGGCCAACGGCGCGTCCTGGCCGAGAGCGCGCTGGATCGTGTCGGTGTAGTGCACGCCGAAGTTCGTGAGCTGGCCGCCCGAGTAGTCGAGGAACCAACGAAAGCGATAGAAGCCGCGATTCCGGTTGTAGGCGACCTTGGGGGCGGGACCGAGCCAGGCGTCCCAGTCGAGGCCGCCGGGCGCGGGCTCGTCGGGCGGGTTGCCGATCCCCTTGGGCCACTCGTTCTGGACGTGGAAGCAGCGCACGGCGGTTACCTTGCCGATGCCGCCGCCGCGGATCAGCCCGACGGCCTCGTTCACCATCGGTGAGGAGGCGCGCTGGATCCCCACCTGGCAGACCCGGCCGTACTTCCTCACCGCCTCCACCATCTTGCGGCCCTCCGCGACGCAGAGCGACAGCGGCTTCTCGACGTAGACGTCCTTGCCGGCCTGGCAAGCCTGAATCGTCTGGAGCGCGTGCCAGTGGTCGGGGGTGTTGATGACCAACGCGTCCAGGCCCTTCATGTCGAGGAGGCGCCGGTAGTCGCCGAAGCCCTCGGGCCGTGAGCCGCACTTGGCCACCGCGAAGTCCCGGTAAGGTTGGTACAGGTCGCAGACGGCCGCGATCTCGATGTCGGGTTGCTCGAGGAAAGCGTCGAGCACCTGATCGCCGCGGTTGCCGACCCCGATGAAGCCGACTCGTACCCGTTCGCCGGCGCCGAGCACCGAGCCGTTGCTGAAGGCGGCAGACGCGGCCGCTGCCGCCGTCGTGCGCACGAATCCCCTGCGCGTCAGCGTGTTGGTCATGCCTGCTCCTTTTTGACGCTCATAATATAGGCGCTCTTTCACGATGCGGACCTCTCGACGCCGCTTCATTCGCGCGCTCTCGGCGCTGCCCGCCGCACAGGTCTCACACGGTGTCGCGGTCGCCGCAGCCAGCGCGACAGACATCCGGATCCAGGAGATCCGGCACGGCTACGAGGACTACCTGTACCGCGCGCCGTACAAGTTCGGCGGGCGCGTGGTGGACCGAGTCACGCTCCTGAACGTGCGCTGCCGCGTCGCCACACGGGCGGGCAAGTCGGCCTGGGGCTTCGGCTCGATGCCGATGGGCAACATGTGGGCCTTCCCGTCGCGGGCGATGTCCTACGACAAGACGTTGGAGGCGATGAAGGCGCTGGCCGAGCGGATCGGCCGGATCACCGCAGAGTGCAGCGAAATCGGGCACCCGTTGGATCTCGCGGCGGTTCTGGAGCCCGAGTTCCTGGCGGCGGCGACTGCCGTCTCGAAGCAGTTGGCGCTCGACGAGCCGATCCCGAAACTGTGCACGCTGGTCGTCGCCAGCCCCTTCGACGCCGCAATCCATGACGCGTTCGGCAAGCTGCACGGCCGCAGCGTCTACGCCACCTACGGACCGGACCTGCTGCCGCGCGATCTCTCGCGTTACCTGGGCCGCGATTTCGCGGGGCGGTGGCTGCACCACGCCCTGGCGCGCACGCCCCAAGCGCGGATTCCGCTCTTCCACAGCGTTGGTGGCCTGGATGCGCTCGAAAGCAACGATCTGGGGCAGCCGCTCCGCGATGGGCTGCCCGAAACGCTTCCCGAGTGGATCCAGCGTGACGGCCTGGTGCGGATCAAGATCAAGCTGTCGGGTGAGGATCTCGCGTGGGACGTCGAGCGCACGTTACGGATCGACAGGGTCGCGGCGGAGGCGCAGGCGCGGCGCGGTGTCGCCGACTGGAAGTACTGCCTCGACTTCAACGAGCGCTGCCCGAACGTCGAGTACGTCCTCGAGTGCCTGAGCAAGATCCGC
>CAZVOI010001126.1:0-17924 GCA_964628275.1 uncultured Acidobacteriota bacterium | reverse complement strand
TTGAGTCTGGTCCCGGTTGGTGTCATTCTGGCGGTGATGGGTTCTTCAACCGTCTCGGAGCGAGACCACCGCACCGGGCCACTCCCGGCTCGGACGCTGGGCCGACTCGCAGCTCATGTGACCGCACTCGAGGGTGTCTGGAAGCGGGACCTGACGCTTGGCGACTGGGTCGTCGTGCGTACCAAGAATTCCACCTACACGCTTACCGCCGTTGCCGAGGGGGGCTATGCCGTCGCCGGCGGGTGGTTCGAGCAAAAGGCGCCCGAAGCGGCCCGCGTCGACGTGACTGGATGTACCTGGGGCGGTCACGCGATCCTGACCGGGATCGTTGCGGCGCCGGGGATGTTCCTCGAATTCTCCAACGGCCTCCACACCACGCGGATCCGCGAGGTGCGCGTGATTCGCGCTGGCGCCACCGAGCAATAGAACCCTACCGAACCCGTTGCCGCAGCTCGGCCTGGAAGTTCAGCACCAGGTGCACTTCGCTGGCCGCCGACTCGGTCGCGATCAGCGGCATCATCAGCAAGCGCCGGCCGTCCGGGGAGACGCCAAAGGTGGGCTCGTAGCCGGTCCCGTCGAACAAGGCGCGCGGCGTGCCGGTGCGAAAGTCAGGCGCCGTCTCCACGCTCGCGGCCATCATGACGCCGCTGGTAGCCCGATAGAAGATCTCGCGGCCGCTCGGCGACCAGAGCGGCGCCGAGACGCCGCCCTCCGTGGAGACCTGGAACTTGCGGATCCCTTCGGGGTACGGGCGCACGTAGATCTCGAAACGGCCTGACTCGTTGGACTGATAGGCCACCCAGCGGCCGTCCGGCGAGAACGAGGCGTTGCCTTCGCTGAAGTTCGTCTTGACGAACGGCCGCGCGGCGGCCGGCAGCGTGAGCACCCAGATGTCGGAGCCCGCGGCCGGATCGAACTCCGAGTACAGCAACGCCGTCCCATCCGGCGAGAAGCTGCTCGGCTGCTGGTAGTTGCTGCTGGCGCTGAGCTGCTCCTCGACCTCGCTGCCGTCGGTCTTGCGCCGGATCATCTTCGCGAACGGGATGCCTCTGGCGAACGCGACCCAGTTGCCGTCGGCTGACCAGATCGGACTAAAGTTGTCGTCCGCGTGCGTCACCCGGGTCCTGGCGCCGTTCGCGAGGCTGTCGATCCAGACGTCACGACTCGGCCCGGCCGTGTTGTTGCGCGCGACGCGCGTGCCGTCGGGTGAGAGCGTCCAGAACCGGCTCATGCCGTGAATCCGCAGCGCCGGCGTCGCCTGTCCGTCGAGCGCGACCCAGCTCAGGTCCCGTTCCGACTCGCCGGTCGTTCCCGGCACGTAGGCGAGCGTGCCGCCGGCCGAGAGGTCGAAGTGCGCGCCCCCGGAAAGATTCGTCAGCACGCCGTCCACGACCGGCACGGCCTGCCCGGTCACCTCCAGCCGAGATTCGTCGAACGGCGCGGCCAGGATCCCCTCGGAGCGCGCGTAGACGAGGTACCCGCGCCGCCGCGCGCCGTCCCGGATGTAGCGCGCGTACCCTCCGCCACCGGGGACGAGCAGCTTCGGCTCGCTCCCATCGCCATCCAGGCGCTTCACGGCGATCCGTGCCGGCTCCCAGCCCGCGTCGTTCCAGATGCTGTAGAGGACCGCCTTTCCGTCGGGCAAGAGCCGCGGCCAGCGGTGGCTCATCTCGCCGGCGGCGAGCGCGGTCACCGGTTCGAGCTTGCCGCCGCCCAGCGCCGAGACCCGCATGATGCTGGTGTTGTTCGACGGCGTGAGCAGGATCGAGTTGCCGTCGCCCCAGGCTTCACCGCGCGGCGTCCGCGCGTCGGTGACGACGACGGGCGCGCCGCCGTCGAGCGATACCTTCTTGAGCTTGCCGTCCGCGAAGAACCCGACCCACTGCCCGTCCGGCGAGAAGAACGGGTTCGCCGCGCCGTCCGTCCCGGCGATCGGCTGCGACTCGAAGCGGTCGAGCGGCCGCACGTACAGTTGGACCTTGCCTTTGGCCCGTCCCGTGAACGCGAGCCGCCTGCCGTCGGGAGACACGGCCACGGCCGAGCCGCGACCGAGCGCGAGCGTCGTGTCGGGAGGCAGCGAAACGATCGCGCGCACGGGCATTGCGGGAGCCTCGGGCGCCGGCCACAGAGCGCGCGGAAGCAGCAGGGCACCGGCCGCGACTACGGCGCCGATGCCGAAGAAGAATGCGCGCCCCCGCGCCGGGGACCCGGTGCGGCCACCGGTCGCCGGGATGGCGGACGCGCGTGGATCGATCTCGAAGCGCGCGTCCCCGATGTCGCGAAGGCGATCCTTCGCCTGTTTTTGCAGACACCGGCGCAGCAGCAAGACGATCCCCGCCGGCAGCGGCTCCGGTAGCCGCGACCAATCCGGTTCGTTCTGCACGACGGCCGCGAGGATGTCGGTCGTCGTCTCACCCGCGAACGCCGGCTTGCCGACCAGCATCTCGTAGACCAACGAGCCGAAGGCCCAGATGTCCGCCCGCTTGTCCACCGGCTTGCCGCGCGCCTGCTCGGGAGACATGTACGCGGCTGTGCCGAGAATCATCCCGGCTTCCGTCCCCTGCCGCGTCAGCGTCGGCGAATGCGAGAGCTCGCTCGACCTGGCGTCGGACGCCTCACTCGTGTACGCCTTGGCGAGGCCGAAGTCGAGCACCTTCACCTTGCCGTCGGGGGTCAGCTTGACGTTCGCCGGCTTCAGGTCGCGATGGACGATGCCCTTCTCGTGAGCTTCTTCGAGCGCCTCCGCGATCTGCTTCGCGATCGCGATCGCCTCGTCGGAGGGGATCGCGCCGCGCTTCAGGCGCTCGGCGAGGTCTTCGCCGGGGACGAGCTCGAGCACCAGGAACGGCTTGCCGTCCGCCTCGTCGAGGCCGTAGATGGCGGCGATGTTCGGATGGTTGAGCGCCGCCAGAAGCTGCGCCTCGCGCTTGAAGCGCGCGAGCCGCTCCGGGTCCGTCGCGACCGCAGCCGGCAAGATCTTGATCGCGACATCGCGGCCGAGCTTCGTGTCCTTGGCGCGGTACACCTCACCCATCCCGCCGGCGCCGAGCGCGGCCGCGATCTCGTAGCTGCCGAGGCGGGCGCCGGCTTCCAGGATCACGCGTCGAGATTCCGCTCGAGCAGTGGCGAGACCCTGGCGAGAGCGGAGAAATCACGATCCCGATGCAACACGATCAGGCCATGGTGGATGGCGCACGCCGCGATCAAGCAGTCCACGCTGGAACGAACCGTCATGCCGGCACGGCGGGCTGCGCGATACAGGACGGCGGCTTCTTCGAAGCGCTCCTGCCGGAGCGGCGAATCGACGCACGGAAGCGCCAGCAGGGCCTCGCGCGCCACGCGGAACGCCGCTTCGTCGCGGAAGCCCTGCAAGACCTCTTGCACGACGGGCAGGCAGGTCACGACCTCGTCGAGACCTCCAACGTCATCGAGGTCGAAGCGTTGGGGTTTTCGAAACACCTCGATCCAGGCCGAGGTGTCAACGAGCAGCACGAGCCGGCCGCCGTTTCGGTTTCAGCCTGGCGTCTCGCCGCATCTCGGACAGGTCGCCCTCCCAAAGCCCGGAGGCCGCGAGCCCGAGGATCTTCCCCGCGCGCGCTCGGCGGATGAACTCCGAGAGCGCCAGGTCGACCGTCTTCGAGTAGGTTCGCTGCGAGGAGAGCCGGGTCGCCTCCTCGAGCAGCTTCTCGTCGAGCACAAGATTCGTACGTTTCATGTGTATCATGTTACACGGTGCGCGGAGGCGCGCTCACTTCAGGCCCTCGATCAGGTACAGCTCGCCGAGCAGGTTGTCGTAGGCCGCGGCCCAGGCTCCGGCCTCGGGAGCGACGACCACCAGGTGAGGCTCCTGGGCGCCAGCGAGATCGGGGAGCGCGGCCTCGCGCCACAGCTTGCGCGTCCCGCTAGCGAGCGTGAGCCGGTCGATGATCAGCCGTCCTCGGTAATGCGCCAGGTAGATCGCGGAGCCGTCGGCGCTCCAACCCGCGAAGATCTCGCCTTCCTCGACGCCGGAGATCGGCTTCGGATCGCCGCCAGCGACAGGTGCCAGCCAGAGCTTGCGGTCGGGTCCGGTCAACACGGCGGAGTCGCCATCGGGGGAGAGCAGGCGTCCGTCGCGCGTATAGAACCCGGGAGGTGAGACGGGCCGCGGCGGGTCGTCACCTTCCAATGCACGCACCCAGAGACGCGGCGGCTGTCCCGCCTCGCTCGCCGCGAAGACGAGGCTTCGGCCGTCAGGATGGAACGAGACGGCGCCGACCGCGCGCAGGTCGTGCAGGCTGATCGAACGGGCCTCCCCGGCGCCGGTCGGAAGGAAGACGATCGTGGCCGGCGTCCACAAGAGCGTCGCCGCCCACTTCCCGTCCGGCGAGAGCGTCTTGGCATAGCCGCGCCCCAGGCGCACGACCGGCCCGCCGCGCGTCGGGCGGACACAGGAGTCGTAGTTCGCCTGCGCGCCGGGGCCGCGGTAGCTGAAGAAGACCGTGTCGCCGTCGGCCGAGAGATTGCCGAGCAGCGAGGCGCCGAGCTCGCCGAGCTCGCGGATCCGCTGGTCGCCGGGGGCGGCTCCGACGATCTGCATCCGGACCGAGAAACGTGACGCCAGCACGCGGCCCTGCGCGTCGATCGCGAGCGGCGCCATATCGCCGGGCGCGCCTGCCAGCAGCCGCGTCTTCTGATCGGGACCGGCGGCGAAGAGTTGAAGCGCGCCCCGCGCGCCGAAGCCGCCGTACCAGAGCTCCTCGCCTGATGGGGACCAGACGAGTCCCTCCAGGCTGTCGTGGGCCGGAGACCAGATCGTCTTTCGGCCATCGAGCGTGACGACTGCCGCGTAGCCCCAGTTGTCGCGCCGGTCGGGGTGATCCAGGAACGCGATCCGGTCGCCCCGGGGTGAGAAGCGCGGGTAGGTGATGTTCCCAGGCGTCTCGTAAAGGACGCGGCCGGGAGGAAACTCCAGCTTGACGTGCGTGCCGTCGCGCCGCACGATCGCGAGCTGCGAGCCGTCCGGCGACCAGGCGGCGTCCATCACGTGCTCCGTCAGCTCGCGCGGGGCGCCGCCGTCGCTCGACACACGGGCGAGTGTCCCTTCTCGGACGAACCATCCCACGGGCCGCGTCCGCAGCAGCACCGCCAGCTCGCCCGTGCGCGAGACCGAAAGCAGCTTGGAGGGGGCGCCGACCAGCGACTTCGAGTCGGCGAGGCCCAGCCGGGTCGTGTAGACCTGCGCGGGCTCGCCGTTCCACTCGGCGCTGAAGACGATCTTGTCCCCGCCCGGCACGAAGCCGGCCGAGAGCAGGGCGCCGTTCTCGAAGGTCAAGCGATGCCAGGAGAGCCTGCCGGTGCTCTCGGGTCCGCGCGCAATCAGGGCCAGGACCGCACCGAGCGCGAGCGACGCCACGCCGACGACCACGAAACGCCATGCAGGCCGCCGACGGCGCGGCTGCGATTCGGTGCGGCCCGCCGGAGAGTCCTCCAGGGTCAGCCGCGCGTCACCCATGTCCCGCTGGCGCGAGCGTGGCTCGCGGCGCAGGCAACGCGCGATCAGGTCGCGCACCGGCAGAGGCGTGGCTTCCGGGAGACTGCGGAGATCGGGCTCGCGCGTGAGCACGGCGGCGAGCGTGTCGCTTACGGTTTCGCCGTGAAACAGTTGCCTACCCGTGAGCATTTCGAGCAGCACCACGCCGAAGGCCCAGATGTCGGCGCGCTTGTCGACCGGCTTGCCGCGCGCCTGCTCGGGCGACATGTACGCGGCCGTCCCGAGGATCATGCCGGCCTCGGTGCCCTGCCGCGTCAGCGTGGGGGAGTGCGACTGTTCGGGCACGCTGCCGTTCATCGGGTCGGCCGCGTAGGCCTTGGCGAGACCGAAGTCGAGCACCTTGACCTTGCCGTCGGGCGTCAGCTTGACGTTCGCGGGCTTCAGGTCGCGATGGACGATGCCCTTCTCGTGCGCTTCTTCGAGCGCCTCCGCGATCTGCTTCGCGATCGCGATCGCCTCGTCGACCGGGATCGCGCCGCGCTTCAGGCGTTCGGCGAGGTCTTCGCCGGGGACCAGCTCGAGGACCAGGAACGGCTTGCCGTCCGCCTCGTCGAGGCCGTAGATGGCCGCCACGTTCGGATGATTGAGCGCAGCCAGAAGCTGCGCCTCGCGCTTGAAGCGCGCCAGCCGTTCGGGGTCATTCGCCAGCGCGGCGGGCAACACCTTGATCGCGACATCGCGCCCGAGGTTGGTGTCGTGCGCGCGAAACACCTCGCCCATCCCGCCGGCGCCGAGCGGCGCGACGATCTCATAGGGCCCCAGCCGGTTGCCGGTGAACAGGCTGTTCATCCAGTCGACGGCCAAACGCTATCGGTCATACACCGGCATGCGCGAGCCTCTTTTCGTGTTTGGCGTGCGACGGCCAGCGCCTCCTCGACCGGGAGGGCTCCACGCTTCAGCCGCTCGGCGAGGGTCTCGCCTTCGACCAGCTCGAGCACGAGCGCGAGGGCGAGCTTCCCGTCCGTCTCTTCGAGTCCGTAGATCGCCGCGATGTTCGGATGGTTGAGCGACGCGAGGACCTGCGCCTCGCGCCGCAAACGAGCGACGCGCTCGGCGTCCTGGGCGAACGCGGCCGGCAGCACCTTGATCGCGACGTCGCGGTTGAGCCTGGTGTCCCGCGCGCGGAACACCTCGCCCATCCCCCCGGAACCGATCGCGGCAGAGATCTCGTAGGGGCCGATCTGCCTCCCGATGCCGAGGCTCATTTCGAGCGGAACTCCGCGAACCAGTTCTGGACGAGCGTGGCTCGCGGCGACCTCTTGTCTTCCTCGGTTCGGAGGACCAGAAACCGCTTGCCGTCCGGCGCCGCGTCGAAGCCGGCCGAAAGCCGGGGGGCGGTGAAGAGCCGGGCGGGCGTTCCCGCCACGCCCGTTGCGCTCGTGAAGCTCACCGCCATCAGCGAGTCGCCATCCAGGAAATAGAGTTCACGGCCGTCCGGCCGCCAGCGCGGCAAAAGACCGCCGCCGGTGGACACCTGCCGCCGGCGCCGGCCGTCGGGGAAGCTCGTGACGTAGACCTCCGCTCGCCCTGACGCATCCGAGGTGAAGGCCAGCCAGCGCCCGTCCGGAGACACCACGGGCGACGCTTCGTCGGCCCTCGGATCGTCGGCGATCGACGCGGGCGCGCCCTTCCGCTCGAGATCGAGAAGCCTGATGTCGCCTCGCCCGCCATACGTCTGGTAAACGACGTATCGCCCGTCCGGCGAGACGGACGGGCTTTCGCCCTCCACCAGCGCCGTCGGCGCGCCGGCGATCTCGCGCACGTGGATCCGCGGGAGGTCGGAAGCGAGGTTAGCCCGCGACTCGTAGGCGAGCCTCACCCCATCTGGAAACCAGGCGGGACGGCTATTCAGTCCCGGCTCCATCGTCAGCTTCGTTCGCGTGCCCTGGGCGAGATCGTAGACCCAGATCGTCTCGTCGACGTCGCCCGCCGTCACCGCCACCTGGCGCCCGCTCGGCGAGAGAGCCAACGAGGTCATCCGGGTGTCGGGCTCTCCGATCCTGCCGAGCACCGCTCCGGAGCGATCCACCCAGGTGAGTCGCGCGGCCAGGCCGAACTCGCTTCCGCCCGGCGAGTAGGCGAGCGTGCCCTCGCGAGACACGCTCGGGATCTCGTGGCCCGTGACGACCAGGAAGGGGGCGCCGGTCGTCTCGAGGCGCGACAGCGAAAACGGGACGGCCCAGATGCCCGGATTCGTGGGGCTGCGGCGATAGAGCAGGTGGCCCGTCGTCGAGTAGACGGGAGTGTCCATGACGAGCCCCGGCTCCTGCAGGACGAGCTTTCGCTTCGTCCCGTCGAACACCTCCACGCTGCCGGGTCGCCCCGGCTGTGCGTGCACGTAGAAGACGACGCCTCGGCCCTCGGGCAGGGCGCTGGCTTCGTGGAAGTCGACGTCGGTCTTCGGATCGACCGGCAGCACCACGCGCAGGTCGCCGCCGCGATCCGACACCTCGAGCAGACCGCTGAACCCGGTCGTCAACACGATCCTCCCGTCCGCTCCCCAGGCCCCCCCCGCCGCTCCGCTGAAGGGCTCGGGCAGGTCGGTGATCGCGACCGGAGCGCCACCGCCGGCCGGCACCTTCCACAACCGGCGCCCCACTCCGTAGGCGACCCATTGGCCGTCGGGCGACCAGAACGGACGGTTGGCGCCTTCCGAGCCCGCGACCGCGCGCGCGTCCAGAGACCTGAGCTCCCGGACGAAGAGCCGCCCGCCCGCGACGAAGGTGAGCTTGGTGCCGTCGGGCGAAAGCGCAGCGCTGTTCAATCCGCGGCTCGCGCCTTCCGGGGCTCCGAGCTCGAAGCGCCGGACCGGCAGCTCCAGGGACGGCGTCGCCGTCCTCGCGATCCAGCCGCCGAGGGCCGCCGCCGCAACGCAGGTCACGACCCATGCGAGCCACGAACGCCGAGTCGGAACGAGACGCGCGACGGGCGCGGGCGGCTCGCTGCCGAGGATCAAGTCGAGATCGCCGATGTCCCGGAGCCGCCGCCGGGGGTCCTTCTCCAGGCATGCGCTCAGGAGGCGGCGAACGGCGTCGGGCGACCCTTGCGGCAGGGCGTTCCAGTCCGGCTCGGACTTGAGCACGGCGGCCAGCGTGTCGCTCACGGTCTCTCCGACGAAGAGCCGCTTGCCGGTGAGCATCTCGAAGAGCACGACGCCGAACGACCATATGTCGGCGCGCTTGTCCACCGGCTTGCCGCGGGCCTGCTCGGGACTCATGTACGCGGCGGTGCCCAGGATGATCCCGGCCTCCGTCATCTGCCGTGACAGCGTCGGCGACTGCGAGAGCCCGCTATCGCTCGCCGTGCCGGCGTCGCCCGCGTAGGCCTTGGCCAGGCCGAAGTCGAGGATCTTGACCGCGCCGTGCGGGGTCAGCTTGACGTTGGCAGGCTTGAGGTCGCGGTGGACGATGCCGTGGTCGTGCGCTTCTTCGAGTCCTTCCGCGATCTGCTTCGCGATCGCAATGGCTTCCTCGACTGGGATCGATCCTCGTTTCAGCCTCTCGGCGAGGTCTTCGCCTTCGACCAGCTCGAGGGCGAGAGCCACGATCCCGTCCCCATCCTCGAGACCGTGGATCGCGGCGATGTTGGGGTGATTGAGCGAGGCCAAGACCTGCGCCTCGCGACGGAAGCGCGCGACGCGCTCCTGGTCCTGCGCGAACGCCGCCGGCAACACCTTGATCGCGACGTCGCGGTGGAGCTTCGTGTCGCGCGCGCGGAACACCTCGCCCATCCCGCCCGAGCCGAGCGTCCCGAGGACTTCGTACGGACCGAGCCGCACTCCTGGTGCGAGGCTCACCGTTTGCCTTGGTCGGGGCGCACGCGTGCCTTCAGCTCTTCGAAGGAGTTGAAGACCAGGACGATCTCCGCTCGGGCGGCGAAGGCTTGTCGACGCTCGGGCGCCTGGATCATCAGGAAGCGGCCGTCCCGAAGGACGTCCCAGTCCGTGTGGCTCCCGAGCTGAGGACTCTCGAAGCTGTCCGCAAACAGCTTGCGCGGGACTCCGACCTGGGGACTCGCCCCGCCCCGGAAAGTCCCCTCGCTGATCGCGTTCGCCCCTCTTCGCGGCCGGACTCGTCCGAAACGTAGGCCAGCCAGCGCCCGTCGGGAGACAGCCGTGAGGAGTGCTCGTTGTCGGGGCCCTGGAGGAACGGCGCGGCCTCGGGTTTCGCGCCGGGCGTCACGCGCCAGATGTCCGTGCCCGTCGGATTCTGCACTTCATGACCCCAGCGCCGAGCAGTGCGAGGATCTCGTAGGGTCCGAGCCGCGATCCCGGGCCCAGAGTCATAACCGCTGGTAGTCTACGGGAATCGCCTGCGCGGATCCGCGCGCGGCTCTTTTGACATCATGATGTCTCGAGCGTAGCGTCAGGATGTGAGGACGACGTTGACGCTGGACGAGGACGTTGCTGGCAGGCTGAAGGCCGTGATGCGCCAGGATCGCAAGTCGCTCAAGGCGACGGTGAACGAGCTGCTGCGGCTGGCCCTGAACACGAAGGGCGCCGGCAAGTCCCGCAAGCGGTTTCGAGTCGAAGCGCGCGACCTGGGCGACCTAAAGCCTGGGCTGAGCCTCGACAACGTGGGTGACATGCTCGAGCAGCTCGAAGGGCCGCGCCACCGTTGATCCTGGTCGACGCGAATGTCCTTCTCTACGCCTACCACCCGAGGTCCCCGCAGCACGCCGCGTGTCGAGCGTGGCTGGAGAAGGCCTTCTCGGCGCCCATGCCGGTGGGACTGCCGTGGCTCAGCGTGTGGGCGTTTCTCCGGATCGGCACGAATCCACGCGCCTTCGAGCGGCCCATGACGATGAAGGAAGCTCGGGGCATCGTCGCAGCCTGGCTGGACCTGGACGTCGTGCGACAGGTCGAGCCTGGCGAGAGGTACTGGGAGATTCTGTCAGGTCTTCTGGTGACCGCTCAGGTCTCGGGCCCGCTCGTCACGGATGCCGCACTCGCCGCGCTGGCCCTCGAGAACGGCGCCAGTCTCTGCACCACCGACCGGGACTTCGCCCGCTTTCCAGGCATCCGGACGATCGACCCCACCCACGCCTGAGCCTTTGTGACCATGGTATCGTGACCACGGTCATAAAGGGAGGCAGGCGATGACGCTGCCGGTGTCGAAGTCAGCCTTCAAGGCGCGCGCGCTCGAGTACTTCAGGCAGGTCCAGAGGACTGGCAAGGAGCTGATCATCTCCGACAACGGGAAGCCGGTCCTGAAGCTGGTGCCCTATGCCAGCGACCCGGCCGCGGCGCTGAAGGCGTTGCGCGGCTCGGTGCGCCGCTACGTGGATCCCACGGAGCCGGTCGGGCGGGAGGACTGGGAGTCGCTTCGTTGATCCTGCTCGACACCCATGCCTGGGTGTGGTGGATCAGCGCCCCCGAGCGCCTGTCGCGGGCTGGCCGCGAAGCGATCGACGGCTCGATGGGCGACGCCTCGGTATGCGTCTCGGCGATCAGCTGTTGGGAAGTGGCTCTGCTGGTCAAGAAAGGACGTCTGGAGCTCACCATGGATCCGAGCGACTGGATCTCTCGCTGTGAGGCGCTGCCTTTCCTGCGGTTCGTTCCCGTTGATAACCACATCGCCCTGCGCTCGGTGCAACTGCCCGCGCCGCTGCACGAGGATCCCGCCGACCGCATCATCGTCGCGACGGCCCAGTCCCTGGGGGCGGCTCTCGTCACCAAGGACCGCCGGCTCCGCCGATACCGGCAGGTGCGTACCGTCTGGTAGCCGTTACGACTCGCTGCTGGAGTCGGCGCCCACGCCTCGTCACATGACCAGCCGCTTCAAGGCGGCGCGAGCCTCGAGGACTTGCGGCAGGCGCGAGGCCGACCCTTCGAAGTGCGAGAGGAACTCCTGGTACTCGTTCACAGCCTGATCTCGCTTTCCGGCCGCCTCGTGCAACTGGCCGAGATGGAAGCTCGAAACGATGGCCAGGACGGGCGAGCGGGACCGCATCTGGTTGTAGTTGCTCGTACCGCGCCCGTTCAGGATCGCGCGGCGGAAGAGCGCTTCCGCGGTCGCGAGTTCCTTCAAGAGCAGATGGGCTCGTCCCCGGAGGAAGAGCAGGAAGGGGTCATTCAGGTCGGGCATCCGGCTCGCGGCCGCCACGACGCCGCGGCCGTCGTCGCGGACCAGGGCCGCGTGCATTTCGTTGGCCGTGCGGGTGAAGTCGAGCCCCCCAGACGTGATCCATGGGCGCGCGTCCGCATATTGCCGCAGGCTGCGCTCGGCCGCTTCCCGGTTGCCGCGCGCGGCCTCCCAGAAGCTGACCGCGAGCTGCTCCTCGCCTTGAAGCTTCTGTTGCTGGGCGAAGGACAGCGCCTTGGCGCCCTCGTCCAGCAACAGCGAGAGGACGCTCAGCGACCGGAGCGCATCGCGTGCCCCAGCGTGCTGTCCCGCGCGGCCGAGCTGCGCAACCGCCCGCCGGTAGCTGTCGAGCGCGGCCTCGAGCTGACCGCGCTCCTCCTGGAGCTGGCCCTCGAAGACTGGCAGGTAGAGCTTCTTCAACTCGGGCGTTCGCTGGCCGTACTCCTGGAGCGCCGACTCCGCGAGCGCGAGCTTCTTCTGGTCGGCATAGGCAATCGCCAGCTTGAGATACTCCTCGTAGCCTTGGAAGTCCGGCTTCAGCTCGAGAACCTTGCGATACGCCGCCACCGCTTCGTCGTTTCTGCCCGCGGTGTGAAAGAGGTCTCCGCGCGTGTCCCAGGGGTTCGGATCGCCCGGGCGCACCGCCATGTAGCGATCGTTCGCGTGCAGCGCCGCCTGCAGATTGCCGGCGAGAGCCTGCGTGTAAGACAGTTGATTCAGCAGCGCTTCGTCCTTCGGATCCAGCGCCAGACCCTCGGAGATCGCGGCGACCGCCTTTTCCAGCTGGTTGACACCTGCGAGATTCCTGGCCAGGTCCGCTCGCGCGCTGCCGTCGCGTGGAAACTCAGCGACCAGCGACTGCTGCGCGCTGACGGCGGCGGAATAGTCCGAGGATCGACGCGCTTTTTTCACTTGCAGCAGGAGCTGCTCTTTCCGCGGCAGCCGTGACTGCAGCTGCTCCGTCGTGCGGCTCAGCTCTTCCGCCTTGCGGAGGTCTCCGGCGAACCAGTACCCATCCTCGAGCTCGAAATGGGCCAGCGCGAACTGGGGATCCAGCCGCACGGCCTCCTCGAGCTCGCGGATCGCGTCGGCGGTGAGGAACCGCCGCCCGAGCTCGACGCCGGCTTGATAGTGGCGGTACGCCTCGAGGTTCGACGTGGTCGTTTCTTCGACGGCTGGCGCTTTCTCGGCCAGCTTCGCGCCCGGCGCCAACTGCCGCGCAATGCGCCCGGTCAACTGGTCGACCATGCCGAAAACGCTCTGCACGGTCTCGCCCTCGGCCTTGTCGGAGAAGAGGATCTGCCCGGCCGCAGCGTCCTGCGCGCGCACGTCCAGGCGCAAACGCGTCGGGCCGACCCGGAGCAGCGTGCCGGTGATGAAGGCGTCGGCGCCGGCGTTGCGAGCGACTTCGAGCGCCACCGCAGGGCCGAGCTTTGCCGCTTCGCCCTTTCCGAGACGCTGCAGCGCGCTCTGAACCCGCTCGGTCGACAGGACATCGATTCCTTGCACCTGCGCGAGGTTCGTCGTGAGCATCTCCGTCAATCCGCGGTCGAGCCAGTCGAGCGACGCGTCCTGCGAGAGGTTGGTGAAATACAGGACGGCGACAGCCTTGCGACCGCCGGCTGCTCTCGTCGGGGATGTTGGCGCGCGCCCCAGCCAGAGACCGCCGGCGAGCGCCAGCGCCGTGAGCGCCGCGCCAGCGATGATGGCCTTGCGGCTTCCGATGCCTGCGCGCGCCGCCGCTGGAGCGCCGCTTGCGGCCGAAACCTCCACCACGGTCGACACCGCGGCACTCGGGCCCGATCCGAAGGCCGCACCCGCGCGGGCCGTCCGCCCCGAGTCGGTATCTCGTTTCAGGCGAGCCAGGTCGACCCGCAGCTCGGCCGTGCTCTGGTAACGCAGCCGCCGATCCTTCTCGAGCGCCTTGTTGACGATCGCTTCGAGCTCGGCCGGCAGCTCGGGGTTCAGGCGCACGGGCGACACCGGCGCCTGGTGAAGGATCGCATCGAAAAGCGCCGCCGATGTGACGCCCCTGAATGGCATCGCGCCCGTGGTCATTTCGTACAGGACCACGCCGAACGAGAACAGATCGGTGCGCGCGTCGAGTTCCTGGCCGAGCGCCTGCTCCGGCGACATGTACGCGATCGTGCCCAACGTGGCGCCCGGGCTGGTGAGCTGCTCTTCCTGCACCGCCGTGGGAACGGCTGATGCCGCAGCCGACTCAGAAGCAGGCCGCCGATGCGGCAGCAGCTTGGCCAGGCCGAAATCCAGCACCTTGGCGTGGCCACGCTTGGTGACGAAGATATTCGCCGGTTTGATGTCGCGATGGATGATGCCGGCCGCATGCGCCGCGTCGAGCGCATCGGCGATCTGGATGCACAGCTCCAGCAACTCGTCGAGTGGCACCGGCTTGCCGCCGATCCGGTGCTTCAGCGTCTGGCCTTCGAGAAACTCCATCGCGATGAAGCGTTGGCCCTCGTGGTCGCCGATCTCATGAACGGTGCAGATGTTGGGATGGTTCAGCGCCGACGCGGTTCGGGCCTCCCGCACAAAGCGGTCGGCGGCCGAGGGATCGCCAGAGACGTCCTCGGGCAGGAACTTCAGGGCCACAAAGCGCCCCAGCAGGAGGTCCTCGGCTTTGTAGACGACGCCCATCCCGCCGCCCCCGAGTTTCTCGAGGACGCGATAGTGGGAAACCGTTTGGTCGATCACGCGAACGTCAGCATACGCAAGTGCTCAGGTTCAGCGGATTGTACGCGGTCGACGGCAGGCAGCGCTCGCGGAAGCCCGGAGCCAGGGTGATCGTTCCGCCTCTAGCAGCAGGCCAGCGGGCTCCGCGCGCGGCGCGGTTCAGGCGGCGGTCGAGTGAAGAGAACGCCGCTCCGCTCCGCGGAAGCCGGCGTCGCAACGAGAGAAAGGAAGCCAGATGCAGACTGTCCAGCGCCTTTAGGGCGTGACGCTCGGCGAGGCTGGCTGCCGCCCGGTACACGTCCTCGGTGACGGCGAGCCGCACCATCCGGCTCCAGTCACGCTCGAAGGCGGCCTTGGCGCTACGTAGCTCATCGGGCGTCAGGCCACGTTCGCGACGCCGGCGCGCGAACGCCGATCGAGCTTCCGGATAGGCGACGATCGAGACGGCGATTCGACTGGCCTTCGCCACGAGCCGCCGGACCGAGTCCGAGCCGTCCTCCTCGACGTAGAGCTTCACCAGGCTGCTCGTGTCGAGATACAGGATCACTGGCGATCTTCGATCACCGCTTCCGCCACCGTGGGCCCCTTTACCCGGCCGGGCTTTCGCGCTCCCTCGGGCTTGCCGCCGCCCCATTCCGCGCGGCCCTCCCGGACCAGGTCGAGCAGCACGCGGTCCTCGTCGGACTCGCCGATCGGGCCGAGCGCCGCCACCGGCTTGTCGTGCTCCGTCACGACGATCCGCTCGCCCCTCGCCACCCGCTTGATGTAGCGGCTCAGCCCGTCCCGGAGCCGGCGCACGCCCACGCGTTCCATCTGCGCCACATCATAGGTTGTGGCGACAAGGCCAACCGGCGCCAGATACTGCGGGTCATCGCGCCGGCGTCAGGAACTCGTTGCGCGGGAACAGGTCGCGGTTCGGCTTCACGTCCCACATGCCCTTGACCGTCAGCGGCTGCAGCTTGCGGATGCGGTTGGCGATCCGGTTGCGCGCGGCTGCGCCGAGATAGCCGAGCACGGGTGCTGAGTCGAGCCGCTCCAGCCATGCCTGTTGGTCGACGCGCAGCGGCTCGTTGGTGGCCAGCACGATCAGCCGATTCGGCGCGCCGACCAGGTGCGGGAAGGCCTCGGCCATCGCCGCGAAGATCTGCGGCGTCGGGGCCCACGAGCAGAGGATCCCGCCGGGCTTGAGCTTGCGAGCGCAGCGCTGGAAGTACTCGACCGAGTACAGGTTCCCGCTGAACGCACGATCGGGAAAGATCGGGTCCTGCTCGATCACGTCGTAGAGCGCTTCGCCCTGCTCGATCGCATTACGGCCATCGGCCACCACCAGCCGAACGCGAGGGTCGCGCTGGAGCTGGAACAGCTCCGGAAACGGGGCCTTCTGCTCCATCCGCGCGAGCAGCCGCGGCTGCGAACCGGACAGCTCGAACACGGTCACCGAGCGGGTCTCCTTGCGGCAGGCGGCGGCCCAGGCCGTGCCGCCGGTGCCGAGGCCGATGATCGCCACGTCCCGCGGCTCGGGGTGGACCAGCACCGGCACCGCACCCATCGCCACATGGCCCTCGAAGAAGGGCAGCGAGCCCTGGCCCTTGCCGTTGAAGCTCAGGTTCCACACGCCGGGAGTCCAGGGCATCCGCGTCATCGCGCCGACGCCGGTCACGTCCTCGTCGCTGATCGAATCGTCGGCGGGGCGGCCGTGCAGGCGCAGCCAGAAAGCGTCTTGTCGGGGGAACCCGGCGATCAGCGCCGCCAACATGCCGGCAAGCGCGACGAAAGCGCCGCGGCGTTTCGAGGTGACGAAGCCGATGCCCGCGAACACCAGACCGACGCCGAACAGAAGCCGCAGCGTTTCGGTGGTGCCGAGCACGGTGAGAGCCAAGAGGCCGACCAGCAACGAACCCAGCACGCAGCCGCCGATGTTGGCCGCTTGCAGAAAGCCCACCTTGCGCCCGCTGGTCCGCGGGTCGTCGTGGACGGCGCTCTGCAGGACCGGGAACGACAGGCCCATCATCAGTGTCGGCGGGCCGTAGAGCGCGACGGGGAGGACGAAGTAGAGCAGTAGCAGCCTGCCGAGCTGATCCCAGTCATGGCCGAGCCGAAACCCGTCGTAGAGGGCCCAATAGCCCACGTACCAATTCAAGCCCGGCGTCCCGGCGGGCAGCCACACCAGGACTCCGAGCGCGAGACCGGAGTACACCAGGATCGCGCATTGCAGCAGCAGGAACACGCGCAATGGCTCGGTCGTGCGTCCGGCGAGCCGGGTGCCCGCCAGGCTGCCGAGCGCCGAGCCGAGCAGGTAGACGAACAGCACGCTGCCGAAGGTGAACGCCATCGACTTGACGGCCACGTCCATCACCCGGAACCACAGGATCTCCAGCGCCAGCGCGCAGAACCCGGAGAGCGCGTAGAGCGCGAGCCACATCCCGAACGGCCGTCGCTCGGCGGCGCGCTGCGGGATCTCGGGTGCGGCCTCGTCGGGGACGACCTTGGCTTCGAAGGCGCGCTGCGCGAGCAGCACCGCGGCGCCCGCGATCAGGTTGCCGGCCGCCGCCCACCAGAGCGCGCCGCTCACCCCGAAGAAGCGGATCAGAAGCCACGGCGTGAGCAGCGCGCCGAAGGCGGCGCCGAGCATGTTGACGCCATAGAGCGTGCCGATGGTGCGGCCCGCCGTGGCGGTGTCGCGCAGCGCGCCCCGTACCAGCAGCGGCAGCGACATCCCCATCAGCGTGGTCGGCAGCAGCAGCGACACGAAATGGAGCGCCCCGGCCTGCCACGGGGACCGATACAGATGCGAGCCGCGCAGGTAGAGCAGGTCGTAGTAGAAGA
Source organism: uncultured Acidobacteriota bacterium (assembly GCA_964628275.1). GTDB lineage: Bacteria > Acidobacteriota > Vicinamibacteria > Fen-336 > Fen-336 > CAZVOI01. Next base: position 791 of record CAZVOI010001126.1, on the reverse strand, counting down.
GCGGCGACAGCGCTCCGAAGACCCCGATCCCGATCTCGATCAACGCGAAGCCGCGCAGCGCGTCGCGCGCGGAGAGCCGGGTGGAGATCACGCCGCCCAGGTAGCTGCCCGCGCCCAGCCCGGCCATGAAGGAGCCGACGATCATCGTGATCGAGTACATCGACACGCCGCTGGTCAGCGCCAGGATCCGCTGCCAGGCGACCTGGTCCACCAGCGCCGAAGCGCCGCTCAGGAAGAAGACGGCGCCCGCCAGCGAGCGCGCGTTCACGCCGCGGGCTGGCTGAGGCTGCGAGGAGTCGCGATCACCAGCGGCGCTACTTCTTCGAGTAGATCTGGTCCAGGAACAGGTAGCGTTCGCGATGGCGGTCGGGTTCGGCCTTGCTGGCCACGTCCAGGCGCATCACCTGGATCGCCGGGCCGCGGTTCGCCGCGGGCCAGGCGGGCAGGCCGGAGCCGTTCGGGTCGGCGGTCTTCACGAAGTTCGCGAAATATCCCTGGAGCGTCGCCGACACCTGGTAGTCGTCGGGCGTCCACGCATAGACCTTGTTGGTCGCCAGGTTGCCCATCGCGTACTCGATCTCGGCCGAGTGCACGGCGCCGCGGGCCGGCGGCCGCTGCGGGACGTTCGGCGCGTCGGCGCCGCGGATCACGCCGCCGGCCAGGCCGGCGACCGCGTTGCCCATCTCGGGGTTCATCGCCGGCCGAGGCCGCGCGTAGAAGTAGCGGAACACCGGCTTGCCGCCGGTCCGGCCGTGCAGCTCGCACCATTTCCAGGTGCTGAAGGCGATGAA
>CAZVOI010001125.1:0-5544 GCA_964628275.1 uncultured Acidobacteriota bacterium | reverse complement strand
CACGGTCGAGATGGGCATGACCTTGGAGGAGATCGTGTCTCGGGTACAGGCTGAGCCCTACTATCCTGCGCTCTTCCAGGCGGCGTTCGGCGACGCCGGGGCGAGTGTCGACCGCATCTCCCGCGCCCTCGCCCAGTTCGTCCGCAGCATAGTGAGCTATCGCTCCCGCTACGACGAGGGCCGCGCGCTCGTTTCTTCGAACAACCAGCCGTTTCCGAACTTCAGCGACGAAGAAAACCTCGGCCGGCAGCTCTTCTTCAGCGGCCGCACCGGCTGTTCCAACTGCCACGGCGGTGACGCATTCATTGCACCGGGGGCGCGCAACAACGGGCTCGACCTCACGACGACCGATGCCGGAGTCGGCGCCGTGACCGGCCAGGCCCGCGACAGCGGGCGCTTCAAGGTCCCTTCGCTTCGGAACGTCGCGCTGCGCGCGCCCTACATGCACGACGGCCGCTTCGCGACGCTCGAAGAGGTCGTCGAGCACTACAACTCGGGCGTGCAGAATCACCCCAATCTCGACAACCCGCTGCGCCAGAACGGCCAACCGCGGCGGCTCAACTTCAGCGACACCGAGAAGGCTGCGATGCTGGCCTTCCTGAGGACGCTGTCGGACCTGCCGATGGCGGTCGACCCCAAGTTCAGCGACCCGTTCCGGCGCTAGCCGGCCGCGTGGTAGCTTTCCTGGTTCGCCCGGGGCCGCACAGAAGAGGTACTAGCATGGCAAAGCGTCTCGCGATCTTGGTTTCACTCGCCCTGGTTCCGAGCCTCGGGTTCGCCCAGCAACGCCAACAGCAACGCCCGGGCGGTCCACCGGCGGCGCAAGCGTCGCCGGCGCCGGCGGCCGAAGGCAGTGGGGGAGGCGCTCGCTACGAAGTGGCGGGAGCCGCCGAAGAGAAGATCTCCCAAACTTCGCACGTGTTGCGTCTCGAGGGCAAGGACGTCAAGTACACCGCGACCGCCGGCACGCTGCCGATCCGTCTCGACGACGGCAAGGTCGCGGCGCGGATGTTCTTCGTGGCGTACACGCGCGATGGCGAGAACGCCAAGACCAGGCCGGTGTCGTTCCTCTACAACGGAGGCCCCGGATCGGCGTCGGTGTGGCTGCACATGGGCTCGTTCGCGCCGAAGCGCGTGCAGATGGCCGAAGAGGGCTTCCAACCTGCACCGCCGTACAGCCTCGTCGACAACGAGCACTCGTTGATCGACGTCTCGGACGTGGTTTTCGTCGACGCGGTCTCGACCGGCTACAGCAGGACCGTGGCGGGAAGCGACCCGGCGCAGTTCCACGGCGTGCGCGGCGACCTGCGCGCGTTCGGCGAGTTCATCCGCGAGTACCTCGACGGCTACAGCCGCTGGCCGTCGCCGAAGTTCCTGATCGGCGAGAGCTACGGCACGATCCGCTCCGCCGGCCTGTCGCAGGAACTGCAGACGCGCCATGGCATCGAGCTGAACGGGATCGTGTTGTTGTCCGCGCTGCTGTCGTACCAGACGCTGCAGCCCGCGGCCAACAACGACCTTGCGTACGCGGCGGCGCTACCGACCTTCACCGCGACGGCTTGGTTCCACAAGAAGCTGCCGGCCGAGTTGGCGGGGGACTTGAAGAAGGCGGTGGCCGAGTCGCGCGCCTTCACCTGGGGCGAGTACACGCAAGCTCTGACCCGCGGCAACACCTTGACCGATGCCGAGCGGAAGAGCGTCGCGCAGAAGCTGGCGCGCTTGACCGGCCTCTCGGTCGAGTTCGTCGAGCAGGCCAACCTCCGAGTCAGCGCGGGTCGGTTCCGGAAGGAGTTGCTGCGCGAGAAGCGGCTGGTCGTCGGCCGTCTGGACAGCCGATACACCGCGGTCGACCTGGACGCAGCCGGCGAGCAGCAGGAGTTCGACCCATCGAACACGGCGCTTCAGGGGGCGTACACAGGGCTCTTCAGCGACTACGTGAAGAACGAGTTGAAGTGGGAGTCCGACCTCCATTATCCGACCAGCGGCAACGTGCGCCCCTGGAAGTGGGACGAGTTCGAGAACCGCTACATGGACATGAACGAGCCACTGCGCCAGACGATGGCCAAGAACCCGTTCCTGAAGGTCCTGTTCCTGGCTGGCTACTACGACATGGCCACGGTCTTCGCGGGCGCCGAGTACAACGCCGCGCACCTGGGCTACGACAAGACCTTCACCGAGCGAGTGGCGTTCACTTACTACGAGGGAGGGCACATGATGTACACGCGGCCCTCGGCGCACAAGGCTCTGAAGGACGACGTCGCGCGGTTCATCCGAGCCAACGCCGGCGTCCATCCATAGTCGATATGTTACATAACATATCTTATCGGACGTAGGGTATCGCGACAAGACCGAGAATTCGCGATACCCCCTTCGTGCTCGCGGACAAAGCCCCGCCTGACGGCGCGCAGGCCCTCTAGCGGCCGCTCACCCGGCCGTGGAGGACTCTCTCGACCGCCGCCACGTTGGATTCGATCTCCACCGGGCGATTCCCGCCCCGATTCCTGCCCATGTGGTAGTCGATGACGATCTGCGAGTCCTTCAGGACGTTGCCGGTGAGAACCCCGACGACCGAGGCGCCCGGCCGGATCACGCCGCGTCTTCGGAGCTGCCGGATGCCGGCCACGGCGGCTGCCGAGGCCGGCTCGCAGCCAATGCCGGCCGCGTCGACCACGGCCTTGGCGGCCAGGATCTCGCGGTCCGAGACTGCCGTCACGACGCCTCGAGTGGCCCGGATCGCCTTGACACCGCGGTCGAAGCTGGCCGGGTTGCCGATGCGAATGGCCGTCGCGATCGTCTCGGCGGTGACTTTGAAGCGCCGCCGGAACCCCACCTGGTAGCTCCTATGAAAGGGGCTGGCCCCAGCCGCCTGGACGGCGGCGATCCGTGGCATGCGTCGGATCAGGCCCAGGTCGCGTGCCTCGATCAACGCCTTGCCAAATGCCGATGTGTTGCCCAGGTTTCCGGCGGGCACCACGATCCAGTCGGGTGGCGTCCAGCCGAGCTGTTGCAACAGCTCGAAGACGATCGTCTTCTGACCTTCGATACGCCATGGGTTGACCGAGTTGAGCAGCCGAATCCCCAGCTCGCGGGAGGATTCCTGCGCGAGTCGCAGGCAGGCGTCGAAGTCGCCACGAACCAGCAGCGTTCGGGCGCCGTAGGCGAGCGCCTGCGCCAGCTTCCCCGCCGCGATCTTCCCCGCCGGCACGAAGACGAGAGCGGTCAGGCCCGACTGCGCGGCGTACGCCGCCATCGAGGCCGAGGTGTTGCCGGTCGAGGCACAGGCCACCGCGCTGGCGCGGGTCCGAAGCGCCTGCGTCACGGCAACGGTCATGCCGCGATCCTTGAAGCTGCCGGTGGGGTTCTCGCCCTCGTGTTTCAGCGTGAGGTCCTCGACACCTGCGTAGGCCGATACGGCGGCATGACGATAGAGACGCGTGTCGCCTTCGGGATGCGACACCGTCGCGCCGCGCCCCGGCAGGACCAGCTCGCGATAGCGCCAGACACCGCTGCCTTGGCCCGGCGCCGCGGCGGCATGACGAGACGCGAATAGTCTGCGGAGCGCCGCGCCGCGTAACGCCGGAGGCTGGATCCGAACCGACATCAGGCTGCCGCACGAACACTCGGTGAGCGCCGCGCTGGCTGGATATTCGCGCGCGCACCACTCGCAGACCAGCGTGGGGCCACTCACGCGACGACTCGCGCGCCGGCCTGGTCGACGCTCGCCAGGTGAACGTCGGCTGCGAAGCCCGCCTGGCGGTACGCCGCCGCCATCGCCGCGCCGACTCTTCGACTGCTGTCGCTGGTCGCGAGCGCCAGCACGGTCGGCCCGGCGCCGCTGACGCACACGCCGTGTGCGCCGGCCGCGAGCGCATCCTCGCGAGCCTTCTCGAACCCGGGGTAGAGCGGGAGGCGCGCGGGCTCGGCGATCCGGTCTTCGAGACACGAGCGCAGCAGCGCTGGATCGCCACGCTCGAGGCCCAGCACCAGCAAGGCCAGGTGCCCCGCCTGCTGGATCGCATCGGGTCTCGGGATGCTCGATGGCAGCACCGCCCGCGCTCGCGCCGTCTCGACTTGATAGTCCGGCGTGACCAGCACCAGCGCGATCGACGCGTGAACCGAGATCCGCGTGAAGCGCGGCGGGTCGAGCCCCACCACCAGCACCGCCCCGCCCAGCAGCGAAGGCGCGATGTTGTCCAGATGCCGGCCTGCTACCACAGCCTCGGCTTCGAGCGCGGCCGCCATCAGATCCTCACCCGAGAGGCCGGCGCCGCTGACGGCGTTGGCGGCGACCGCGGCGGCCACCGCCGATGCAGCGCTGCCGCCCATGCCTCCAGACAGCGGCAACCCCTTCTGGATCGTGAGCTCGAGTCCGATCGAGGACGCCGCCCGCGATAGCACGGCGCGCGCGGCGATCGAGGCGGTGTTGCGCTCGGGATCTAGCGGAATCCGTGGATCCGACGCCGAGCTGACGCGCACACCCGGTCGATCGCTGCGCTGCGCGGTGACGCTGTCGCCCTTGCCGGTGAAGGCGAGACCCAGGCAATCGAAGCCCGGGCCGAGGTTCGAGGCCGAGCCGGGCGCGTACGCGGTCGCCCGGTCCAAATTACTCGTCTTCCTCGCGCAGCTTGGCGAGCACCGAGAAGTCCTCGAGCGTGGTGGTGTCACCCAGCGTCTGCTGCCCGGAGGCGATGTCGCGCAGCAGCCGGCGCATGATCTTGCCGCTGCGCGTCTTCGGCAAGGCGTCGGCGAAACGGATTTCCTCGGGCCGCGCGATGGCGCCGATTTCCTTGACGACGTGCGCCTTCAGCTCCGCGCGCAGCGCCTCGCTTGCCTCGATGCCACCCTGGACGGTGACGAACGCCGAGATCGCCTGGCCCTTCAAATCGTCGGGCCGTCCCACGACCGCCGCCTCGGCCACCATCGGGTGGGAGACGAGGGCGCTTTCGATCTCCATCGTGCCGAGCCGATGGCCGGCGACGTTGATCACGTCGTCGACGCGGCCCATGATCCAGAAGTATCCGTCGGCGTCGCGGCGCGCTCCGTCGCCAGTGAAATAGATGCCCGGGAACTTGGACCAGTACTGCGAGACGTAGCGATCCGGGTCGCCGTAAACCGTGCGCAACATCGAGGGCCAGGGCTTCTTGAGGACCAGCAGGCCGCCTTCTCCGGGCGGCACCGGTTTGCCTTCCCTGTCCACGACGTCCGGGACGACGCCAAAGAAGGGCAGCGTGCCGGAACCGGGCTTGGTGGGCGTCACCCCCGGCAGCGGCGTGATCATGATCGCGCCGGTTTCGGTCTGCCACCAGGTGTCCACGATCGGGCAGCGCTCGCCGCCGATCACCGCGTGGTACCACATCCAGGCTTCCGGGTTGATCGGCTCCCCCACCGTTCCGAGCAAACGCAAGCTCGACAGATCGTGCTTGCGCGGCCACTGCTCGCCCCAGCGCACGAAGGCGCGGATCGCGGTGGGCGCCGTGTAGAAGACGTTCACCTTGTGGCGTTCGATCATGCGCCAGAAGCGGTCCGGCTCTGGGTGGTTGGGGG
>CAZVOI010001124.1:0-3926 GCA_964628275.1 uncultured Acidobacteriota bacterium | reverse complement strand
TGGCCTTCCGCCTGTCTCCACGGCGTCGGCACCCCGGAGTTGTCCAAAACTTTCGCGGCTCGATACCCGGCCCGCACGTACCCCTGTCAACGCTTCACCCACGACCTCGCGATCGTTGGCGCATGACTCGGGGCCGGTGTGACTCGCTACGCCTTCACCGTACGACTCTTGCATTCGCTACACCTCGCCGGTTTTGACCGGCGCACGGAGACATGTTGGAGACGGGCCCCGCCTCCTCCGGTTGCGGAGGCATGCCCCTCACCAAACCCGCGGGCGGCTACAGGGCCCGCCACCCCGAGCGCACCGTCGTTTACGGGCTGTTCGAGGAGCACTTCGAGCGCTACCTCCGGGAGTACGGGGAACCCGGGAGCGGGGACGAGCCGTTGACGCCCATGTTGTAAACCGGCTCCCTCAGTCTGTAACGGAGCCGTTCCTCAAAGGTCGCTTCTTGCAACATGTGATAGCCGAGGCAGAATGAATCGCCAAGCGCGAAGATTCGAGACTGTTCCGGAAGGGACGTGTTCCGCAGTCCGTATTTGTCGATCGTGAAATCTATTTTCCCCAATCGAAGCACGGACTCCTTGATGACGGGATGTTGCAATAGTCCAGGATAGTAATGTTCTCCATAGGCATATCCGCCTGTTCTTACCAGCGGTTTGTAGACGACGGGCCCCCTTCCGGCGGCAGCGGATGACAACGCATCGTCGTCGGCACTGCGAAGAAGCCTCGGGTAGACTCTCGCCGTGCGCCTTCCAGAGGAGATGCGATCCATGATGCGGGCAGGCCCCACGTACATCGGCTCGAAAAAGGATCTCTGGTTACGCGTGAGGAACTACCACTTCGACCATCTGGCGCCACCGGGCCTGCTCGACAAGCTTCGGGCCATGTTCGGCGGATCGGATGCGTCCACGCTGGCATTCGCGGACAAGCTCACTCGCAAGTTGAGCTGGACCCGACCGTTCGCGCTGCGCGCGATCGGCGAATATAAGAAGTTCGTCTACCTAGGGATGGTCTCGGATTTCCCGGTGACGCCGGCGCGCGTGATCGACCAGGTGTGGCACGAGCACCTGCTGTTCAGCCGGGGCTATCGCGAATTCTGCGATGAGGTGCTCGGGCGCAACTTCGATCACAACCCCGAGCTGGCGCCGGCCGACGAGCAGACCGCGAAGTTCCAGGAGCAGTACGTGGCGACCCTCGAGTTGTATCAGGCGGAGTTCAACGTGGAGCCTCCGGAGGCGTTTTGGGGCATGCCCAAGTTCGCATCCCGCCCCGGTGCAGCCACGCCCCCGCCGAAGCGACGGCCACGCGACCGCGGTGATGCCCGAGCGACCGGCAGCGACGCCCCGCTCTATGGTTGGTTCGACGGCTCGAGTGGTGATGGCGATGCGAGCCATGACATGCCCGAGTTCGGGGGCGGCAAGTCAGGCGGTGGCGGCGCTGATGGTGAATGGAGCGAAGGTGGGTCGGGCGGCGATTCGAGCGACGGTGGCTCGAGCGACGGCGGATCCGGCTGTTCGTCCGGCTGCGGTGGCGGGGACTGAAACGCTGGAATTGCCCCGATTTGATCGCGAGTACGAGATCGGCGCCGTGAGAGTCGCGCTGCGCGGAGCATCGCACGGGAAAACTAACTTGATCAGGTGTGCTCAAAATCGGGGCAATTCCACACCCACGTCCTCACGCTTCGGGCACGAAGATCCGCTCGAGCGGTTGCTTGAACAGGAGGCCGATCTTGAAAGCCAGCGGCAGGCTCGGATCATATTCCCCGGTCTCGATCGCCTTGATCGTCTGCCGCGAGACCCCGAGCTGCTCGGCCAGCTCGCCCTGCGACCACGCCCGCTCCGCGCGCAATTCCCTCAATCGGTTTTTCGTCGGTAGCGGTAGTTTGCGATCGTGACACGGGCCTGTTCTCCGGCGTTCTGGTCGTCTTGTACATCACCTTCGAAGCACCGTTGTCGGGGATGAGCATGAACCCCGCGTGGACACTCGGTTCCGCTCTTGGCGCTTCGCGCTACACGGCGCTGTGGGTCTACTTCCTTGCGCCCACCGCGGGAGTGCTGCTCGCGGCGGAAACCTACCTGAGGGTCGGCAGGAACCGCAAGGTCCACTGCGCCTAGCTTTTTCGGCTCCGACGTGCCCGGAGCGGACCGTCGACACGACTCGGGACCCGTGCGCTTCGTCCTCCCGGTCGTCCCGCTTCAATCGCGCAGGAAGTGACAGGTGTAACCGCCGGGGTCCTTCTCGAGGTACTTCTGGTGGTACGCCTCGGCCAGGTGGAACGGCCCGGCCGCCGTGATCTCGGTCGTGATTGGTCGCTTCCATCGCCCGCTCTTGCCAATCCGCTCCTTCACCGACTCGGCGGTTTTTTGCTGCTGCTCGGAGTGATAGAAAATCGCCGAGCGGTATTGCGTGCCGGTGTCGTTCCCCTGTCGGTTGAGCGTCGTCGGGTCGTGCATCCGAAAAAAGTAGGTCTCGAGGAGCTTCTCGTAGCTGATGACCGCCGGATCGAACGTCACCTCAACCGACTCGGCATGACCGGTGCTGCCGGCGTGCACGTCGCCGTACTTGGGGTTTTTAAGGTCACCGCCCGTATAGCCGACGCGGGTCGAGAACACTCCGGGGACCTTCCTCAGGATGTCCTCCATCCCCCAGAAGCAGCCTCCGGCCAGCATGGCGACCTCGCGCTTCGCCCCGGGCTTTGCGGGCTCGGCCTTCGCGCGGCTGCCGAAAAGCGGGGCGTACGTGCCGTAGCCCTCCGCTTCGAGCTTGTCCGCCGGGATAAACCGAAGCGAGGCCGAGTTGATGCAGTACCGGCGACCTGTCGGCTTCGGGCCGTCGTCGAACACGTGCCCGAGATGCGAGCCGCCCTTTGTTGACGTCACCTCGGTGCGCGGTGCACCCAGCTCCAAGTCTTCCTTCTCCGCGATACTCCCCGGCTCGAGCGGCTTCGTGAAGCTGGGCCAACCCGTACCCGAGTCGAACTTGTCGAGCGAACTGAACAGCGGCTCTCCCGACACGACGTCCACGTAGATCCCGCGCTCGTGGTGGTCCCAGTAGGCATTGCGAAACGGCGGCTCGGTGTCCGCGTTGCAGACCACTTCGAATTGCTCGGGGGTGAGCTTTGTCTTGAGCTCCTCCCGCGACGGTCTTCGATAGGACATCGGTTTCTCCTGTCCGGACGTGCGGGGGGATTCGCCGCTGAGCTTTTTCCACATGCCGTCCGCGGTCTTCGCTTCGGTCGCGTGGTCGGCCTTCCGCCACTTGGCGCGCGTGTCGCCCAGAAGCCCCTTGTAGAACAGGAAGAGTCGACCCTCCGCCACGACGAAGCTCCTGGGGTCAACCTGAACCTTGTCTCCTTCGAGCATGGCGTACGAGCACCAGCCGCCGTGGGCCGGCTCGTAGCGTCCGGAGTTCGCGAGGAACGTCTGGCGGTGGGCCGACGAAGCGAAGCGGTACACGACGCCGCCGTATTCGGCGGTGATCTTTTCGTCTCCCTTCATGACCGCGCCCCCTCCTTTGGGGAAATAGGCGACCGGGTCGTAGCCCTGGATCGCGAGATTGTCCTTGCCGAGGTTCCATTGGGCGACCTTCCGAACGGGGTCGGCAGCTTGTGCCGCGCCCATGCAGAAGAACAGGGCGGCAAGGGCGATCAGCGAATAACGATGAGCCAACCGTGTCATGATTCACTCCTCGCTATTGGGATGCGCGACCCCCGGCTGCGGTTACTGAAACCTCGGACAGGGATCGCGCATCCTAGAGGCGACGGGGGCCGACGGAGGGGCTGGGTCGTGACGTGCCGGACATTCATCGACTTCCTGATGGAGTACCTGTCCGGGGAGCTTCCCCGGTCGCAGCGGGACGAGTTCGACGCGCACCTGGCCGAATGCGTCGAGTGCGTGGCCTACCTGAAGACCTACAACGAGACCGTC
>CAZVOI010001123.1:0-1618 GCA_964628275.1 uncultured Acidobacteriota bacterium | reverse complement strand
GTTCCAGCCGTCCGGCTCCGGGAGAAGCTGCTCGCGGTACCGGGGATTGGTCCGGAGACGGCGGATTCGATCGCGCTGTACGCGGCCGAGAAGCCGCTGTTCGTGGTCGACGCCTACACGCGGCGCGTGTTCTCGCGGCTGGGATGGATCCGCGGCGACGAGGCCTACGATCAGCTCCAGCGTTTCTTCATGGACTGCCTGCCGAGCGAGGCTCCTCTCTTCAACGACTACCACGCCCAGATCGTTCGCCTCGCCAAGGACCATTGCCGCGGGCGTCCACTGTGCCGAGGCTGCCCGCTGGAAAGCAGCTGTGCCAAGCGAGGCGTGCGCTAGCATCCGCGCTGGAATGGCCGAGGAGCTGAGCGCGCTCGGTGGCAGCGAGGGCCACTTTCGCGCGATGGCCGACGCAGCGCCGGTCGGGATCTTCCTGTCCGACCCGGGCGGAGCCAACGTCTACGCCAACCCGACGCTGCTGCGACTGGCCGGAATGACCTTCCAGGAAGCCCTCGGCCGCGCGTGGCAAGCCGCCATCCACCCCGAGGACAAAGCGCGCGCGCTCGCCGCCTACGCTGATGCCGCGGCTCGGCTGGAGAACGCGGACGTGGTGCACCGCTACGTTCGGCCCGACGCCACGACGGTCTGGGTCCACGTGAAGGCCGCGCCCGTGGCCGACGCAGGCAAGCATCTCGGTTACGTCGGCGTGGTGGAAGACATCAGCGAGCGCCTGCGCGCCGAAGCGGAGCTGCGCGAGAGCCAGACCTTCTCCGCGCTGGGGGCGCTGGTGGCGGGTGTCGCTCACGAAGTGCGCAACCCGCTGTTCGGGCTTTCGGCGACGCTCGACGCCTTCGAGGCGCGCGTGGGCGTGCTTGGCGAGCACGCCCGATTCGTTTCGGCCTTGCGCCAGCAGGTGACGCGTTTGTCCGAACTGATGGGCGACCTGCTCGAGTACGGCAAGCCGAACCCGCCCGAGTTGGCCGTGGGGGCGCTCGAAGACGTCGTTTCCGAGGCCGCGCTGGCCTGCCAGAATCTCTCGCGCGAAGCGGGTGTCCCGGTCCGCGTCGCGCTTGCGTCGGGGCTTCCGCCGCTGCACATGGACGCGAGGCGTATGGTCCACGCCTTCCGCAACCTGCTCGACAACTCGATCCGCCACTCTCCGCGCGGCGGCGACGTGCGATTGGAGGCGAGGCTGGTCAGCGTCGCGGGGCGCCCGGTCGTCGAGTGCGGGATATCGGACAGCGGGGCGGGCTTCGAGGAGGGCGATCTGGGCCGCGTCTTCGAGCCTTTCTTCACGAAGCGGCAAGGCGGCACCGGGCTCGGGCTCTCGATCGTGCGGCGCATCGTGATTGAGCACGGCGGGACCGTCGTCGCCGCCAACCGAGCGGGCGGCGGCGCCGAGGTGCGGATCCGGCTGCCGGCCGAGTAGCATGGAGGCTCTCATGAAGCACGAAATCCACGTGGTCGCCTGCGTCGCCGGTTGCATGCTCTTGGCCTGCGGTGGCAAGGACGCCGCCACGTCGACCAGCCCGACGGCGAACCAGCCGACCTCCACGCTGGGCTTCTTCGTCAGCAGCAGCAAGAGCACGACCGGCAACCTCGGCGGGCTGCGCGCGGCCGACGC
>CAZVOI010001122.1:0-5286 GCA_964628275.1 uncultured Acidobacteriota bacterium | reverse complement strand
GACTCGAGACTCCTGCCGGGCTACTCCTCGAGCGCGAACATCATCAAGAGCGTCCGTTGCAGCCCGCTGAAATTGTCGTCGGACAGCAGGTAGACGATCGTCTCGCCCTTCTCGTTGCGGCGGACGGAGACGCCTTCGAGGTTGTCGGCGGTGAGCGGCGGCCGGAGCTCGGCGATCTCCTGGGGTTGGAGCGTGCCGTCGGGCTTGATGCAGCGGAGCGCCACGCGCACCAGGCGCAAATGCAGCCCTTTGAGGGGCGAGTAGCTGCGTTCGAGGACGAGCAGATCGCCGCCGGGGAGCGTCGTGGCGTCCGAGGGCCGGGGGGCTCCGTTCAGGCGATAGCGCAGCGTCGACCAACGGCCGTCGCGCCACAGCCAGCCACGAAGCAAGCCCTGCTCGGTCATATCCTCGGTGAGCGCGAGGACGCTGCCATCCGACAGCGCCACCAGCGACTCGAGCCCTTCGTTGAGCGGCGCCTGTTCGAGGCCCGGGGGAGGCGGGAACACCTGGGGGACGTCGGCCAGGCTCTTTGGGTAGCGCAGGATCCGGTGGTGACGCTCGAAGCCGACGAGGCGCGATCCGTCGGGCAACGCGGTCAGTGCCTCGGCGTCCTGCTCGATCTTGTTCCGCAGCGGCTTGCCCGCAGGGTCCAGGAGGGCGCCTATTTCCGCGTCGGCAAGGCCCGCCAGACGGCCCTGGCGGTCGTACACGAGCCGCGCCGTGAACCAATGGCCCTCGTCCGAGACGGCTTCGAGGCGCTTTCCGTCAGCCGAAACGCGCAGTCCCGAAAGGCCTCCGAAGCGCTGGTGCTCGGACGTCAGGACCAGGCCGCCACGATAGCGCAGCGCGCCCACGGCGACTTGCGCCGGATCGGCCGCCGAAAGCGGCACCGGCACGCTCTTGACCGCGATCGGCTCGGCCTGGGCCGTCGAGACGGCCGCCAGCAGCGAGGCGGTCGCGAACAGGATCGGGGACCGCAAGCCAGCGTACTTTACACGGTATACTTTCCCGCCGGAGGCGCACGCTCGCAGCAGCGCCTCGCCGGAAGCCACACGGGGGGACAAGAGGCGAGACATGGCCACGACCTTAGCGCCGACGAAGAAGCGCGAGACTCTCGATCGAGCCGTCATCCGGTTCTGCGGAGATTCGGGCGACGGAATGCAGATCACCGGCAGCCAGTTCACCAACACCGCCGCCCTCTATGGCAACGACCTGGCGACGTTCCCGGATTTCCCGGCCGAGATCCGCGCTCCCGCGGGAACCTTGCCCGGCGTCAGCGGCTTCCAGGTCAACTTCTCCTCGTCCGACGTCTACACGCCGGGCGATTCGGTCGACGTTCTGGTCGCGATGAACCCGGCGGCGCTGAAGACGAACATCAAGGACCTGCGCACCAACGGCATCCTGATCGTCAACGTCGACGACTTCAAGGAAGTCGACCTCAAGAAGGCGCGCTGCAAGACGAACCCGCTGGAGGACCAGTCGCTCGACGGTTATCGCCTGTTCAAGGTCGAGCTGACCAAGCTCACCCGCGCGGCGCTCAAGGAGCTGGGCCTCGACGCGAGGAGCATGGACCGCTGCAAGAACTTCTTCGCGCTCGGCATGTGCTACTGGCTCTACAACCGGCCGATGGACGGGACGCAACGCTGGCTCGACGAGAAGTTCAAGTCGAAGGCAGCGCTGGCCGAAGCCAACAAGCTGGCGATGAAGGCCGGCTACTCCTACTGCGAAGCCACCGAAGCGTTCCAGACGAGCTACGAGATCCCGCCGGCCAAGCTCGAGCCGGGGACCTACCGCAACATCAACGGCAACACCGCGTTGGCGCTCGGCTTCGTGGCGGCGTCACAGAAGGCCGGCGTCAAGTTGTTCCAGGGCAGTTACCCGATCACGCCCGCCTCGGACGTCCTGCACGAGCTCGCGATGTTCAAGAGCTTCGGCGTCGTGACGTTTCAGGCCGAGGACGAGATCGCGGCGGTGGCGTCGTCGATCGGCGCGGCCTACGCCGGCGCGCTCGCGATCACCACCACGTCGGGACCGGGCATGGCGCTCAAGATGGAGGCGATCGGGCTTGCGATCGCGACCGAGCTGCCGCTGGTGATCTGCAACATCCAGCGCGGCGGTCCTTCGACGGGCTTGCCGACCAAGACCGAGCAGGCCGATTTGCTGCAAGCACTCTACGGGCGCAACTCGGAGGCGCCGGTGCCGGTGCTGGCGGCCGCGACACCCGGCGACTGCTTCTGGATGGCCTTCGAGGCGAGTCGGATCGCGATCAAGTACATGGTGCCGGTGATCCTGCTCTCCGACGGCTATCTGGCGAACGGCGCCGAGCCGTGGAGGATCCCATCGGTCGAGGATCTCCCGGAGATCCCGGTCAAGTTCGCGACGGACCCAGAAGGGTTCCAACCCTACAAGCGCGATCCGCAGACGCTGGCGCGCCCCTGGGCGATTCCGGGGACGCCGGGCCTCGAGCACCGGATCGGCGGCATCGAGAAGCAGGACGTGACCGGCAACATCAACTACGAGCCGCTGAATCACGAAACGATGGTCCGGCTGCGCGCCGCCAAGGTCGAGGGCATCGCTCAGGACATTCCGGAGGCCATTCCGGTCGGCGATCCCGAAGGCGACCTGCTGCTCGTCGGCTGGGGCTCGACCTATGGGCCGATCACGGCGGCCTTGCGCGCGGCCCGCGCCCGTGGCCGAAAGGTCGGGCACGTCCACCTCAGGCACTTGAACCCGTTGCCGAGGAACCTCGGCGACGTGCTGAAGCGCTACAAGAAGGTCGTGGTGCCCGAGATGAACATGGGCCAGCTGGTGATGGTGCTGCGCGCGAAATACCTGGTGGACGCGCAAGGCTTCAACAAGATCCAGGGACAGCCGTTCAAGGTGGCCGAGATCGAGGCCAAGATCGAGGAGCTACTCAAGTGACGGCGACCCTGCCGGTCTACACGAAGAAGGACTTCCAGACCGACCAGGAGGTCCGCTGGTGTCCGGGCTGCGGCGACTACGCGATCCTGGCTGCGGTGCAGAGCATCTTTCCCGAGCTCGGCATCCCGCGCGAGAAGTTCGCGGTCGTTTCGGGCATCGGCTGCTCGAGCCGCTTCCCGTACTACATGAACACCTTCGGCTTCCACACGATCCACGGCCGCGCGCCGGCGGTGGCCACCGGGCTCAAGGCCACGAACCCGGACCTCGAGGTGTGGATCGCTACCGGCGACGGCGACGCGCTCTCGATTGGCGGCAACCACACGATCCACATGCTGCGCCGGAACCTGGGCGTGAAGGTGCTGCTCTTCAACAACAAGATCTACGGCCTCACCAAGGGCCAGTACTCGCCCACCTCCGAAGTCGGCAAGAAGGCCAAATCGACGCCCTACGGATCCGTCGACCGGCCGTTCTACCCGCTCTCGTTGGCGCTCGGCGCCGAGGCGACCTTCGTGGCGCGCTCGGTCGACGTGTTCCAGGCGCACCTGAAGTCGACGCTGAAGAAGGCCGCGGCGCATCAGGGCTCGGCGTTCCTGGAGATCCTGCAGAACTGCAACATCTTCAACGACGGCGCCTGGGAGGCGATCGCGGAAAAGGACGTACGTGACGACCATACGATCGCGGTCGAGCACGGGCAACCCTTGATCTTCGGCAAGAACAAAGACAAGGGCATCCGCATGAGCGGCCTGAATCTCGAGGTCGTGACGCTCGGCAACGGGGTCACCGAGAAGGATCTGGTCGTTCACGACGAACGCCACCCGAACCCCGGCTACGCGTTCCTGCTCTCGCGGATGGACAGCCAGCCCGGGTTCCCGACGCCGATCGGCGTGCTGCGCGCGGTCGCCGCTCCGCGCTACGAAGACCTGATGAGCGACCAGGTCAACGACATCATCGCCAAGAAGGGCAAGGGCGATCTCGGGAAGCTGCTGCGCGCGGGCGACATCTGGGAAGTGAAGTAGCGGCTCGTCCGGGCCGAACGCTCGGCCTGACGGCCCTCGAAGGCGCGACGCTGTCGTGCCTGCTCGCGCTCGCGGGCACGGTCCTCACGGGGTATCGATACGGTGACTCCAACCACGGGATCACCGTGCCGATCCTGAAGCGGTTGATGAACCCGTCCCTCTACCCGGGGGACGTGATGGTGGCGACCGCCGAGAAATTCCCGACCGTCTTCTACCGCGCGCTCGGCGCGATCCTGCCGAGCACCGACTGGATCCCGCTGGCGTTCTTCGTGCTCTACGTCGTCGCGATCGCCGCGACCCTGGCCGGCGCGTATCGACTCGGTGCTTGGGCTGGCGGCCCGGCCGCCGGGGCGCTCGCCCTCGCGTTCGCGTTCCCGGTGCGGATCGGCCTCGCGGGCGAGGCGCTCTATCGCGTCGCCTTCAGCCACTCGCACCTCGCGTCCGCGCTCACCATCTGGGCGATGGTGTGGTTCGTCGAAGGCCGGCGCTTCCTGCCGCTCTTGGCGCTCTCGCTCGGGGCATACAACCACCTGCTCTACTCCGCCTACGTGCTGGTGCCGATGATGCTGGTCGTGCTGGCCGAGCGTCGCGAGGCGGGTGTCAAGAAGACGCTCCAACTCTTGGCTTGCGCGGTGGTGCCGCTGCTGCCGATCGCGGCCTGGTCGATGTCGCGTGGCACGCCGATGACCCAAGAGTGGCTGGATTTGCTGAAGCTACGCTCGGCGCACCACAGCTTCCCGAGCGCGTTCTCGGGAGACCTGCCGGATGCGGCGGCGCTGCTGGCGCTGGCGCTCTTGGCCGCGTCTCGTCTCGGCGCGGACAAGCGCCGGATGTTGGCGTTCTTCCTCGCGGGTGTCGCGCTCCAGTTCGTGGTCGGCACCGTCTTCACCGAGTACATCCCGCTGAAGGCGGTGCTCCAATACCAGCCGCACCGCGTGTGGCGTTTCTTGATGCTGCTGCTGCAGGCGGTGGTGGCAGCCGGAGTCGTGTCGGGCATTCGCGAGGGCGGCGTCGGCCGCGTGGTCTCGCTGGTCACCGCCACGATCGTCTTCATGCCCGGCCTCGAGTCGCTGCTGCCGGTCGTCGTGGTGCTTCAGGCGACGGCCGGTCGACCCACGCCCGCCGTGTGGGCGCGGCTCAGCGCGGTGCTGGTGCTGATCTGCGTCGGAGGCTGGGGCGACCGCGCGCTCGACTGGACGAGCTTCCTCTCCGATTTCTTCGGCCGCCTGCTCTCGGCGACCGTGCTCTCGGCCGCCGCGATCGCCGTCCTCGTGAAGATCGGTCTCGAACGCGGCGGCCTGTCGCGCACGATGCTGAGCGGTTTGGGAGCGGTGCTCACCTTCTTCTG
>CAZVOI010001121.1:0-2125 GCA_964628275.1 uncultured Acidobacteriota bacterium | reverse complement strand
GCGCTGCGTCTTTCGCGCCGCGAGCGGGCGCTGGGCCGGCGCCCGCGATGACTGCACGCGCTACCTCGAGGCGCGCCCCGAGGACGCCGAGATCGCTTTCATCCAGGGCGTCGCGCTCCAGCAGCTCGGCGAGACCGAGCCGGCGACCGCCGCCTACCGGAACGCCGCCGCCCTCGATGAGCGCGACGCGCGTCCCCATAACAATCTGGCCGAGCTGCTCGCCGCAAAGGGGGACCTCGACGGGGCCCTCGCCGCCGCGCAGGAGGCGTACCGCCTCGACGAGAAGAACCCCACTGTGATGGACACCCTGGGCGCGCTCTACCTGGAGAAGGGGCTCGTGGAACGCGCCATCTCGATCCTGGAGGACGCGCACACGGGCGCGCCAGATCTCCCCGACGCGAAGCTCCACCTGGGGCTCGCCTACCGCGACGCAGGGCGCCCCGCACAGGCGCGACCGCTTCTGGCCGCAGTCGTCGGAAGTGAGCTCGCCTCGGCCGAACTTCGCGTCCGTGCGAAGCAGGCACTCGATGCGCTCCCCTAGCGTGAAGCCGAGAGCGCGCGGGCAACGGATCGGGCTCTTCGCCAGCCTGGGTCTCTCGTTCCTGGCGCTCGGCTGCGAGCGCAGGGTCGCTCCGGCCGAGATCCCGGCGCAACTCCAAGCGCTCGGGCAACCGAGCCTCGTGCTGATCCTCGTGGACACGCTCCGCGCCGACTTCACCACCCCCTACGGCTTCGCCGAGGACACGTCCCCGGAGCTGGCCCGCTGGGCCGAGCGCGGCGTTCTCTTCGAGCGCGACCGCGCGCAGTCCAGCTGGACCAAGATCTCGGTGGCATCGCTCCTCACCTCGCTGTGGCCGCGCAGCCATGGAATGCGCGAGGCCCGGGACGGCCTGGCCGACGGAGCGGTGACCCTGGCCGAGGTGCTGCACGACGCCGGCTACGCGACCTACGCCGTCCAGACCAACGGCTGGCTCCACCAGAGCTTCGGCTTCCAGCAGGGCTTCGACCGCTACATGTTCCCGAAGACGGGCGGCGACCCGCGCCTCGGCCAGCCCTCGCTCTGGCCCCACGCCGACCGCGTCGTCGAGGAGGCCGGGCGGCTGCTCGACGCGCACGACCCCGCGCGCCCGTTCTTCCTGTACCTCCACTTCATGGACGTGCACGAGTACGCGGCACCCCCGCACTTCAAGACCTTCGGCACCGACAGCAAGGGCGCCTATCTCGCGGCCATCCGCTGGGTGGACGACGCGATCGAGCGGGTGCGCAAGCAGATCGCCGCGACGGGAGATCTGGAGCAGACGCTGATCGTCTTCGTCGCCGACCACGGGGAGGCCTTCGGCGAGCACGGCGTCCACGGCCACGCCCGCAACGTGCTGACGCCGGTCGCCTGGGTGCCGCTCGTTCTCCGCTTCCCGTTCCGCGTCGAGCCGCCGCTGCGCGTGGCGACGCAGGTGCGCAACCTCGACGTGGCGCCGACGCTGCTCGAGCTGGCGGGCGTACCCGTTCCCGACAGTTTCGAGGGCACGTCGCTCGTGCCGCTGATCACCGGCGCTCGCGAGCAAGCGGACCTCCCCAGCTTCGCGGCGCTCGGCGTGCCGCTCTTTCCCGATGCGTCCGTGCAGACCTCTGTTTCCGACGGGAGATGGACCTACGCGCGAAACGCATCCCCGCCGGCGGACGACCCGGAGGCCTACGAGGGCAAGGCCGTGGCGCCGGGCGCCGAGTTCCTCTTTGATCGGCGCGTCGACCCGGGCGAGAACGCCAACCTGATCGCCCGCGAGCCCGCCGAGGCGAAGCGCATGGCGGCGCTGCTCGACGCGCATCTCGCCGAACGCCAGAGGGGCGTGGTGGAGAAGGGGGTCCGCATCGACCCGGAGATCGCCGAGCGCCTGCGCGCGATGGGCTACCTGCGCTGACGAGAAGCGGGGCGTGTTTCTGAGAACCCTTCCTCTTCGCACTGCTGGGTCAACTTTTCCCTTGTCCGTTCCCAAGAAAGGGTGTACGCGAGACCTTCTGGGCCGCGTTCGGGCGAAGGGGATAGCGGGGATTCACCCGATTCTTTCTGACAATGTGCAAGGAGCTGGCATGTGGCATCGCCTCCTCTTGGTTCTCGTCGCCAGCGCGA
>CAZVOI010001120.1:0-2546 GCA_964628275.1 uncultured Acidobacteriota bacterium | reverse complement strand
AGCCAGGCCTGGAACGAGAGAATCCCCGGCGACCCGCTGCGGTTCCGCGACGAGGTGGACCTCGACCCGCTGCCCGCGTGGGTGCTCTCGGACCGACTCTCGCGGGGAATGCCTCGGGCCGCCGGCTTCCGCGAGCGGCTGCGCGCCATGGGAGGTTCTTTCGAGGAGACGGAGACGTCTGGCTTCACTACCTTCCACGGCTTCCAGCCGCCCTACGACGAGTCCCGACCCGTCCCGAGGGACGCGATCCGCCTCGCGACGCTGGCTGGACGCGACATCGGAGGCGAGGCGCTCGACCGCGACCCGGCCACGGCGTGGAGCTCGGCGGAGGGCCTGGCTCGAGGCAGCGGGCTCGTGGTTCGCGTCAACCCCGCACGGCGGCTGTCGGCTCTCGTGCTCGCGGTCGATCTCGAGGCCTCACCGCTCGCGGTGCCCTGGGCCGCGTCGATCGACGGGCAAGTGGTGGCCGAGGGCCCGGCTCGCTCCGGATTCCAGTGGGTAAACGGCGCGCCCCGCGCCGGTCGCCAGGCGCTGCTGGTGGTGCCGCTCCTCGAGCGCGAGGCGGACGAAGTGCGGCTCGCATTCCAGGGGCCGGGGCCGCGTCTGGTGCTCGCCGAGGTCTTCCTGTACGGACCCGGGGAAGAGCCGCGCGCGCGGGCGGGGGAGGCGTCGGCGCGCGACGCGCTCGACTCCGCACGCGCGGGGCGCTGGGACGAGGCCGTCCGGCTGTACGCGCAGGCGGTGAGGCTCGAGCCCGAGCGGGCCTCGCACCACGCGGCCTGGGCTCGCGCCCGCTGGCGCGCGGCGCAGCGCCGCTTCCTCGACGTGGAGAGCCTGACGGACGGCGGCCCCGAGCTTGTCGAGGCGCGCTAGGCTACGACCAGCTCAGTCGGTTGCGGCAGACATCGCCGCCGCGGGCGCGAGAACGACGAGCGCAAGTCGGGTCCGTAGGACGCTGCCCTTGACGCTGATCATGCGCGCCCGTTATGTGGCACGATCCGCGGCGTGAACCACGCCGACTCGTCACGCCGACTCTTTCTCGCGAGCGCCGCGGCGGTCGGCGCTGGCTTCGGGCTCGGCCGCGGCGACGCGGCGGGAGCGCCGGGGCCGAGCTCCGCGCCGCGGACGCTGGAGCTTCCGGGACTCGTCGACCTCCAGGTCAACGGTTTCGCCGGCGTCGACTTCGGCGACCCGAGAGCGACGCCCGACGACGTGCTTCGCGCGGTCGCGGCGATCGGGGCGACCGGGGTCACGCGCTTCCTGCCCACGCTCATCACGTCCTCGCTGCAGACGTTCGCCGCCTGCGTTCGAACCTTGCTGCGCGCGGGGCATCCGGCCATCGCGGGAATCCACATGGAGGGGCCGTACATCTCACCCGACGACGGCCCGCGCGGCGCGCACGCCCGCGAGCACGTGCGGGGCGCCGACGTCGACGACTTCCGGCGCCGCCAGGACGCGGCCGAGGGTCGGATCCGGCTCGTGACCCTCGCTCCGGAGGTCCAGGGTTCCCTCCCGCTGGTCGAGCATCTTGTCGGGGCAGGGGTACGCGTGGCGATCGGCCACACGGCAGCGAACCGCGCGCAGATCCAGGACGCGGTCGCAGCCGGCGCCACGCTCTCGACGCACCTCGGCAACGGCTGCGCGGGCACGCTGCCGCGCCATCCGAACCTGCTGTGGGAGCAGCTCGGCGAGGATCGCCTGCTCGCGAGCTTCATCGTCGACGGCCACCATCTGCCGCCCGCGACGGTCCGCTCGATGATCCGCGCCAAGACTCCCGCACGGACGATCCTCGTCACCGACGCCATGGCCGCGGCCGGCATGCCTCCCGGCGTCTACACGATCGGCGGCCAGAAGGTAGAGCTCGACGCGACGGGCCGCGTGGCGGCCCCCGGCGCTTCGAACCTCGCCGGCTCGGCCCTCGCGCTCCCGGCCGCGATCGGCAACACCGTCCGCTTCACCGGCCTGCCGCTCGAGGACGTGATCCCGATGGCCACGACGCGACCGGCCGAATACATCGGCACCCGACCGGCGGGAACGGTCACGGCGGAGTGGGACCCGGAGGCATGCTCGCTCCGCGTGGTGCGCGTCGCCGAATAGCGTCTCAGCCCAGGCGGTCGCGGCGCAGCGTGAGGCCGCCGTCGACGGTGATCACCTGGCCGGTGACGTAGGAGTCGGGCTCGAGCAGGAAGCGGACGGTGCGCGCGACGTCCTCGGGCCGGCCGAAGCGGGCGATCGTGCCGCGGTCCACGTAGGGGTCGTACTTGCCGCTCTCGATCGAGGCGCGCGCCATGCCTACGACCGTGGCGCCGGGGGCGACGACGTTGACGCGGATGTCGGCCTTGCCGCCGTACTCCTTGGCGAGGACCTTGGCCGCGTGCGCGAGCGCCGCCTTGGGCGAGGCGTAGGCGAGGCTGCCCTCGAACGCGAACACCCCCTGCATGCTGGAGAACAGCACGATCGCGCCATGGGTGTCGCGCCGCAGCATCTCCTCGGCCGCCGCGCGCGCCAGCAGCACCGGCGCCTCGAAGTTGGCGGCGAATGAGGCG
>CAZVOI010001119.1:0-1538 GCA_964628275.1 uncultured Acidobacteriota bacterium | reverse complement strand
GCGCCGCGAGACGCCACCGGCACCGGCATCATCATCGAAGGCAAGCGCATCCTCACCAACGCCCACGTGGTGCTGTACGCGAACCAGGTGCAGGTTCAGGCAAACCAGTCGGGCGACAAGATCTCGGCGAGCGTCGAGAGCATCGCGCCCGGGATCGATCTCGCCGTGCTCAAGCTCGACGACGAGTCGCTGTTCGACACTCGCCCGCCGCTGCCGCGCGCCCGCGCGTTGCCTGATGTGAAGGACGCCGTGCTCGTCTATGGCTTTCCGACCGGAGGCACCAACCTCTCGATCACCAAGGGCATCGTGTCGCGGATCGAGTTCGCCGGCTACAGCTTCCCAACCTCCGGCCTGCGCATCCAGATCGACGCGGCGATCAACCCGGGCAACAGCGGTGGCCCTGCGCTCAGCGCCGAGAAGATGATCGGCCTCGCCTTCAGCCGCCTGGGCGGCGGAGACAACATCGGCTACATCATCCCGGGCGAGGAGATCGACCTGTTCCTCGGCGACGTCGCCGACGGCCGTTACGACGGAAAGCCCTCGATGTTCGACACGCTGCAGACGTTCGAGAACCCCGCGCTGCGCCCGTTCCTGAAGCTCGACAAATCCGTCGAGGGCATGATCGTGACTCACAACGATGGGCTCGACCCGGGATACCCGTTGAAGCCGTGGGACGTGATCACCAGGATCGGCGACACGCCGATCGACAACGAAGGCCAGGTCAAGGTCGAGGCCAACCTGCGGGTGCGCTTTCAATACCTGATCCAGAAGATCGCCAAGAACGGGCGCGTCCCGCTGACCGTGGTCCGCGCCGGCCAGGCGCTTGCGATCGAACTGCCCTTGTCCGCGACGCGCCCGACACTCTTGCCCGGTCTCGAGGGCGCCTATCCCTCGTACTTCGTCTACGGGCCGATCGTCTTCTCGGCCGCGACCCAGGACTTCGTCGGCAGCTTCAGCAACGTCAACTGGATCAACTCGCTGAGCGCCGCCGGCAGCCCGCTGGTGACGCGTCGTTCCGGCCGGCCGGCCTTCGAAGGCGAGGAACTGGTGGTGATCACGTCGCCGTTCTTTCCGCACAAGCTGTCGAAGGGCTATAGCCCCGCCGTCGCGCAGGCCGTGAAGAGCGTGAACGGGACTCCGGTGAAGAACCTGCGGCATCTCGTCGAGCTGCTTCGGGACGCGAAGGACGACTACGTCGTCTTCGATTTCCAGGGGCGCAGCCAGGAGGCGCTGGTCTTTCCGCGCAAGGACATGGTCGCGGCGACCGAGGAGATCCTGACCGACAACGGCGTCCGCGCCCAGGGCTCGCCCGACACGCTGGCCGTCTGGAACGCCAAAGGGAAGTAGCCGGGCTCGTTCCCGACGAACTGGCGGAGAGGGGGGGATTCGAACCCCCGGTGCAGGTTAACCCCGCACAACAGGTTAGCAACCTGGCCCGTTCGGCCACTCCGGCACCTCTCCGCAACGGGACGTCGGCGCTCCCGGGCGGGAGCCAACCACGTGAAGACTAGCACGGAGCGGAAAATCCCTTATCGTTG
>CAZVOI010001118.1:0-4407 GCA_964628275.1 uncultured Acidobacteriota bacterium | reverse complement strand
CACCGAAACCCGGCCGGAGCCGGGGTCCCACGAGATGCGCAGCCGACCGGACGGTTCGATGCCCAGGTACCGCGCAGGGACAGTAGAAGCCACGCCCTCCGCCCTCAGCATCGCCTTGAACTTACCAGATCGCGGGAACGCCCCCCTTTACCTGTCTCCGGAGGCGATCCGCGGCGCCGGGCTCGTCGGTGGCGACACTGTCGGTGGTCGCGAGGGACGCCCGCTCCGTGCGGTAGGCGTGGTTCGGCGTCCCGGCCTCTATCGCGCCAGCACGACTCGGATCCCCAGGGCGCGCGCTGCACGCGCCTGACCGTCGTCGTTGGTGAGCAATCGCCGGAGACCCATGCCCGCCATTGCCGCGAGGTGCAACCGGTCGAGCGTGCGGCAGTGGGCGCGAGGCCGGGAGGCGCCCGCCTGCAGCCGCGCGTCCTCGATGAGACTCTGGGCGCAAGCGCGCAACTCGAAGGGCGGCGTCCCAACCAGCGTCTCGAACTGCAGGGCGAGCCGCGTCGCCCCCCTCTTCGTGAGCAGCCCGGCCGCGCGGCGGGCCTGGATCTGCACCGTGACTTCCAGGCGCGCCAAGTCCGAGACGACGACCGTGTCCTCGGCGGCGATCAGGAATTCCGTGCGGGCCGTCTCGGGCTCCTGCCACAGCAGCTTCAGCAGGCAGCTCGTGTCGGCATACAGGCTCATTCCTGGCGGGCGCGCCTCAATCCGCGCGATCGCGATCGAGCCATTCGCCGGTGGGTGGCTGCGGCGGCTGGCCTCGCCAGAAGCGCTGACGCCAGCGGCGAAGCTCCGCGAGGTCGAGTCGCCGGAGCGTGCGCACCGGGCGGTCGGCCAAGGGCAGGAGCCTGGCCACGGGCCGCGCGTCCCGCGTCACGATGATCTCCCCTTCGTGTCGCAAGGCTCGCTCCGCCGCCGGCCAGCGTTGGCGGATGTCCCGCACGCTCATCGTCTTCATGACCGTAAGCTAACATGTTTCACACGGTAGCTCTAGCGGCGCTGACGCGCCGCTAGTTCAGCCCGTCACTTCGTCCACCAAAACCCGGCCGGAGCCGGGATCCCATGAGATACGCAGCCGACCGGACGGTTCGATGCCCAGGTACCGCGCCGGGACAGTCGAAGCCATCGCGAGCGCATCTTCGATTGCGATCCCGGCGAAGCGCACCGCGTTCCCGACGGCCACGTCGAGCGTCAGCGCCGCGCCCGCGAGTCGCGTGGTGCCGGTCAGCGTTACGTTGCCTTCCGGGTGCAGCTCCACGTCGATGGTGCCGATGCGGTACCGGCCGGGGCGGCAGCCCGCGGGCGCCACCGCGTCGGTGACCAGCACCGATCGAGCGACGCCCTTGGCTCTCAACATCGCTTTGAACGTCGCCGGCGGCAGATGGTGGCCGTCCACGATGAAGCCGGCGATGAGCTCGTCGGCCGCGAGTTGTTCCCAGATCAGGTTGGGGTGCCGGGCCATCACGTTCCTGGACCCGTTCCCGAGATGCGTGGACATCGTGGCGCCCGCCGCTACCGCGTCCTTGACCTGCGACGGCGAGGCGTCGCTGTGGCCGATGGCGACCCGCACCCCGCGCGCGACCGCGTGCTCGATCAGCCGAAGCGCGCCGTCGACTTCCGGCGCCAGCGTGAGCAGCACGATGCGGCCCTCGGCCGCGGCCTGCCTCCGATCGAAGTCGTCGACCGACGCCGCGCTGACGTGTTCGAGCGGGTGCGCGCCGCGCGCACCGTCCACGGGAGAAATGTAGGGGCCCTCCATGTGGATGCCCGCGGCCGCGGGGTTCTTCCACCGCGTCAAGAGGCGCGCGCAGGCGGCGAAGTGGTCGGTGCTCGAGGTGACGATCGTCGGCAGGAAGCGGGTGACACCGCTGGCGCGCATCCGCGCGGCCGCGACGTCCAGCCGCTCGACCGGCGTCGCGGGGTCGTTGAAATCGACTCCCGCGAATCCGTTGACCTGGAGATCGCAGAAGCCCGCCGACTCGAAACTGGAGCCGGGCCCGCTCATCCGAGCAGAGGCCCGCGGACGTCGGGGTCGAGCAGGGCGGCGGCGGGCTGATCGAGGTAGAGCGTGGTGCGTTCGTGGGTGCGCAGGATCGAAGCGGGCGCATTCGGGGAGAGCGGTCCCTGGACGCACAGCTTCACCGCGTTGGCCTTGCGCGTGTCCGGCACGACGCAGATGATCTCGGTCGCGCGCAAGATCTGCGAGATCGACATCGAGATCGCACGCGTCGGCACTTCGGAGATGTCCTTGAACCAGCCCTCGCCCACCTGCTGGCGCCGGCATGCCTCGTCCAGCTCGACGATCAGGTACGGGTCCGCCGCGGTGAAATCGGCGGGCGGATCGTTGAAGGCGAGATGGCCATTCTCCCCAATGCCGGCGAACGCGACGTCGATCGGCGCCGCGCTGAGCGCGCGGCCGACTTCTTTTCGCACCGACTCCGGGTCCAGCTCCCCGTCGAGAAGATGATACGTGGCGAGACCCGTCTTCTCGATGAGACGCTCTCTCAGATAGCGTCGGAAGCTGGCCGGGTGAGACGCCGGGAGGCCGACGTACTCGTCGAGGTGGAACATCTCCACGCGCTGCCAGTCGATGCCCGGCGCCGCGGTCAGCGCCTCGAGGAAATCGAACTGGGAGGCTCCGGTGGCCGCCACGATCCGGGCGCGCCCGGCGGTAGAGAGACAGTCGCGCAGGATGGCCGCGGCGTGGGCCGCGGCCGCGCGGCTCATCGTGAGGCGATCGACATAGGCTTTGATGATCAGGGTTTCGCGAACTCCTCGAAACGCCTGTTCATCTGTTCCGTCGTCACGGCAGCCGACAGAATCACGACGCGGTGGCGGAACGTGAGGCTGCCGCCGGGCTCGAGCGCGTAGTTGAGCGTCTTGGCGCCCTTGCTGAAATCCTTGACGCCGAATGGATTCACGGCGAACAGGCCGTAGCCGCGCGCATGCCAGTGCGTCGGGTGCGCGGGATTCGACGGGTGATCCAGAATCGCCAGCGTGATGTCCTCCCCGCCAATCTTCCCCTGCAGCATGACCCAGCGCGCCGCCGTCCCCCACACATCGTCGCCGCGCTTGCCTTCGCTGCTGATGTAGATGCCGCTGGACGGCCCGCTGGCCTTCACCGTCTCCTTGTTCCCGCTGGCGTCGGTGAAGGTCTGTTCCTCTTTCGTCGGATGCTGCAGCTCGCGCGCCACCCGGATGCCCAGCATCCCTTCCTTGGTGTCCGCGAAGACGACGCGCTCGTCCTGGGCCTTCAGGGTGGTGACGCGGTCGATCGCACGCTCGCCCGTGGGTGCTCGAAAGATGTAGCGCGTCGTTTCCTTCAGCATCACGGTTCCGGCCGGGCCGACCCAGTCGGATTCCACCTCGAGCTCGCCGCGCGTGGCGCCGCCGCTCGCGCTCTTGATCGCCTTATGGACGATGCTCCCTTTCTTCGTACGCTCCTCGGGCTTCAAGCCCTCGCTGTTGCCCCAGAAGTCCACGCCGTTGACGTCGCCGTAGTTCAGCCAGAAGCCGATGTGATGCGGATGGTCGGTCGGCTCGCCGGGCCGCGGCGGGAACCCACGCGTGACCATCGTGCCCTGCGCCGTGCGCAGCGGATAGAGAACAGGCTTCTTCGCCGCCAGCGGCCACATGTAAGAGGTGAACGGCTGGCCGTCGATGCTGACGTCGACGCGCTGCGCGGCGGCGTTGGGCGTCACCTGGACGCCTTTGCCGCTCTGCGCGGCGGCTTCAGGCGCGAGCGCCATTGAGATAATGGCGGCCAGAAAGGTGCCGGTGAGCAGGGGTCGCATATGTGTTCTCCTTAGGCTATCCGATTGCGTACGGTACTCCGTCAGCTTCGCTCTTGACGCTCGCGCCGCCAAAGGAGTAACGTCACGTCAACCTAGCCAGGGCGGTGTCGTGCGGGCATGGCGGTAGCGTACATCTCTCCGGGTTTGAACCGGAGCACGGAGGCTCTCATGGATTGGGTCCGAGTTAGCAAGAGCACACGCTGTCGTCTTGCGTTCGGTTGTCTACTCTCAGCGCTGATCCTGCCGCAGACGAGCCAGGCGCAGGTGCTGTATGGCTCGATCGTGGGCAACGTGAAGGACGCGAGCGGGGCCGCAATGCCCGGCGCGACGGTCACGATCACGAGCAGCGAAACCAAACAGGCCCGCGAGGCCGTCACCAACACCGCGGGAGGCTACGACTTCGCGACCGTGCAGAGCGGCACCTATTCCGTCAAGGTGAGCCAACCGGGGTTCAAGACCATGACCCGGAGCAACGTGCTGGTGACGCTCAACGCGGTGACTCGCGTCGACCTGGTCGCGAGCGTGGGCGACGTCACGGAGAGCGTGGTCGTCACCGCCGAATCGACGCCGCTCAAGACCGACCGCGCCGAGGTCAGCTCGGAGCTGA
>CAZVOI010001117.1:0-6400 GCA_964628275.1 uncultured Acidobacteriota bacterium | reverse complement strand
GCTGCCCAACCGGCCCGGCTCTTCGACCACCGCGCCGAAGTGCGTGAGGATCTTGCACGCGACACGCGGCTCGGAGTGGTCTTCGAGCACGAGTATTCGCAGGCCGTTGTCGAGGCGCGCCTCCTGGACCGGCGGCACGGCTGCCGCGAGCGGAACGGCGAGCGCAGCGAAGACGACGTATGCCAGCTTTCGCATGGGTCTCCCAGGTTTTCCGAGGGCCGAGTATGTCAGGGGGTTTCGTCGGGGGTCAACGGCGCGGTAGGCGGCAAGCCACGTTCAGCGGCGGCCGCCGATGGGGGTCTGGGGTTCGGTCCAGGGCTTCACGCCGCTCCGTGCGGCCCATGAGTCGTGGAGCGCCGAGAGTGCCCGCACGCGGTCCGGGCGAGCCGCGGCGAGATTCGAGAGCTCGGTCCGGTCCTTCCCGAGATCGTAGAGCTCCCACGGCCCGCGGTGTGTGGCGACCAGCTTCCAATCGCCCTGTCGGACGGCGCGGTTACCCTCGTGTTCCCAGAAGAGCGTTCGCGGCGCGCCGGGGTTGCCACCGAACAGGTCCCGGCCTTCGAGCGGACGGGGGGGCGCGCCGGCGGCCGCGAGCAAGGTCGGCAGGATGTCGATGACGTGGCCGACCTGGCGGCTGGTCGTGCCCGCCCGGACCCTGCCGGGCCAGCGGGCAAGGAACGGCGTCGCAATCCCGCCCTCATGGACGAAGCTCTTGAAGAGGCGGAAGGGCGTGTTCGACGCGTGGGCCCATTCCAGGCCGTAGCTCGCGTAGGTGTCTTCAGGCCCGGGCGGGATGTCGGTGGCGTTGCCCAAGCGGATCGGCCGGCCGTCCCGCGTCCGCAGCGGGAAGTTGTTCGAGCGACCTTCGGGCCCGATCTCCTCGGCACAGCCGCCGTTGTCGGAGAGGAAGAGCACGAGCGTGTTCTTCGCCATCCCGCGCCGCTCCAGTGCGTCGAGGACCCTTCCGATGCCGCGGTCCATCTGCTCGACCATCGCGGCGTAGACGGCCATCCGCCGGACGAGCCACGCCTTGGGCTCGGCCGATTCCCAGGGCGCGACCCGCTCGTCGCGCGGGGCAAGCCGGAAGCCGAGGTCGGAGAGCCGGCGATGGCGCGCGGCTCGGACTGCGTCCCAGCCGGCGCGGTAACGGTCGAGGTGCCGCGCGACGTCGGCCTCGCGTGCGTGCATCGGCCAGTGAGGCGCCGCGTGGGCCACGTAAAGGAAGAACGGCTTCGAGGCATCGTGCTCGTGCACGAACCCGACCGCCGCGTCGCTGACGGCGTCGGTGAAATGGTAGTCGCCGCCGGGCGCGGGCAGGGCTTCGTCGTCGCGCATCAGCGAGGGCGGGTTGTAGTAGCTCCGGATGCTCGCGATGATGCCGTAGAAGCGGTCGAAGCCGCGGCGTCTCGGGTGGTTGTGGCCGGGGCCCGGCCACGGCGTGAGGTGCCACTTCCCGGTCATGTAGGTCGAGTAGCCGGCCTCGCGGAGCTGCTCCGCCAGAGTGGGCGTTCCGCGGTCGAGGTCGCCGGGGTACGTCCCCGGTCCGTTGAGGTGACCGATGCCGACCGCATGCGGCGTGCGGCCGGTCAAAAGGCTCGCGCGCGTGGGGGAACAGCGTGCGGCGTTGTAGAACTGCGTGAAGCGAACGCCCTCCGCGGCCAAGCGGTCGAGGTTGGGCGTCGGGATCTCTCCGCCAAAGCTGCCGGGATCGGAGAATCCCATGTCATCCGCCAGGATCAGGACGATGTTCGGGCGCCCCGCTGCCTCCTGTCCGCCGGCGACCGGCACCCAGGCCGCCAGCGCGAGCAGGGTCGCGAGCGCCGGCGCTTTGGTGTGGCTGACGACCATTGCGACGGTGCCGGAAGTCATCGCAATCGGAGCATACACACGCACCGCCTGAGACGCGCGGGCCACTGGGATTCATACGGTATGAACGCGTGGTATGATCAGGCATATGAGGACCACTATTTCCCTGGACGACAACCTCGGCCGTTCGGCTCGTCGCCGCGCCCGGCAAGAGGGCCTGTCACTGAGCGCGCTGATCGCCCGAGCCCTGAACAGCCATCTCACCGCGCGGCCCGTAGCGGAAGAGGCGGCACCCTTCCGCCTGGTGACGGTGGACGGCGAGGGACTACACCCCGGCATCGACCTCGACCGCACTTCGGAGCTGCTGTTGGCCGCCGACGAGGCCGCGTTCGCTCGATCGAGGCCGGAGGCTTGACGTGCTGATGCCGGACGTCAACGTGCTCGTGTACGCGCACCGCGCCGACGGCAGCCATGAACACGAGCGCTTCGCATCCTGGGTCACCTCGCTGGCGACCGGGGAGGCGCCTTTCGCGTTGTCGGTCCTGGCTCTCGTCGGGGTCGTCCGGATCGTGACCAACGCCCGCATCTTCAAGCGACCATCGACTCTCGACGAGGCCCTGGCTTTCACGGGGGAGCTGGTGCGGCGACCGACCGCCCGTCTCGTGGGGCCGGGTCCCCGGCACTGGGAGCTGGTGACGGAGCTCTGCCGCGCCGCCAGGGCCACCGCGAAGCTGGTCGCCGACGCCCAGCACGCGGCCGTCGCGATCGAGCACGGGTGCACGTTCGTGACAACCGATTCGGACTTCGCTCGCTTCGCCGGGCTCAGGTGGCAGCATCCGCTCACGCCGGCCCAATAGGCCGCCCTGCTAGCATGCGCGGGTTCTGCCGCTCGGGAGGGCCGGATGAGAAGAGCCGCCAACCGCATGCGTCGGCGTAGCTGGCTGGTCGTTCTCGGCCACGCGTTTCTGCTCGCCGGCTCGGGTCGGCTGGGCGCGCAAGCGCCCGCCGCGCCGCCCGCGATCCCGCTGCCGGAACACCCGCGGCCGGACTTCGAGCGAGCGGCCTGGCTGAACCTCAACGGTGAGTGGTCGTTTCGCTTCGACAAGCAGGACACCGGCGAGCGCGAGCGCTGGTTCGGCGCGGCGCAATCCGCGTTTCCGCTGCGCGTCAGTGTGCCCTTCTCGTGGGGCTCGAAGCTGTCCGGCGTCTCCGACGAGGCCGACGTCGCTTGGTACGCGCGAACGATCCGCATTCCAGAAGGATGGAAAGGCCAGCGTGTCTTCCTCGTCGTCGGCGCCTCCGACTGGAAGACCAGCGGCTGGCTCGATGGCCAGCCGATCGGCGCCCACCAGGGCGGCTACACGCCGTTCGAACTGGAGCTGACCCGGCTGGCGCAGCCCGGCGCGGAGCAGCGGCTGGTGCTGCGCGTGGACGACTCGCCGCACGCGTTCAAGCTCGAGGGCAAGCAGGGCTACGGCAAGGCGCGTGGGCTGTGGCAGACCGTGTACCTGGAGGCGCGACCCGCGTTGCACATCGAGGGCTTCGAGTTCCGGCCCGCGGCGAGCCTGCAGAGCCTCGACGTGCGCGTGCGGCTGTCCGAGCCAGCGACCGCCGACACGTCGCTCGTCTTCGAGACGAGCGGATCGGCGGCGGGACGCCGCCTGCCGGTCACCGCAGGCTCGCAGGAGCTGAGCTTCGCGGTCGCGATGCCCGGCGCGCGGCTCTGGACGCTGGAAGACCCGTTCCTGCACGACGCCGTGCTGCGCCTGCACGCGAAGTCCGGCGAGGACGTCGTCAAGACCTACTTCGGCATGCGCTCGGTCGGCACGGCGCGGGTGCCGGGGATCGGCCGTTTCTACGTCACGCTGAACGGAAAGCCGATCTATCTCCAGATGACCCTCGACCAGGGCTATCACCCCGACGGCTTCTACACCTGGCCCACGGATGCCGCGATGCGCGAGGAGGTCCTGATCGCGCGACGCCTCGGCCTGAATGCGATCCGCACCCACGTCAAGGTCGAGCCGCCGCGCAAGCTGTACTGGGCCGACCGGCTCGGGATGCTGGTGATGAGCGACGTGCCGAACAGTTGGGGCGAGCCCGACGACGCGATGCGCAAGGAGTGGGAGACGGCCTTGCGCGGCATGCTGCGGCGCGACTTCAACCACCCGTCGATCCTCTCGTGGGTGCTGTTCAACGAACAGTGGGGGCTTCTTTCCAAGGATCCATCCGCCCCCGGCAAGAAGGCGTACCTGCCGGAGACGCAAGAGTGGGTGGGCACGCGCGTGGACATGGCGAAGCAGCTCGACCCGACGCGGCTGGTCGAAGACAACTCGCCCTGCTGCGGCGGCGGCCACGTGAAGAGCGACTTCAACTCGTGGCACGCGTACCTGCCCGGCTGGAAATGGAAGGAGACGCTCGCCGAAGCGGCCGCGAAAAGCCACCCCGGCTCGACCTGGAACTACCTGGGCGGCCGCGCCCAGGACGAAGAGCCGATGCTCAACAGCGAGTGCGGCAACGTGTGGGGCTACCAGGGCTCGACCGGCGACGTGGACTGGAGCTTCGACTATCACGCGATGATCGACGCGTTCCGGCGCCACCCGCAGGTGGCCGGCTGGCTCTACACCGAGCACCACGACGTGATCAACGAGTGGAACGGCTACGTGAAAGCCGACCGCAGCCTGAAGGAGACCGGTCTCGGCGAGATCGTGCCGGGCATGACGCTGCGCGACCTGCACGCGCCGTACTACGTCGTCCCGGGGAGCTATCCGGCGACCGCGGCCAAGCCGGGCGACACCGTGTCCGTGCCGCTCTTCGCATCGTTCTTGACGGACGCCGCGCCGGCCGGTCCGCTCAAGCTGAAGCTCGAGCTGGCCGGCCACGACGACCTCGGACGCTCTCACGTGTGGTGGCGTGGCGAGCGGGAGCTGGCGGTCGCCCCGTGGCTGGCGCGGGAGCTCGAGCCCCTTTCGCTGAAGCTGCCGGAGCGACGCTCGCTGGCGATCCTGCGCCTGGCGCTCGAGGACGCGACCGGCCGCGTGCTGCACCGCAACTTCACCTCCTTCGTCGTCGCTGACGGCACGTCGCCACGCGACGAGACCGTGATCTCCGGAGGCAGGTCGCAGCGCGTCCTGCGCTTCGCCACCGCGAAGCCGACAGAGGCGCGCTGGAGCCTGCGAGCCTGGAGCGCCATGGACGGCGGCAAGCAGAACGGCGCCGGCGCGGGCCACTTCGAGTACCGGATGGCCTGGCCGAAGGACCTTCGACCTGCCGACGTGGCGGGCGCGTCGTTCGTGGCGGAGCTGGGGGCCAAGGAGCTGTTCGGCAAGGACCGGCCCCAAGCCGCCAAGGTCGAGGGCGACTTCATGCTCGGCAGGGGCACTCACGACCCCAGCCTGAACCCGAACGCCTATCCGATGACCGACGCGCGGCCGTACCCGAGTGCCGTCCGCGTGCTCGTGAACGGCGTGGCGCTGGGCCTCTTCGACCTGCCCGACGACCCCGCCGATCATCGTGGGCTCCTGTCGTGGCACGCGCAGCAGCGCACGGACAAGCCGCGGCTCGACGAGGCCGGCTCGTACGGATACCTCGTGACGGCGGGCGTGCCGGCCGCGGCGCTCGTAGCGGCGGCGGCCGCCGGCGAGATCGTGCTGCGCCTCGAGGTGGACGAGGCGCTCGCGGGCGGGCTCGCGATCTACGGCGAGCGCACTGGGCGCTACCCCCTCGATCCCAGCCTGCTGCTCACGCTCCGATGACCGAGATCACCCGTCGCGGCCTGTTGCAGGGCGCGGCCGCCGCGCTCGTGCTCCCGCCCGCGCTGGCTCAGGAGCGGAAGGCGCCGTGGAAAGTGGGCGGCTTTACGAAGACTCTGCAGGATCTGTCCTACGAGAAGACCGCGGAGGTCGCCGCCGATCTCGGGTGGCAGGGGATCGAGTGTGCCGTCCGCGCGAGAGGACACGTGCTCCCCGAGCGGGTCGAAGAGGATCTGCCTCGGATGGTGGCGGCGCTGAAGGCGAAGGGCCTCGAGATACTCGTGATGGCTACGGACATCCGCGGCGCCGACGAGCCTTCGACGGCGAAGCTGCTCCGAACGGCGGCCAAGCTCGGCATCCGGCTCTACCGGCTGGGCGCGATGAGATACAAGGAAGGGACGCCGATCCCACGCCAGCTCGCGGAGATCAGCGCTCGGCTGAAGGATCTGGCCGCGCTCAACCGCGACCTCGGCGTAACGGGGCTGATCCAGAACCACTCGGGCAACGGCACTGTCGGCGCCGCGATCTGGGACATCTACGAGCTCGTCAAGGACCGCGACCCGCGGGAGCTGGGCGTCCACTTCGACATCGGCCATGCGGCCGTGGAGTCGGGCCTTTCCTGGCCCACGGCCTTCTCGCTCTTCAGCGACCGGGTGGGCGCGGTGATCGTGAAGGACTTCTTCTGGAAGCACGCGCCGGGTGAAGGCGGCCAGACGCAGTGGTGCCCGATCGGCCAGGGCTCGATCAATCCCAACTTCTTCAAGATGCTCGAAGCCGCCAACTTCCGGGGGCCGATCACGATGCAGTTCGAGTACCCGTTCCCTGGCGGGGAGAGCCTCGAGTCG
>CAZVOI010001116.1:0-2059 GCA_964628275.1 uncultured Acidobacteriota bacterium | reverse complement strand
TTCGCGCGGTTCCGCGCGCCCGAGCGCGAGCGGGTGAGGCGGCAGCTCGCGGAGCTGGGGCTCGAGACCGCGGGCCGCCCATGAGCCAGTTGCTGCGCGGCCGCTACCGGCGCGAGGCGATCCTCCGCCAGGGAGAGGCCGCGACCACGAGCCTGGCGCGAGACACGAAGACGGACCGGCTGTGCGTGGTGAAGTCGCTGCAGCTTCCGAGAGAGAACACGACGGAGCTGCTGAGGCTGTTCCAGCGTGAGTCGCGCGCGTACGCCGCGCTGTCCGATCCGCGCATCCCGCAACTGATCGACGGCTTCCCGCTCGAGGAGGAGGAGCGGATGAGCTACGTGCTGGTGACGGAGTACGTGGAGGGACGCGACCTCGCGCGCGTGATCCGCGATGGCGGCGTCTACGGGGAGGCACAGGCGCTCGCGCTGTTGCGCTCGTTGGCCGAGCTGCTCGACCAGCTCCACAGCCATCAGCCACGCCTGGCTCACCGCGCGGTGAGGCCGGAGAAGGTGATCGTCGATCCGGCCGGTGAGCCGCACCTGGTCGACTTCGGCTCCTGGAGCCGCGCGATGCGGCGGCTGCTCGGCCCCGAGGGAGAGAAGCCGCCGGCGGACCCGCGGGGCTACACGCCACCGGAAGAAATCGCAGGCGACCCGGTCCCCGCCTCGGACGTGTACGCGCTCGGCGCGACCGTGGCGTTCGCGCTCACCGGCAAGGACCCGGCGGAGCGGGGCGCGTCAACCCGGCTTCCCGTCTCGAGTCGGCTGCGCCGCGTGCTGCGCGGAATGCTGGCCGAGAAGGTCGAGGAGCGCTACGCGGACGCCGGCGCAGTCCTGCGCGCGCTCGACAAGCCCTCGGCGGCGACCGTGCTGCTCGACCGCCGAGTGGCTGCCGCCGCGGCGGCGACGCTGGCGTTCACGGTCTTCCTGCTGACGCGCCCGCCGCCGCCCGTCGCCCCGGCGGTCACAAAGGTATCCGCCCAGCCGTCGCCTTCCCTTCCGCCTCCAGCGGAAACTCCGAGCCCGACGCCTCGCCAGCCCAGCCCGCGGGCGCGGCCGAGCGCCAGGCAGCAGGTCACCGCGAGTCGCCCGCCTCGCGACCAATCGCTTCGCTCCAGCAGCCCCGCTCCGCGACAGCCTCTCGAGGTGGCGCTGCCGACGGTGTGGGCGCGCGACGGCCGGCTGAGCCTCGACGTCTACCGCGATTTCAAGTACGTGGCCGCGGGCTGGCCGGGCGGGCTCGCCTCGGGCCAAACCAACGCCATGGCTTTAGACACGCGCCCCCAGGAGCGCTTGTACGCCGAGCCGCGCTACGCGTCGCCGAGCGTCTTCTACGGCTGCCTGAGGCTCGGCAACGGCCCCGACCCGCTCGTGACCTTCGTGCTCGACGATTTGGAGCGCCCGACCTGGGTCGTGTGGGTCGACAAGAACAACAACCAGGATCTGACCGACGACGGGCCGCCGCTGGCAAACCAAGGCTCGGGGTTGCAGCTGGCGGCCAACCTCAGCCTCCAGATCGAAGTGCAATCGCGAGGCTCGCTGCCGGAACGCCGGCCCTACAAGATCTGGCTGTGGGTGAACGAGATCCCGAACGCGCCTCCCGGGCCTTCGCGGTACGCGGCGCGCTTCTACGCCGTCTGCCACTACGCGGGCCGCGTCGAGCTGCTGGGCGAGGTCTTCGACGCCGTGGCCTTCGAGGAGCGCGGCCACGACGGCCTCTTCGGCGAGGACGGCATCTGGATCGACCTCGATCGCAACGGCAAGTTCGAGCGGCCGGCCGAACACTTCGTTGACGGCGAAGAGATCCGCAGCGGCCGCGGCTGGTGCCGGCTCAGGATCGAGCACCCGTGACGAGTGGGCCAGCGTGGAGACAGACACGCTACGTCCTTCGAACGATCTGCGCGAGGTCGTCGTAGATCTGGCGGCGATGGGCGACCGCCATCACCCGAACGGTCCGATGTGATCGATCGACGGCATACACAATCCGGAAGCGCCTGACGCGGAATCGCCAGAGCCCTTTCAGCTCGCGCTCGAGTGGCGCACCGATTGAAGGGTCGGCG
>CAZVOI010001115.1:0-2726 GCA_964628275.1 uncultured Acidobacteriota bacterium | reverse complement strand
CCCACGGACTTCTACCTCGACCTCCGCGTCGCCGATGCGCAGGACGCGCACGCCCTCGAAGCTGTCGCCCTCGAAGACCAGGCGGTCGTTGATCATCGCGACCGGGCGGCCGTCGCGCTGGCTGATCGCCGTGAGCCGCAGATCGTCGGGCGAGGCCGTCGGCGTCGCCTCGACGGCCCCCGGCGCGACCGAGATGCTCTCCGTGGGCGAAGGGGCGGGCAGGCTCGCCGATTCGGGCTCGGGCATCGGGGCCGCGGCCGCCGGATCCGAAAAGGCGCTGCTGGCCCTGTCCACGCGGGCGGGGGCTGCCGGCACAGGCCGGCTCAGGCGCATCGGCGGGGCCGAGGGCAGCTCGTACCGCGCCGCAGCCGTCGCGACCGGCGCCGGCGGCGGCAACGTGGGAGACGGCCGTGGCCGGGGCTGCGCAGGGGGAGGAGTCGCGGCCGGCAGCGTGGCTTGGGCAGGCGCGGCCGGGCGCAGCACCCATCCCACGAAGACGCCCGACGCCAGCACGGCGGCCACCCCGGCGGCGAGCCGCAGATGTCTCGTCCGCGAGGTCCCGCCCCAAGGCACCGAGCCCACGACCAGCACCCCTGGCTCGCGCGCGGCCTTCTCGCGTTCCAGCTTGCGCAGGGCGTCGAGGATCAGGCTCATGGGCGCTCCACTCCACGGGACAGCCGCGGCCGATCCTGCACCGACAACGCGAAGATCGCCAGTCGGGTGCGCGGCCCCAGCCGACCGTCCGCGACGAGGCTCGTCCCATGCTGGAAGCGCGCGACGGCGGCGTCGAGATCGGGCTCCGCGAAGCCCAGACTCAAGAGCGCCTGCTGCGCGGCGTCGCGGCCCGCGTCCGCACCCGCGCCCGCCTCGTCCTGGGGCCACCACACCACGGCGTCCTGCGTCCACAGGCCGTCGAGCTGGGCGAACGGCACCTCGATCTCGGGCTCGCCGCCGACTGCTATGACCGCGGCGCGCTCGTCGAGCCGCAGCAGCGCCGCGAAGCAGGTATCTCGCCGCGCGGGGTGCGAGAGCTCCAGCACCGCCGGCAGGTCGAACGCCCGGAGCTGTTCGAGCTGCGTCCGCAACGAGGCGCGCGCGAGCCGCGTGACCCCCCAGGCCGCCTGGACGCGCGCCGCGGCGGAGACGAACGACGCCTCGCGCGGCAGGGCGCGTACGAGCTCGTCGAGGCGTGCGCTGCGGGGCGGGGGTGGCGTCGGGCTGGGGACGGGCATGGGCGAAGGCGGCGCCTCGAGCGCGCCGGTGTCCGGCGCCTGCGCCCGGCGTGGAGCGATCGCGAACGCCAGCACCGCCAGCACGAGCGTGAGCGCGGCGGCGACGAGCCCGTGCCGCCAGCGCAGCGGCCCCGGCGGCCTCTCGCCTCTCACTTCGTTTGCGGCTTGTCGCACCATCGCCTCATTGATCACGCGTGTGTCGTTGACGTAGCCCGCGAGCAGCGCGCGGTCGCAGATCAGGTTCACCAGGCGCGGAACGCCGCCCGAGAAGCGATGCACCGCCGCGAGCGCCTCGCGCTCGAAGCCCACCTTGCCCTCGCCATCCGCGATGTGCAGCCGATGCCGCATGTAGGCCTTCGTCTCCTCGAGCGTCAGCGGCGAGAGGTGGTAGCGGGCCGTCACCCGCTGCGCCAGCTGCCGCAGCTCGTGCCGTCCCAAGAGGTCGCGCAGCTCCGACTGGCCCATCAGCACGATCTGGATCAGCTTCTCGGTGTCGGTCTCGAGGTTCGAGATCAGCCGGACCTGCTCGAGCACCTGCGGCGAGAGGTCCTGCGCCTCGTCGATCACGATCACGACGTTGCGCTTGGCCGCGCGCGCCTCGAGCAGGAAGCGGTGGAGCGCGTCCACCAGGCTCTTCTTCGACTCGCCCTCGGGCGTCACGTGCAGGTCGTCGAGGACGGTGCGCAGCAGCTCCTCGGCGCTCAGCGCGGGATACAGCACGAAGGCGCTGTGGGTGTCCGGTCCGAGCTTCGAGAGGAAGTAGCGCGCGAGCGTCGTCTTGCCCGTGCCGACCTCTCCCGTGATCAGGACGAATCCCCCCCGCTCGCGGTGCCCGAACTCGAGGTGCGCGAAGGCCTCGGCGTGCCGGTGCGAGAGGTAGAGATACTTCGGGTCAGGAGTGAGGTTGAAGGGCTTCTCGCGAAACCCGTACCAGGACTCGTACACGTTGGAACGAACCTATCACTTCAGCGGGGAGGTGAGGTACAGGTCGCTCATGCGCCGCACCTGGCTGTACGCGTACGACGCGCCGTCGGGCGTTCGCCCTCGCCGAGGAGGGCGAGCACCTCGTACGGCCCGA
Source organism: uncultured Acidobacteriota bacterium (assembly GCA_964628275.1). Taxonomy (GTDB): domain Bacteria; phylum Acidobacteriota; class Vicinamibacteria; order Fen-336; family Fen-336; genus CAZVOI01. The sequence goes on along the minus strand of CAZVOI010001115.1, from coordinate 416 downwards.
CGCGAGTGCCAGGGGCGAGGCTCGACGCGCTGCTCATCGGCGGTAGTCCAGGGCGCGAGTCTAGCTCAGGACTTCACTTGAACGGGGACGTGAGGTAGAGGTCGTTGATCTGGCGCGTGGAGCTGTAGGCGTAGGACTCGCCGTCTGGCGTCACCAGGATGCGGGATTGACCCTGTAGCCCCGTGGGCCCCGCGCGGCCGAGCCAGTTCCAGGGCCGGGTGCGCCCAGTCGCGACCTCGACGCGCTCGACTCGGGGCAAGCTCTCCTCGTAGCGTGCCACCAGCAGCTCACGGCCATCCGGGGTCCAGCAGATCGGAACGTCCGCTTCGCCGAGGCCGGGGACGGCCACGGGCTCTCCGCCGGCCAGGGGATAGAGCGCGGGCAGGCCCTCCGGGCCCAGGGCCACGACCCGCCGC
>CAZVOI010001114.1:0-4247 GCA_964628275.1 uncultured Acidobacteriota bacterium | reverse complement strand
ACCCAGAAACAACCAAACTCTCCTCGCCGCCGCGCTCGCGTGCGGGCCGGCGCTCATCACTGCGAGCGCAGCGCAAGCCGCGGACAAACCCAACGTCGTCTTCATCCTGAGCGATAACCTCGGCTACGGCGAGATCGGCAGCTATGGCGGCGGCCTCACGCGCGGCGCCGCCACGCCGCCCATCGACTCGCTGGCCAAGGAGGGCATGCGATTCCTGAACATGAATATGGAGACGCAGTGCACTCCGAGCCGTTCGAGCCTGATGACCGGCCGCTGGGCTATTCGCTCGGGCACGCATTCCGTGCCGTTTGGCGGCGTGGCCGACGGCCTGACGCGCTGGGAAGTGACCATCGGCGAAGCGTTGTCGGAGGCGGGCTATACGACCGGCTATTACGGCAAGTGGCATCTCGGCAGTCACGACGGACGGCTGCCCAACGATCAGGGTTTCGACGAGTGGTATGGAATTCCGCGCACCACGGATGAATCGCTCTGGCCGACGGCGGCCGGATGGTCGCCCGACATCATGCCGGCGGAACACACGATGGAAGGCAAGAAGGGCGAGAAGAGCCGCGAGTTGAAGGTCTATGACGTGACGGAACGCCGGCTGATTGACGCCGAAGTCACGCGGCGCTCGGTCGCGTTCATCGAACGGCAAGCGAAAGCCGGCAAGCCGTTCTTCGCCTACGTCGCGCTCACGCAGCCGCACTTGCCGACGCTCCCGAATCCCGCCTCCGCCGGCAAGACCGGCAACGGCGATTGGGCGGACATGCTGGCGGAGATGGACGCCAACGTCGGCCAGGTGCTCGACGCGGTAGACAAGGCCGGCGTGCGCGACAGCACCATTTTCATCTTCACGAGCGACAACGGCCCGGAGTTCATCCGGCCTTGGGACGGCTGGGCCGGTCCGTGGCGCGGCCAGTATTTCACCGCTTTGGAGGGTGGCATCCGCGTGCCGTTCCTGATCCGCTGGCCCGGCAAGATCGCCGCCGAGCGCGTGAGCAACGAGATCGTGCATGGCGTGGACATGTTCGCGACACTCGCCAAGTTCGCCGGCGCTAAAGTGCCGACCGACCGACCGTTCGACAGCCTCGACCAGTCCGACTTCTTCCTCGGCAAGACCGAGAAGTCAGCCCGCGAAGGGTTTCCAGTCTTTTGCGCGGAACGGTTGCAGGCGGTGAAGTGGCGCAACTGGAAGCTGCACTTCATGCGGCAGGACACCATGTTCGACCCGCCGGTGAAGAACCCCGTGCCGACGATCTACAACCTCTACACCGATCCGCGCGAGGAGAAGCCGACGGCGGACACTTGGGTGGTCGGTCCGATTCTGAAAATCGTGGCCGCGTTCGAGCAGAGCGTGAAAACGAATCCGCTGCATCGTTGAACCCCTCTCAGGCCCGCTACTTCGCCAGAGGCTGCGGCGGTTCACGCTGGCTGTTTGCCTCGCGGCCTTTCCGGTCGCCGCGCGCGCGCAGGACTCGCACTACTGGAACCTCCAGTACGGGCCGATCGCCTCGCTGCCCGGCGGCAACGTGGTGGGGAGCACGCGCGACCTTTCCGCGACGTTCTACAACCCGGGCGGCTTGATCCTGAGCGACGACCCGAGCTCCCTGCTCTCGACCGAGACGTTCCAGGTCGAGAAGATCTCGCTCTCGCCCGCGGGCGGCGCGTCGATCTACGACATCTCGTCGTCCAGCATCGGCGCGGCCCCGTCGCTGCTCGCGGGCAACCTTCCGAGAGGATGGGGCGGTCGCAACGGCCGGCTGGCGTGGTCCTACCTGACCCGCCAGAAGCTCAACTCGCGCCTCAACCGCCATGTCACGGCCGAGCTTCCGGGCACGGACTACCGCGGTTCGGCGGAGACCCTGTTCGATCAGAAGCTGAGTGAGGACTGGGGCGGTGTCACCTACTCGCATGCGCTCGGGGATACGGTCGGCATCGGCGTCACCTGGTATGGCGCCTACCGAAGCCAACAGACCCGCTCGGAAACCAGCTTGCAGGCCACGTCGCCGAGCGGCGCGGGCGTCACCGGCATCACCGTCGACGACTTCTACTACGGCCACGCCCGCACCCTGGCCAAGCTCGGAGTTGCCAAGGAATGGAAGCGCTGGCAAGCCGGCCTGGCCGTGACGACCCCGAGCCTGAAGGTCTTCGGCAGCGGACGGTCCAGCTCGACGCGTTCCACGAGCGGGGTCGACGCCAACGCCGACGGCAGGCCGGATACGCTGGTCGCGGCGGCCTTCGAGGACGGTTTGAGCGCCGACTACAAGTCTTCGTGGGCGATCGCCGCCGGGGGCTCCTGGCGTCGCGGCGCGACGCGCGTCCATTTCGCGGTCGAGTGGTACGCCCCGGTAGCCAGCTTCACGGCGATGGACCCGCAGCCGTTCGCGTCCGCGCCGGTCGGCCCGACTTTCGACCCGCAGTTCGTCCAGGAGTTCGAGTCGGTGCTGAACGGCGGCATCGGCATCGAGCATGAGTTCAAACGGGACCTGAGCCTCTACGGCGCCTATCACACCGATTTTTCCGCGGCCCCGGCCGACCGCAGCCTGAGCGTCGGAGCCTCGGACTGGAACCTCAATCACCTGACGGCGGGAACCGCTTTCCGGATGGGCAGCATGCGCTTCACGCTGGGAGCGGCCTGGGCCTTCGGCGGCAGGATCGAGGACCTGCGGGTGCAGCTTCCGGCGAGCCTGCCCGCGGTTTCGGCATCGCAGGGAGTGAAGGTTCACTATTCCCGGTTGACGTTCCGGCTGGGATTCGTATTCGGCAGCTAGGAGAAAGAGACATGACCGAACGCCGGCGTACCCTGGTGATGGCGGGCCTGCTGTTCCTCACCTCCGGGGCGTCCACCAGCTTCAAGTCCAACTGGAAGGACCCCAACGCTGGGCCACTCAACTTCAAAGGCAAGAAGGTGCTCGCCCTGTGATCTTGGAGCAGCAGGCGTCGCGGCGCGGCGCCGAGCTCGCGCTCTCCTACGAGCTGAACCAGCGCGGCGTCGCGGGCATCCCCGGCTACTCGGTGATCCCCGAGGCGGAGATGAAGGACAAGGAGGCGGTGAAGGCGCGCGTCATCGCGGCGGGCTTCGCCGGCGCCGTGGTGATGAGGGTCGGCGGCAAGCACCAGGAGATCACCTCCAGCCCGGCCACCTATTGGGGCGGCTACTACAGTTCGTTCTCGGGCTACTACGGCTACGGCTGGGGCGGCTCGATGATGGCCGACCCCGGCTACATCAACACCGACAATATCTTCTCGGTCGAGACGCTCATCTACGACGTCCCGAACGACAAGCTGGTGTGGGCGGGGCTGAGTCAGACCAAGAACCCGAAGTCGGTCGACCAGTTCATCAAGGACCTCACGGCCAAGGCCGCGGCGCAGTTGAAGAAACAGGGCTTGACGCGCTGAAGCGTCAGGTGAAGCCTCAGGCTTCGTCCCTCAGAAGCTCACACCGACGCCCAGGACCACCGTCGGGCGGCTCGCGTCGGGGTTGAAGACGTTGCTGGTGAAGCTCGCGTTCTTCTAGGCGAAACCCACCAGGAACCCGCGCTGAATGTCGAAGTCGGTCTTGTAAGACCTTGGTGCGTTGGACGACCAGGCCGAAGCGAAACCAGCCACCGGCGTCCAGGCGAGTTCCGACCACGCATAGAAGAAGCTGTCCGCCGAGTCCCCGGTGTCGAACACGTACTCGCTCTCGCGGCTGAGCCCGAGCTTCCGCCAGCTCAGTGAGGCCTTGTAGCCCGGCGCGACGCCGGTGGTGTCGCCGAACACGCCGCCAAGCAAGGGCGTTAGGTCAAACGCGACTTTCTCGCCGAAGCTCCAGTTGTAGCCAGCCCACAACCCACACCACCCGCTGAACGACCACCGCAGTAGTATGTTCAGAATCGAGCACGCGCGCACCAATCATTGCCGACAGGCCGCGCGTCACTGGATTCCAGACGAGTAACAGATCAGTGCCTCAGGTCCGGCTTCCGACTGAGAAAGGTACGTAACGCCATGGCTTGATCTGCGGCCGGGACGAATCCCCAGGCTGTCAGGTATCCTGCGTCCCCTCATGACGATGAGCGCGGTCCGACAGGATCTGACCCGCGTCGTCCTGGCGATCCTGTGCATCTTTCTACTGCTATCCGCCTCACTTTGGGTCCTGCGGCCGTTTCTGGCGGCCATCGTTTGGGCGACGATGCTGGTCGCCGCGGGAGATCGAGGGTCGCTCTGTTCACGGCGTTCTGCTTCATGGCGCAAGGCTTCACGCCACT
>CAZVOI010001113.1:0-2991 GCA_964628275.1 uncultured Acidobacteriota bacterium | reverse complement strand
CGGGGCCGTGACGCCTCAGCGGCTACCAGGACCCGAAGGGGCCGCCCAACCGTTCTGGTCCGCCGACAGCCGCTGGATTGGCTTTGTGGCCGGCGCAAAGTTGAAAAGGGTGGAGGCCTCGGGCGGGCCGCCCCAGGAGATCGCCGACGCTGGCGGTTTCTCCGGAGGCACCTGGAACAGCGAGGGGACCATCCTGTTCGGTTCCGCGCAGGGCCTGTACCGCGTGCCTGCCGAAGGCGGAAAACCGGAGGCGGTCACCACCCTCGACGGATCGGAGAACGGCAATTTCTGGCCCCACTTCCTGCCGGACGGCCGTCGTTACCTGTACACGGCATGGTCCGGGCAGGCTGCCAGTCGCGCCATCGTCGCGGGCACGCTCGACTCGAAGGAGAAGACCCGCATCATGTCCGCCGGGTCCAATGCGGCCTATGCCGATCCCGGCTACGTGATCTTCCACCGCGACAGCGCCGTGTACGCGCAGGCGTTCGACGCCGGCAAGCTGGCGGTGTCTGGAGAACCCGTTCGCGTGGCCGACGAGGTCACGTTCGACAGCGCCAACGGCCGCGGCGACTTCCGCGTGTCCCAGAACGGCGTGCTGGCCTACTTCTATAGCGATAGCGCGGGCGGCAACACCAGGACAGGCTCAGGTAGCCCCACGTCGGACCTCACAGAGTGGCAATTGGCGTGGATCGACCGGGCCGGCCAGGTGCTCCAAACGGTGGGGCCTCCCGGCGCGTATCGTGGCGTTGACGTGTCTCCGGACGCGAAGCGCATCGCCGTCCATCGCCACGACGCCAACGGCGGCGACATCTACGTGATCGAGCCGCGAGGCTCGCAGACGCGGCTCACGCTGGATGCGACGCGCCACAGCTCGATGCCGATCTGGTCGCCCGACGGCAGCCGGATCGTGTATGCCTCGCTGCGGAGCGGCAAGTGGGGTCTGTACCAAACGCTCTCCAGCGGGTCCGGTACGGAGGAGCCGCTCTACGAATCGGATCTGCCCAAGGCCCCGATGTCCTGGTCCCCGGACGGCAAGCGCATCGTCTTCTGGGTGGCGGATCCGAAGACCGGGAGCGATCTCTGGGTGCTCACGCTGGACGACAAGAAAGCGGAGCCGCTGGTGGCGAAGCCGTTCGACGAGACGCACGCTCAGATCTCTCCGGACGGAAAGTGGATTGCCTACACGTCCAATTCGAAAGACGACCGGAACGAGATCTATGTGAAACCGTTCCCGGCGGGCAGCGGCGAATGGCAGGTGTCGTTCAGCGGTGGAGACTGGCCCCGGTGGCGCAGGGACGGCAAGGAGCTCTTCTACCATTCCCCGGTGAACAAGACCGGCAGCGGCACTCCTTATCCGTACGGCGGGCCATTGTTCTCGGTCCAGGTGAACACCAGCGGCGGCATCTTCGAACCAGACAGCCCTCGGGAGGTGGTGATCTTCCCGGCGCTCAACGTTCCCCACAGCGGCGGCGACTACCACCCGTACGCCGTCGCTCCCGACGGCCAGCGGTTCCTCGTCCTGCAGTACGTCTTCCAGGCAACCGCCGCGGCCGCCGGGCAGATCGGACCGGATACGTACAGCGGCCTGACGCTGGCGGTCAACTGGGCCGCCGCGTTGAAGAAGTAGGTTCTTCGCTCACTCCCGGATCGCGGCGGCCGGCACCCGATCGACGTGTTCAGGGCGAGGCAAGCCCGAGGTGAAGCGCGAGCGCGTGGTCGAGGGCGCGCTCGGCCTCCACGGAGATCCTGCCGGCCCGTGACACCACGCGCTTTCGATCGTAGGCCATCGGCATCGAGGCGTTCGCGATCCGGGCCTCCTGGAGGCTCGAACCCGGCTTGCGCAGGTCGACCATGTGGGACCGGCGCGAGCGTTCGGCCGTGTAGCGTTGCGTCGGGACGACCGTGATGGCCTGGCCGAAACGGTTGGCGACATCATTTGAGACGACGACGCAGGTCCGCGTCTTCCGGGGCTCGACGCCGACCGAGGGATCACAACTGATCCAGAGAACGTCGCCGCGTCGGATCTCCGTGTCATCAGTCCCTTTCATCGAACCACTCGAGCTGCGGAGCTTCGAGCTCCTTCAAGAGCTGCCGGGCATCGGCCCGCCCGGCGGCGTGGTCCGCCGCGAGCTTCTTCCTTCGTTCGAGCGCCTCCCGGGCCGCGAGCGCCTCGCGGAGGATCCCGCGGGCGAGAGTGGCGCGGGGCGCGCCCTCCCGCCTCGCGTGTCGAGCCGCCACTCAACGCACCCCGCCCGCCGCGAGAATCTGCTTCAGCTCTTCGGTCCAGTTGACGACGGCGCGCAGCTTGCCGCCGTTCGGACCGCGCCGGAGCATGACGAAGCGGCCGTCGCGCGTGACGTCGTAGTTCGCGATGCTGAGGCCCCCACCGAAGTCGTACTCGTCGGCGAAGAGCGCCGTGGGTTTGCCGAAGCTGGGTTCGGCGCCCGAGGCGTCCATCGGCGCCGCGACGATGCTCTTCTCGCTACGGTAGTAGATCTCCCGGCTGTTTCCGCTCCAACGCGCCTGCACGCCGCCGCCTTCCGAGACCTGCCACTGCCGATCCAGCGCCGGATAGCGCCTTACGTAGATCTCCGCCCGGCCCGAGGCATTCGATTGGTAGAGCAGGAAGCGTCCGTCGGCTGACAATTGCGCGCCGCCCTCGTAGGCGGGCGTGACGATCAGCGGCTTCGGCTCGAAGGCGCCGCTGATCGACATCAGGAAGATATCCCCCGACGTCTCGGGCCGGACACGGACGACGATGAACGAGTCGGGATCGGGCCCTGCTGACGAGGGGAAGTCGTTGAAGCCCGCGGCGGGCAGTGGTGCCGCGTCGCCGCTGCCGTCGGCCTTGACCCAGAACGGCGAGTTGAACCGCCGGAACACGACGTGGGCCCCGTCGGCGCTCCACGTGGTGAAGAGCGTGCCGAACGCAGCCGACGTCAGCCGAGCGCGCGTGCCACGCGCCAGATCGAGAGCCTCGATGACGTTGCC
>CAZVOI010001112.1:0-2193 GCA_964628275.1 uncultured Acidobacteriota bacterium | reverse complement strand
GAGCCAGATCTCCGATTCCGGCACGTCCTTGCGGATCCAGAGCACCGCGAGCGCGGGCACGACGCCCACGAAAAAGACCGCGCGCCAGCCGAAGCTGGGCAGAACCAGGAGCGTGACGCCGGCCGCGATCATCTCGCCGATCGCCCAGGCCGACTGCATCAGGCCGAGCGCCTTGCCGCGGTGCTCGGCCCGCCAGGTCTCCGCGATCAGCGCGGCGCCGGTCGTCCACTCGCCGCCCATGCCGAGGCCGAGGATGAAACGGAAAACCGCGAGCTGCGGAATCGACTGCGACAACCCGCACGCGAAGCTGGCCAGCGAGTACATCAGGATCGAGCCCATCAGCGCACGGGTACGGCCGATCCGGTCGGCCAGCACGCCGAACAGCAGGCCGCCGATCGCCGAGGCGAAGAGAGTCAGCGAGTTCAAGAAGCCGGCCTGCGGCTTGCTCATTCCCAGGTGCGCCACCAGGTCGGCGAGCACCATCGAGTAGAGCATCACGTCCATCGCGTCGAGCATCCAGCCGAGCCCGCCAGCGATCAGCGAGCGGCGCTCCGCGGTCGTCACCTGCGCCGGCCACTCCAGGCCGAACACGCGTCGCGTCGTCGCCGTCGCGCCGTCTGTCATGGGGAAGCCGTCACTCTACCCGATCCGCGATTCGTCCCCGGGCCGGGGCTCACGGCCATGCTGTCGATTGCCGGTCCCGCGTGGCGCGCGACCCGCATCGATCCCGCGGTGGCGTTGCGGGGCGAGTAGACTGGCTTGAGCCCTACCCACGCCCGCACTCCTCGATCGCAGCCTGTTCCGCGGGCTCCAGCTCGAAATCGAAGCAGGCCAGGTCGTCCTGCATGTGGTTCTGGCTGGACGTCCCGGTGAGCGGGAGCATCCCTACCTGCAGCGCGAAGCGGAACGCGACCTGGGCGGGCGTGCGGCCGGTGCGTTTCGCGGCGCGCCGCACCGCGGGAGAAGCCAGCGCGCGCGGATTCGCGGTCAGCAGCGAGAAGCCCTGGTAGACGATACCGCGCTGCGCGCACAGCGCGCGCACCTCGCGGTCCCAGCCGTCGCTGGCGAAGCAGCGGTTCTGGACGAACGCGGGCTTCGCCGTGCTACCGTCGTGGAGCGCGCGCAGCTGCGCCAGCGAGACGTTGCTGACGCCGAGCCGGCGCGTCTTGCCGGCGCGCTGGAGCTCCTCCATCGCTCGCCATACCTCCCAGTCCTCGTCGGACACGCCGTTGCGCAGCGATGGGCCGTGCAGCACGTAGCTGTCGACGTACGTGGTGCGCAGGTGCTCGAGCGAGCTCTCGAAGGACTGTCGTACTTGCGACGCGAGATCCGCTCGCGGGTCGTAGGGAAGCCGTGAATCCTGGCCGTCGCGGTACGTGAACTTGGTCTGCAGGAAGAGGTCTTCGCGAGTCAGGCGGCCTCTCGCCAGCGTCTCCGCCACGGCCTCGCCGACCGCCGCTTCCACGTAGTGCCGCCGCTGGTTCGCGGTGTCGATGCCGCGGAAGCCGGCGTCGAGAGCGAGTCGCACGAGCTGTGCTGTGCGCTCCTCCTTCCACGCCGTTCCGTACAGGAACACGGGAACCGGCACGCCGCCGGCCGTCACTCCTTCGATTTGAGCTTGGCGTCGTTCTCCTTCAGGAACGCGCGGATGTCTTCGGCCATCGCGAGCAGCTTCGTCCACTGTTCCTTGTACAAGGTGACGGGGAAGCGCCCCAGGCCGTAGACGGAGAGGCCTCCCTTCTCGCTGACCTTGAGGGCCAAGCCCCGGCCCTGCTGGGCCTTGAGCCTTTCGTTCTCCGCCTTGAGGCGGGCCAGCTCGGCTTGTGTGTCGTCGTCGCTCATCGCAGCAGGATAGCAGCGGGCGCACCCGCGTCACGCTTCCACGAATGGGTGTGCGCCCCCTCACGATCGCCAGGCGCCGGTTCTCCGTTTCCATTGGTGTAGCGGGGGTAGGCCGATGAGGCGAGCTGCTCTTTGGTGCCCTTTGATGGTCCTGGCGATGGCGTTGCCCAGTGCGGCCGGCGACGGCCCTCGTCGACCCAGAGTCGAGCTCAGAGCCTCTCCCCGGATGGCGTTCGGGCCCGTCAGCGTCCTGGTGGTCGCGCAGCTCCAGGGCGGCGACGAGCACGAGGACTTCTATTGTCCCGACGTGGAGTGGGACTTCGGGGACGGGTCCAAGAGCTCACGCCAAGG
>CAZVOI010001111.1:0-2454 GCA_964628275.1 uncultured Acidobacteriota bacterium | reverse complement strand
CCATCTTCCCGCCCTTCGGCAGGAGCTGCACGATCCGCTCGCCCAGCTTCTTGCCCGCCTCGTAGTTGATCGTGCCGACGTACAAGAGGCGCTTCGAATCGGCAGCGTCCGAGTCGAACGTGATCAGCCGCGTCTTTTGCGACGCGTTGTTCAGCACCGCGACCTGGTCCTTGGGCGCGATCACGCTGACGGCGATCGCGTCGTAGCCCTGGCTGACCAGGTTCTCCAGGATCTGGTTCTGCTCCTCGGTCTTGCCGTTGGGCGGCATCTTGATGTCCACCTGGACCTTGCCCTCGAGCTCGTACTTGCGCACGCCGTTGCCGGCGATCTTCCAGAACTCGCTGGTGTTGTTGGTCACGAAGGCCAGCTTCAAGCTCTTGGCGGGCGCGTCTCCGGCGCGCTGGCAACCAGCGGCGGTGGCCAGCGCCATCGAGGCGAACGCCGAGGCGACAGCCCGGAACGTCGAGACGCGATTGCCCACTGCCCAACCTCGCTTTTCGGGTGCGAGTCTAGCCGCGGCCTGAGGCCGCGTCCACGGGCGTCGGTCCCCTCTTGACAACCCTCTGCCCCGCCCCTACCTTCTGATCGCGTAGACGCTTCCCTCATCGATTCGGAGGAACACATGATCGGTCGAGTGCTTCGCTTCATCCGCCTTCCCATCCTGCTGCTGGTGATCTACAGCGTGGCTCGGTTCAGCTTGGGCGTCGCGGGAGTTCCTTACGCGCCGCGCGGGAACGCGATGTTCTCGGTGTTCGGCTTGGCCCTGATCAGCAGCTTCTACTTTGGAGCGCTCTCGCGGCGAGTCGGTGGCTTCGCCTGGGGCGGGACGGCGCTGGTCGGCTACTCGATCGGCCTGGCGGCGCAGATCCTGATCTTCTTCGCGACCCTGATCAGCTTCGTGGCGGGCGTCGAAACGTCGTACTTCCGCCACTGGGACGCGATGAACGTGCCCGAGGGAACCGTGGTCTCGATGGCGACCGCGATGCAGTCACGCACCCTGGGCCTCGTGGTCGGTCCGATCCTACCGACGATCGTCGCGCTGGTCGGCCGGCTGGCGAGCGCGCTCGCTCCGAAAGCGGAGTAGCCGCGTCGGTCGGTCGGGCCCGCCAGCGCGAGCTGGACGGGTCCCGGCTTACCAATCCACGACGGAGCCGTCGTCCGGGTCGTATGTTTCGGCGTTCCGCCAATCGTGTCCGATCTTGTCCTTGAGCGCCTCTTCATCCAACTCGATTCCGAGCCCTGGCCCGGTCGGTAGATCGACATAGCCGTCGCGGACCTTGAACGGGTTCTTGATGTATCCCTCGCCCAGGCTCACCTGCTCCTGGCACAAGAAGTTGGGGATCGAGGCGGCGATCTGCAAGCCTGCCGCCAGCGAGATCGGGCCGAGCGGATTGTGCGGCGCTATGTTGGCGTAGTAGGCCTCGGCCATGCCTGCGATCAGACGCACTTCAGTGATGCCGCCCGCATGGCAAAGATCGGGTTGCAGGATCGTGGCTGCGCCCTTTTCCAGGATCTGACGGAAGCCCCACTTGGTGAAGTCGCGCTCGCCCGTGGCGATCGGAATGTGCGTCGTCTTGGCCAGCTCAGCCATCAAGTCGACGTTCTGGCAGTTGATGATCTCCTCGTAGAAGAAGGGCTGGAATTGCTCGAGCTCCTTCATCAGGATCTTGGCCGTGGCCGGCGGAACAGCGCCGTGGAAGTCGATGCCGATATCGCCCTCTTTGCCCACGATCTCTCGCAGGCTGGCGAATTTCGCGACGGCGTTCTCGATCCAGGCTTTGTTCTCGATCGGGCGTGCGTAGCGGCCGTTGAGCCGAGCCGGGCCGGTCTTGAACGCCGTGAAGCCCTGCGCCTTGCGTTCGCGAATCAACTCCGGCGTGCCCGCGTGCGCATAGACGCGAATCCGCTGTCGGGTGGGCCCGCCGAGCAGCTCGTAGACCGGCACGCCGAGCAGCTTGCCCTTGATGTCCCAGAGCGCTTGATCGATCCCGGAGAGCGCGCTCGTCAGAATCGGCCCGCCTCGATAGAACGCATGCCGATAGATCGCCTGCCAGTGATGCACGACGGCGCGCGGGTCCTTGCCGACCAGGTAGGGTTCGATCTCCTTGATCGCCGTGGCGCAGGTCAGCGCGCGGCCTTCGGTGACCGGCTCGCCCAAACCGACCACGCCGACGTTGGTGTGGACCTTGAGAAAGAGCCAGCGGGGCTTGACCAGGAAGGTCTCGAGTTTGGTGATCTTGACGCTTTCGCGCACGCTGGGGCGCGGCGGCGGCGTCGGTGCTGCCGGTTGGCTGGCTTGAGGTGGTTGAACGGTGCTCTCGGCGCGCGGTTCGGTGCCGGAAGCCTTCAACGCGACGAGGCCGATGGTTCCGACCGCCTTCTTCAACAGCGAACGGCGCTGCAAGTCGGTAACGGTCTTCTTGTTCTCGTCAGATGACATGAGATGCCCCTCTC
>CAZVOI010001110.1:0-11932 GCA_964628275.1 uncultured Acidobacteriota bacterium | reverse complement strand
CGGCTTCCAGAAGCGCTCCGACATTCGGTAGCGCCCCTGGATTCGGCGCCAGCCGTCTCGGTCGACCTCGAAGCGTGAGGGCGCGTCGAAGAGCAGCAGGGAGCCGCCTGATGCCGAGACAGTGGCCTTGACGCGATCGAGCGCCTGGCCGGCTTCCGTCCAAGCGGCGTTGGCTTCCTCGCGCGGCCCGAACGGCCAGAGCTCCCGGGGCGGCGGCCCGTAATCCACGACACCCCAGCCGCCCAGGCTGCGGTGCAGTTCGGGCCAGGCGTCGGCCGTGAGGTTGGAGAGCAGACGAAGGCTCGCCGAGCCCTTCCAGCGATGGACCGATCGCGATGGCTGGCGCAGCCAGGCTGGCAGGTGCGCCGCGCGGCCGGGTGTTACCGGCTCGTTGTCGTCCGTGGTCGCGACGGCTTCGCGCAGCGACTCGAGGAGGCCGTCATGGTTGAAGAGGATGACCACCACGTCAGGCCGCAACCAGCCGGCGAGCTTCGAGAGCAAGAGCGCCTGCTGCTCCGTCGAGTAGCGCGCGACGCCTGCGTTCACGACCTCGGCCTCGAAGCACCCCGCGCCGCGCAAGCTCGTCTGGAGTCGAGCGCGTACGCTGGCCTGGTCGGACACCGAGTAGCCCTCCGCCATCGATCCTCCGAGGAGCAAGACCCGTGCCGTGCCCGCCGGTTTCGGGAGCCGCGGCTCGGGTCCGCGCAAGCCGAGCCGGTTGACCTCGAAGGCAACGTCGTATTCCCCGGTTCTCAGGCGGACGCTGCGGCCGGGCTCGTTGCTCCAACCGAGCGACGGATCCGGGACGCTGACGAGGTCCGCACGCGAGCGTGCGGCCGAGCGCGCCAGCATCAACCGTGCGGGCCACTCGACCGCGGTGCAAGCGGCGAGAACCGCAAGCGCCCCGAGCGGAACCAGCGCGACGCTGCGCGTCCGCGGCCAAACCAGCCGCCGTTCCTCGGCTGACAGCACGCGCGCGCCGCGAAGCACCAGAGCGACGACCAGCAGTCCCGCCAGCGCGATCGATCCCTGGACCGCGTACATCTCGTCCGCCATCCACGGGCCGGCGTTCATGAACCAGTATTGAGCGGGGTAGCTGGCCGGGTGCGACTTTGCCGTGAAGCCGCCGTGGTTGAGCGCGAACCAGACCTTGCTGCCGAACGCCGCCAAGCCGGCCACCATCCACGGCGCCCAGCGCGGGAAGCGCAACTCCTCGACGGCGAGACTGGCCAGCAGCGCGAGCGCGACCAGGCCGTGCAGGAGTTGCCGCGTTTCGGAGCTGATTGCGAGCAGCGCAAGCGAAGCCAGGAACAGCGTCATGCCGAGCCCCAGCTGTTGCGCCGCGCGACACACGCTCCTCCAGCGAAGCAGCAGGAAAAGCGGGAGCAGGCCGAAGAAGACTACGTGCGCCACCGGCGCCTGAGCGGGCCGCAGGATCGGCTGCAGGACGAGATAGCGCAGGAAGACGTCGATCGGGTTTACCGAGGGCGCTGGGCTCGAGTACCAACGGACGACACATTGGACCGCGATCCAGGTGGCGCCCAGGATCCCGAGTCGCCACGCCGACAAAGGAGCGAGATAGGTCGAAAGCCGAAACAGGGCCGCCCGGTCCAGCAGCCGGCTGAACCCGATCACCAGCATCGCGAGCGCGAGCGCCAGGCTCACCGGAAGCCAGGAGCGGTTCAGGGCGACGAGCCCGTGAGCCGCCGCGTCCGTGATGAAGTAGACCGGGAAGCGGAGGGCTGTGACAACCCCGACCAGATAGACGGCCCCAACACCGGCAGCGACTTGCCAGCCACGTCGGCCCGCCTCTCCGCCAGGCAGCGGCGCGCGTGGCCACAGCAACAATGGGCTGCCGGGGATCAGGATAGCGGGCCACGTGAACGCCCCCGCGACGAGTGCCGCCCAGGTCAGCCAGGGTCTCGAGCTGACGTAGCCGTACACCAGCAGCGCGCCCAGGAAGAAGGCGGAGGCGTCGGTCAGCACTGCGAGATAGAAGAAGAACTTGAGACAGGCGAAGTTGACGAACAGCAGGAGCGCGCCGAACCATCGCCCCGAGACGCTCAGGCCAGTCGCGTTGGCGATCGCGTGCCACAGCAGCGCCGTTCCCAGCAGCAGCCCGAGATTCAGGATCTGGAAAGGAAGCAGCGCGTCGTACTCCGAGTTCCTGGGTAGATCCAGCGTCCGCAGGCCGAGATACACCGCGGCGGACGGCAACGCGCGCTGGACGCGATAGCTGTCGAGGCGTCCGGCGAGGATCGAGCCGGGGAAATCGATCGCCATCCATGCATAGAAGCGCGAGTCGCCGCGGCCGAGACCATGCGGCGGATAGATCTCCCCGAATCGAATCTGTCCGACGCCGACCAGCATCAGCGCAGCCAAGATCAGACCCGCCGCCAAGCGGGAGGCGCGCCGCATCGAACGGTGGTCCGGCGGCGTGACGATGGGATCCATGGAGCGCCCGAGGTTTTCGGGGAGCATCGATTGTAGCGGCTCGGGCCCGCGCGGCGTCGCGGAGCGCGTCGTCTACAATTGACGCGGAACCAAGCCGCGTGCCGATCTCAGACAGCGTCATCCTGGGCCGCGGTGTGATCATCCCGCTGCCGTCGCTCGTCAACCTCTACGGTTGCCGCGTCGGCGACGACACCAAGATCGGCAGCTTCGTCGAGATCCAGAAGAACGTCGTCGTCGGGGCGCGCTGCAAGATCTCGTCACATAGCTTCCTGTGCGAGGGGGTGACCCTCGAGGACGAGGTCTTCGTCGGTCATGGCGTGATCTTCACGAACGACCCCTACCCACGCGCCACGACTGCCGGCCAGCTACAGACCGACGTCGATTGGAAGGTGATCCCGACGCGGGTGCGGCACGGCGCCTCGATCGGCAGCGGCGCCGTGATTCTCTGCGGGGTCACCATCGGCAGCCGGGCCCTGGTGGGCGCCGGAGCCGTCGTCACGCACGACGTGCCGGACGGCGCGATAGTCGCGGGTGTGCCGGCGCGGGTGCGTCGTGGCGAGACGACCGCCGAGGACCGCTAAGGTGGTCCGCGTCGGATTGATCGGGTTCGGATACTGGGGGCCCAATCTGGCGCGGGCCTTTTCCGAGACGGAAGGCGCGACGCTGGCCGGCATCAGCGATCTCGACCTCGCGCGGCGGCAGCGCGCTGAAACGCGCCATCCTGGCGTCCTGGTCGCCGAAGACCAGGCGCGGCTGATCGATCATCCGGAGATCGACGCGATCGCGATCGCGACCCCGGTCGTCACCCACTTCCCGCTCGCCATGGCTGCCTTGAAGGCGGGCAAGCACGTCCTCGTCACGAAACCGATCACCGCTTCCACGCAGGAAGCGTCGCACTTGATCGACGAGGCGCGGCAGCGCGGACTGGTGCTGATGGTCGACCACACGTTCCTCTTTAGCGGAGCCGTCAGGAGAATTCGTGACCTGGTCGCCCAGGGCGAGCTGGGCGACATCCATTACTACGATTCGGTGCGGGTCAACCTGGGGCTGTTCCAGCACGACGTCAACGTGATCTGGGACCTGGCGGTTCACGACCTCTCGATTCTCGACTTCGTGCTGCCGGCCCGACCGCGCGCCGTCTCCGCAACGGGCATGAGCCACATGCCGGGTCGTCCCGAGAACATCGCTTACATGACGCTGTTCTTCGACGGGCGCGTGATCGCGCACGTGCACGTCAACTGGCTGGCCCCCGTGAAGGTCCGCCGTACGCTGTTGGGCGGTAGCCGGCGGATGGTCGTGTACGACGACCTCGAGCCCAGCGAGAAAGTGAAGATCTACGACTGCGGCGTGACGGCGCAGAACGCCGGCCCGGAGTCGATCTACCAGATCCTCTACGACTACAGGATGGGCGATATGTGGGCGCCGCAGCTCGATCGCAGCGAGCCGCTCGCGCTCGAGACGGCTCACTTCACCGAGTGCATCGCCAAGGGCCAAGTGCCGATCTCCGACGGCAACTCCGGCCGGCGGCTGGTTCGGATCCTAACCGCCGCCACGGAATCGATGCGCAAAGACGGCATCCGCGTCGAGCTGGAAGCCGAGGACTAGGCCAGCGCCTGGCGCAGCGCTTGCACCACGGCATCCTGCTGCGCGTCGGTCATCTCGTTCAGCAGCGGCAGTGCCAGCGTCTCGTCCTGCGCGCGTTCGCTCTCGCGAAGCCGGGCGCAGGCTCCGAGCGCGCAGCCGCAGGGTCCGGGTCCTGCGCCGCACGCCCAGCTTTGCGTGGCCGCGTAGGCCGGCTCGCGGTGCGCGCACATCACGCCGCGCCGCGTCGCCACCCCGGCCTCGAGCATGCGTTGCATGACGCTGCGCTGTTCGCGTCCCCCAGGCAGCCGCACGGTGTAGGTCTGCCAGTTGCTCTTAGCCCATGCCGGCTGCTCCGGTAGGATCAGGCCGGGAATCACGCCTAGCTTTTCGCGATAGCGTTCGGCGCGCGCCCGTCGCGCCACGACCAGCTCCGGCAACCGTTCGATCTGGATGCGGCCGATCGCGGCCTGCAAGTCGGTCATTCGGTAGTTGTAGCCCAGCTCCGTGTAGCTCTCGAAGATCACGGTCTTCGACGCGTGCCGCACGGTGTCGGGCACGCCCATGCCGTGCTGGCGCCAGAGCCGGAACTTGGCGTCCCAGCCCGCATTGGCCGTGGTGATCATCCCGCCGTCGCCGGTCGTGAGCAGCTTGCGTGGGTGGAAGGAGAAGCAGGCGACGTCGCCGTGCGGCCGGCCAACGCGCTCGAAGCTTCCGTCCCAAAGGACCTCGCTGCCCGCCGCGCAGGCCGCGTCTTCGATCAGGGTCAGCCGTCGCGACCGGCAGAACGGAACCAGCGCTCGGAGGTCGCACGGCATCCCGACCTGGTGAACGCACAGCACCGCCTTCGTCGCCGGCGTGATTGCGCGCTCGATCAGGGCCGGGTCGATGTTGAAGGTGTCGGGGTCGATGTCGACGAAGGCCGGCCGTGCGCCGCAATAGCGGATGGCGTTGGCGGTCGCGATGAAGGAATGGCTGACGGTGACGACGTCGTCGCCCGCGCCGACGCCGGCGGCGAGCAGCGCGAGATGAAGCGCGGTCGTCCCGCTGGAGACGGCGGCGGCGTGCGGCGCGCCGACGAAGGACGCAAACTCCCGTTCGAAGGCGGCGACCTCGGGACCCTGCGTCACCCAGCCCGAGAGAATCACGCGCCGGACCGCTTCGACCTCGCGCTCGCCGAGGGTCGGCCGGGCGATCGGGATCATCGGCGTCTTCTCAGCCACGAGGCGGCTCCGTATCCGGCGCGGTCCAGTTGCGAACCCGCTCCTGTTCCAGGAGAGCCTCGGGCGAGGACCCCTGCGCTGCGTACCAATCGCGCAGCTTTCCGAGGCCCTCGCCCCAGCTCACGCGCGGCTCGAAGCCCAGCAGCTGTCGCGCGCGGCTTGCGTCTCCGCAGAGGCGGAGCACGTCGCCGGGCCGCGGGATGTCGTGGACGAGCGGCGTCTCACTCCTTCCGCACACGCTCGCGATCTCGCGCGCCAGATCGAGCAGCGCCACATCCCGGCCGCTAGCGAGGTTGATCGTCTGCCCGAGCGCCGCGTCCGCGGTGGCAGCCGCCGCGATGCCGCGCGCCGTATCCTCGACGAACAGAAAATCGCGGCTCTGCTTGCCGTCACCGAAGACGACCATCGGCCGGCCGGCCATGCAGCGCAGCATCCACTTGGGGATCACCTCGCCGCTGTCGCCCTCGTGGTGCGAACGCGGACCGTAGGTGTTGAAGGGGCGCACGACGACGCTGGGGAAGCGATAGGTCTCGAAGTAGGCGCGGGCATAGCACTCGCCGGCGAGCTTGGAGGCGCCGTAGACCGTCATCGGAAAAGTCGGGTGTTCTTCGTCCATCGGCAGGCGCCGCGCGGTTCCGTAGACCTCGGAGCTGGAGACGTGCACGAAGCGTTTCACTCCGGCGCGACGCGATTGCTCGAGCAACGACAGCGTCGCTCCAGCGTTGACCTCGTGGTTTTCGCGGGGAGCGTGAATCGAGTGGCGTACGCCGAGGCAGGCCAGGTGGAAGACGACTTCGACGCCCTCGAGCAGCACCTCGATCGCGCTGGCATCGCGCAGGTCCGTCGCGTGGAATGACACGTCACCGCTCAAGCCCTCCAGGTTGGCGCGCTTGCCGTTCACCAGGTTGTCGACCACGCTGACGCGGTCGCCGGTGGCGGCGAGCTGGCGAACCAGCTCCGATCCGATGAAACCGGCGCCTCCGGTTACCAGCAGCTTGACCAAGCTCACACCCTCCCGGTCATCCGCTCGATCCAGAAGCTCAGCATGTCGGCGAGGGCCCACAGGATGTCGCGTGGCCGGCCGTAGTTGGCGCTGCCGTGCTGCCGGCGCAGGAACGGAGCCGCCACCTCGACGATCCGGAAGCCGTGGTCGTGGGCGCGGATCAGCAGCTCGGGAGTCACGAAGGCCGGGCTTGTGGCCCGCACCCGCAGCGCGCCGAGCACCTCGCGTTTGTACACCTGGACGAAGTTCATGTCCTTGAGCGGCACACGAAACAGCAGCCGCACCAGCCCATAGTGCACGAGCGACGTGAGCTTGCGGTAGGCCGAGTGCGCCGTGCGGTCGCGACGAGCCACCGCGACCACGTCGGCATCGGGGAACAGCGGAAGGACCCGCGCCAGGTCGTCGAGATCGAACGGGTAGTCCATCGCGTTGTGCACCACCAGCTCGCCTTGCGCCGCTCGCATCCCAACCAGCAGGCTGATTCCGACGCCGAGGTTGATCGGATTTCGAATCACGCGAACGCTGGGCCTTTCGCGCGCGAGCTGGTCCGCGATCGCGGCCGTCGCGTCCAGGCTGCCGTCGTCGATCACGAGGATCTCGTGGCTCGGGACCAGCCGCGTGAGCGCCGCGTCGCAGCGCTCGACGGCTTCGCGAATGTTCGCCTCCTCGTTGTAGCCAGGAAGCAGCAGCGTAAGCCGGGGCGCCACGTCAGTGTTTGCGAAAGCGGCGCTCCCCCGGCGTCTCGAAGAAGCCGAAGGGGACCAGGTAATGGCCGGCGTAGGCCGAACGGACCGCGTCAGGCCCGAGCGCCGCGACCCTTTCGGGTGGGCAGAGCAGGCGGGTGACGAAGTAATAGGGCGCCTCTCGGCTCCCCCATTGCTGCTTGTGGGCGTACACGCCGCTGGCTCGACTGGGTGACGACTGCCAGTTGTAGAACGCGACGCCGCGGTCGGCGGCCCAAGCCTGTGAGCGATCCGCGAGCAGCGCGTTCGGCGCGTGTTCCGCATAGTCCGAGTCCATGCTGATCGCGTAGACGTCCAGCACCTTGCGGTGCAACACGTAGAGACAGCCGGCCGCCAGCCGCTCGCCGTCCTTGGCGAGCAAGAGCAGCGTTTTCCCGCGAGGTGCTAGGACTCGGAAGATGTTCTCGATCAGCCGTGGATCGAGCGGCATGGCGCCCACGGCCTCGTGACGGCGGCGGTGCAGCGCGTACCAGGTCCGCAGTTCCTCGGCGCTCCTGCACTCCTCGACCGTGAAGCCGAAGCGTCGCGCCCGCGTCAGGTTGTTGCGCTGTCCGCCCGAGCGCCGCACGCTTTCCTGCAGCGGGATCAGTTGCGTGAAGTTCTCGAGCACGCAGCTCGGCCCGAGGTGACGCTCGTAGAGCTCGAGGTCGTCAGCGATCGGGCTCGTGATCAGTGTCAGCGCGATGCAGTTGAGGCGCTGGGCCAACGCCAGCGCCTGGCCGAGCAGGGCGGCATAGGCCCGCTCGCGGGCCGCGTCCTCGAGGCCGTCGCGCACGAACACGCCGCCGAGCGGTCCCGGCTGCGGCACCGAGGTCAGGATGTCGCCGTGTGCGCCTGAAAAAAGATAGAGCGGCAGGCCCGCGACATCTTCGCCGGCCTCGGAGGCGATCAAGAACAGCGGCCGGTCGGGCCCGATCTCGGCGACCACGTCCGCCCACAGGGTCGATTGCTGGATGAAGGCCCACGGACAAGCCTCGAACAGCGCGTCGAAGCGCGTTCGCGCCGCGGGTTCCGCGGGCTCGATCAGCGCCACATCCAAGGCGGGATCAGGTCAGCGGGGGCGGGGCGGAGGGCATGCTCCGGTCGCCCATCACCGCGTTGACCGCGATCTCGAAGCCCCAGTCCCAGCGCATTCCCATCCAGTCGGTGCAGGGGCCGCACAGGCTGTGGGCTTCGCCGTAGCGTCCTTCGAGGTGTGCCTTGCGCAGCCGTTCGTACTCGGCGCTCGCCCACAGCTCGGTCATCGAGTCGGTGCGCACGTTGCCGACCACGGTGCGGTCCAGCCAGTCGACCACGCAGAAGCGGATCGAACCGTCGGGGCTGATGCTGACGCGCTTCCAGAACTGCGGGCACGGCCAGCGCTTGATGTCGCTGTCGCCGAACTTTTCGACCACGGAGCCGGGCTTGTGCGGCGTGAGGCCCAGGTTCTCGAGGTACGGCCGCACCAGCACCCGGTCCACGAGCGGCGTCCAGTACTTCACGAACTGTTCGACCTCTTCGTGGCTCTCGGTCTGGTCGATGATGCTGAGCATCAAGCGCGTCGGGGCCTTGCGCTTCTCGCGCACGTACAGGAAGCGGTGGATGTTCGACCACAGCCGATGGAAGTTCGAGCCGACGCGGATCCGCTCGTAGTTCTCGCGCGTGGCCGCGTCCACACTGATGTCGATGATGTCGATGCCCAACTCGAGCAGCATGTCGAGGTTGGTCTTGCCCGGAACCAGCTTGCCCTCGAGACGCGCGGGGTTGTCGAGGGTGAGGCCGTTGGTCGTGAGGTTCACTGGCCGCACGCCCTTGGCTTTCGCGTAGGCCACCTGATCCAGGATCTGCGGGTGGATCAGCGCTTCGCCCGAGGGCGAGAAACGCAGCAGCGTGATCTCGTGCCGCGCGATCTCGTCGATCGCCTTGGTGTAGACGTCCCAGTCCATGTACTGGGCCTTGTAGTCGGGATGCTCCGGGTAGCCCTGGCCCTGCGGGCAGTGGATGCAACGCAGGTTGCAGACCGTGGTGTTCTCCAGCACGATCAGCGGCGGGAATGCTTGTGCCCCTGCCGACTGGAAGCCGTAACGGGAAGCGGCCATTGGTGTGTCGACCTGGTTGCTCATCGGCGCGGTTTCAACATCGTCAACTCTTTTAGGTTAGCACGCCGCTCCTGCGTCACTTTCGCGCAGGCCTCAGCCACTCGAGAGGATCCTCGGGTTTGCCCTGGAAGCGGACCTCGAAATAGAGCCCCGTGCCCTGCAGGCCGGGCGAGCCGACCGCGCCGAGTGCAGCGCCGGCCTCGACGCGTTGCCCATTCTGAACCGCCACGTCACCGAGCCGCGCGTAGAGCGTGTGGTGCTTGTTGCCGTGGTCGAGAACCACCATCAGCCCGTAGCCAAGGAAGCGGTCCGCGTAGACGACCGTTCCTTCATGCACCGCCGCCACCGGCGCGTCGACCGGCGCGTCGATCTCGACCCCGTTGTGGATCGTGTAGGTGTCGAACTTGGCGTCCTTGCGGCGTCCGAAAGGGACCCTCAGCTTGCCCGCCGCGGGCCAGGGCAGCAAGCCGCGGAAGACCGCGACCGGCAGCGCCACATGGGGCGCGTCGAAGCCTTCGATCATCTGGCCGAGCCTGGATTCGGCCTCCTGCAGTTCCGACACGTACTGAGCGTGATTCTCCTTCTTTTCGACCATCTGGGTGAGAACCTGGGTCTTGCGGCGCCGCTCGGCGTCCAGGGCGTGGCGCGCCTGCTCGACGTCGGCGCGTAGCGCC
The DNA here is from genome assembly GCA_964628275.1 of uncultured Acidobacteriota bacterium. GTDB lineage: Bacteria > Acidobacteriota > Vicinamibacteria > Fen-336 > Fen-336 > CAZVOI01. The sequence goes on along the minus strand of CAZVOI010001110.1, from coordinate 2,176 downwards.
AGCGCCTTGGCGGTGCGCTCCTCGAGCTCGGCGCGTGCCGCGGCCTCTGCCTTCATGTCGGCGCGGAACACGGCGAAGCGGTCATTGTCACGCCGCGCGAGCTGTGTCACCAGGCGATAGCCGCGAAACAGATCGGAAGGCTGGTCGACCGACAGCAGCAGCCGCACGTAGGAGAGCTCCCCCAGCTTGTACAGCGCCCGGGCGCGCCCGACCAGCGCCGGCCGGCTGGCTTCGACCTTGCGCTCGATCTCGCGCAGCCGCCGCAGCGTCGCGTCGAGCTGCTCGTTGGTGCGCTGCAGGTCGAGCTGAACCTCGCGCAACTGCTCGCCACGCAGCCGCACCTCCAGCTCCAGGCGCTCGACCTCGCCCAAGAGGCTCTTCTCCTGCCGCCTGAGCTTCAGCAGCTCCTGCTCGAGTCCCTTGCGGCGCTCCTGCACCTTGCGCAGCCGTTCCGAAGCTGGCGTCGGTTGCTGCGCCGATGCGACCGAAACCAAGAGCCACGCGAAGGCCAGCAGGCCGGACGCCCGTTTCACCAGAGCGGCTTCCCGTCGACGTCTTTGGGCAGGGGAACGCCGAGCGCCTTGAGGATCGTCGGCGACAGATCCATGATGTGCGGCTGTTCCTTCGAGATCTTCAGGTTCGCGAACAGCACGCCGCCGCTGATCTCCGTCGCGGTCGCGCAGTGGTCGCCGCTCCACTTGCGGTTGTTGTTCTCGAACACCGAGCGCGTCACGCCGCCCAGGGAGTCCTGCCAACCGACGCGGTAGCCGTCGTTGAAGCCCACCTGGAGATCCGGGGCCGCTTGCAGGTATTCGCCCGTGTAGATGTCGTCGCGCCGATAGATATCTCGGAAAGCGTGCTCCCCATCGTCGGGATCGACGAGCCCGACGAGCTTGCTCCTAATCTCTTCCTGAAGCGCCTTGTAGTCGGCGCCCGCCGACACGATCCCCTGCGACTCGCGTCCGCGCAGATTGAAGTAGATCTGGCCGAGGCCGATGGCGTAGGCCTTGGTCTTCGACCAGTCGACTCCTTCCATCAGCTTGCCGCGCCCGAACAGATCGGCCAAGCCCTTCTGCTTGCTCTCACCCTCGAACGCCATGTAGCCGTTCTGGACCAGCCAGGTGTTGAGGTTCACGCCGCGGCGAAAGCTGTGGAAGCCGTGGTCCGACATCACGATGAACACGGCGTCCTTCGGGACCTTGGCTCGCAGGCGTCCCACGAAGTCGTCGGCGCGGCGATAGATCTTCTCGATCGAATCGCCGTACTTCTCGGCGAGCGCCTTGTCGTACATCGGGTGCTTGGGGTCGATCAGCCGCCACATCAAGTGCGAGACGCGGTCGGTCGTCTCGATCGCCGCGACGAACAGGTCCCAGTCCTCCGTCTCCAGGCTCTTCAGGATGATCCGCTCGCGATCCTGAAACGCCCGCTCGCAGTCGAAAAGGAAATCGGCCTCGTCGATGCGGCCGTCGTTCAGCGGCCAGGTCGCCTCGGCCCAGCCCACGGTGCGGTAGAGGCCGATCTTCTTCACCAGCTCCGCCGAGAACGAGTCGGGCTTGCTGATCGGGACCGGCGGATCGCGCGGGTCGAGATTGATTGGAGAGGCATAGAGCTGCAGCTCCTTGTCGGCGCGGATCACGTGGAACTGCACGATGCCCTTCACCTTGACGAGGAAGTTGAACGAGAACGTCACGGGCACCCAGTCGCTCCACTCTCCGGCCCGGAGCGTCAGGCGCGTGCCCTGAACTTCGATCTCGGCCTTGCCCGAGTCCTCGGTCCAGCGCACGTTCATCGGCAGGTTCACGTCCTTGACGGCGAGCGCTTCGAGGCGCGCCTGCTCCTTCTCGGACAGGGCTCCTTTCTTCTTCCTCTCCCGGAGCTGGGCTTCCTCCTGCTTCAGGATCGGGCTCTCGGGGCCCTTCAACTGGGTCTTGGCGAGACCGCCTTCGAACAGCAGCCGCTTCAGGAAACCGCCGAACTCGGTGTTGCCCTCTTCGAACGAGCTGAGATCGGTCGCCCAGTAGCTGAAGAAGCCGATGGTTCCGCGGATGTCCGGCAGCGGCAGGCCACCCAGCAGCTTTCCGTGCTCCACGTCTTCGGGGGGGAACGTCATCGGGACCGTCAGCACTACGCTCTTGATGCCATCGGCTCCGGCGTGGACCCAGAACGACGTGCCGCC
>CAZVOI010001109.1:0-4773 GCA_964628275.1 uncultured Acidobacteriota bacterium | reverse complement strand
CGACCCTAGTCTCGCTCTCGGGTGTCCCTTGCACGCCTTCGTCTACTGGTACTTGCTTCCGGCAAATCGCGGCGACGGGCGCCACAGGCATGGTGACTCCGATACCCGGTTTCCTGGGTGTGACGTCCATTCCGCCGAGCGATCCGGCCTTCAACTGCAACTCGGCCAGCGGTCCGGTAAGTCACTTCTGTTCGACTGTTCAGTGAGTCTGCTCTCGCTCATCCCCTCCCAAACCTAGGGAGGGGATGAGCAGGGAGGGGTTGACCCTTCAAGGTCAGTTTCGGGAACCGAGCCGGCGGCTCTTCGCTGGAGGAGCCGCCGGCGCTTTGTGTACGGCTGATTAGCAGGATGACGAAAAACGTGTCAGGAGCCAGGAGCTGGAGGTGGCTTGAACGTGCGTCTGGGACCAAAAAGACAGTTCGGATGATCGGTTAGGGTAATAGGCTAATCGCACCGATGAAAAACATTCCGTGGGCCCTGGCGGTGGCCGGTTCGCTTTGGGCCTCTCCAGATTCCGCCCGGGCCGGGCAGACGGTCAGCTCCACCGAGGCCGATGTCGCTGTCGTCGCCCGCGTGAACGGCGAACCGGTGACGCGGGCCGAATTTCAGCGCATGCTGGGCAATCCTCTCACGCGAAGCCAGCTTCAGCAGGAGCTTGGCGTGAAGGACCCTGACCCGAAAGAACTGGAACGCCGGGCCTTGCGGAAAGTGATTCACAACCGCCTGATGCTCCAGGAGGCCGCTCGGCGCAAGATCGCGGTCACGGACGCGGATCTCGCCAAGGCCATCGCTGCGTTGCGGCGTCGCTTCGAGGATCTCGAGAGCTTTTCACGCTGGATGAAGGAACAGAGCCTCGACGACAGGCTGCTGTTCGAGGCGATTCGAGGCGACATGCTGGCGGGCCGCGTGTGGGCCTCGCTGGCGGAGGGAGTGCGCATCAGCGAGAAGGAGGCGCAGCAGTACTATGCATCCCACAAGCAGGACCTGGTGACGGGCGAGGAGGTTCGCCTTCGCATCATCGCCGTCAAGGACAAGGCGGCGGCAGAAGAGATCCTGGCCTCCTTGCGGAAGGGCGCCTCTTTTGGCCGCCTGGCCCGACAGCGTTCCGAGGGACTCCGCGCCACGCAGGGCGGGGACACCGGATGGGTCGATTCCCGGACCCTCCCAGAGCCGTTGCAGAAGGCAGTGCCGCTCCTGAAGCCGGGTGACGTTGGCGGACCCTTGGAGAAGGAGTCCGGAGAGTTTCTCCTCGTCGGGCTGGAGGGGCGGCGGCCAATACGGGTGAAGAACCTGGCCGAGGCGCGGCCGGAGATCGAGCGGCGCCTGCTGCCTGCCAGGCGGCAGGCAGCGGTCACGACGTGGCTGACGGAACAAGAAAAGAAATCGAAGATCGAGATTCTCCTCCCAAGCTGAATGGAATGATCATGACTAACAATCGAATCAATTGGACAGCCCTTGCGGTCCTGATGTTGATGTTTTCGCCCGCCGCCGCTCAGGAAGCTCCGTCGCTGAAGGATGACAAGGAGAAGTCGAGTTATGCGGTCGGCATGAATCTCGGCGGCGCGCTTCGGCGGCAGTCACCCGATCTGGACGTGAACCTGATCGTGCAGGGTTTCAGGGACGCGCTCGCCGGAGAGAAGACGCTCCTGACGGCGGTCGAGATGCGGGCGATCCTGAGCCGCTTGCAGGCAGAGCTGAAGACGAAACAGGCGGCGCAGCAGACCGAGAAGGCTGCAAACTCCAAGTCCGAGGGGGAAGCGTTCCTGGCGGAGAACAAGGCCAGGGAGGGCGTCGTCACTCTGGAAAGCGGCCTTCAGTACAAGATCGTGAAGGCTGGCGACGGAAAGAAGCCCACGATCGACGACACGGTGGTTTGCCATTACCGCGGGACGCTGGTCGATGGCACGGAGTTCGACAGCTCCTACAAGCGCGACAAGGCTGCGACCCTGGCGCTCAAGAAGGTCGTCAAGGGCTGGGCCGAGGCCCTCCAGCTCATGCCCGCTGGCTCCAAGTGGCAGCTCTTCATCCCGCCGAGCCTCGGCTACGGCGAGCGCGGCGCGGGCGCCAGCATCGGACCGAACGCCACCCTCATCTTCGAGGTGGAGCTCGTTTCCATCCAGGACGCGTCTGAGAAAGCCGCCCAGTCCTCGAAAAGCAAGGGTGTCAGCGCGGAAGGGCCGCTGGACAGAACGGTCGCAGCAACGGCGTCAGCCCTGGCCGGCATCAACGTCTCGTTCAAGGTTGATCCTCGTATCACCAGAGGCTTGTACATGGGCGACCGCTGGGTCCCGCTGCCCTATGCGCAGGTCGGGGAAGCGAAACAGGTGACCGTGGAAGCCAGAGCCGAAGGAGTCGATGACAGGGGGAAGCCCGTGAGCGTAAACCCCCAATGGACACCGGCCGATCCCGCGTTGGTGACGGTCACGCCCGGTCAAGGGAACGCGGTCAAGATCACCGCGCTGCGCCCGGGCGAGAGCAGCCTGCAGGTGACCTCTCAAGGGGTTTCCAGGGGTCTGGCTGTCAAGGCCGCGTACAAGGGCGAGGTTCTCCAGGTGGAGATATCTCAGGAACAATGACGGCGCCGGCGAGGGTTGGAGAAGCGGGGCTGGCCCCTGTCGCGTTGGGCTGCCCGGGGCTCGGGGGATCCGGTAGAACGGCAGGAAGATCCGCTCCCGCTCCTCGGGGGGGACGCCCGGGCCGCCGTCCTCGACCGAGAGCCGCACGGCGGCACCCCTGGCGTCGATCGAGACGCTGACGGTGCCTCGCGCGGGTGTGGACCGGATCGCGTTGTCGAGCAGGTTCAGCAGCGCCTCGACGAGGAGCGGCCGGCTTCCCCGGACGTGAAGTGTCGACGACACTCCGCGGCGAAGCGTGACGTCGCGATCCCGGGCGACCGGGGTCATCTGCTCGAGCAGCTCGGAAACGACCCCCTCGAGATCGACCCGCTCGTCCAGCAGGCTCGCGTCCCGGGCCTGTCCACGCCTCGGGGATCGAGAGCTCGCCGTCGCCGAGGTTCCCGCTCCGTGCGAGGATCCGCCCCTGCGCGTCGCGGATCTGGTAGAAGTAGGTGTTAGGGGAGAGACGGTACTTCGTCTCGATGACGAAGAACTCCTCGAGCGTGGGATACGAGGCGCCGCTCTACGAGGAGCGTGATCACCTCGCGGAGAGGAGGATCAGCTTCCAGCGGACGGAGATCCTCTTCTTCACGGAGCCTCTTCGGAAAGGACGTATCCCACGCCCCGGATCGTGTGGATCAGCTTCGTCCGGGACGGGTCGTCGACTTTCGCCCGGAGGTAGCGGATGTAGACGTCGACGACGTTGCTGAAGCTGTCGAAGTGCTGATCCCAGACGTGCTCGGCGATCATCGTCCTCGTGAGCACGTTCCCCCGGTTGCGGGCCAGGTACTCCAGGAGGGAAAACTCCTTCGGCGTCAGGCTGATCCGCTTTCCGTGGCGCGTCACTTTCCGCGCCGCCAGATCCATCTCGAGGTCTCCGACCCCCACTACGGATTGCCCGAGGTCCGAGTGGCGCCTCAGCAGGGCCCGGATCCGCGCGGTCAGCTCGGCGAAGCTGAAGGGCTTGACGAGGTAGTCGTCCGCGCCGGCGTTTAGGCCGCGGACGCGCTCCTCGACTCCATCCTTCGCGGAGAGGATCAGGACCGGCACCCGGCAGCCTTGCTTGCGGATCTGGGCCAGGACCTCGAACCCGTCCATGAAGGGGATCAGGATGTCGAGGACGATGACGTCGTAGGGCTCGTGGAGGGCCTGGTGGTACGCGTCGCGCCCGTCACGCGCGACGTCGACGCAGAAGCCCTCCTGGACCAGCCCCCGGCGGACGAAGCTAGCCACCGTCTCGTCGTCTTCCACGAGGAGGACCCGCAAGCAACCCTCCGACACGGTCCCCCCGCCGCCGTCAGGACGGCGCGGCGGCGGTTGACCCAGAAATGCCCGGTGGGCAGGAGGCCCTCACCGACAAGCCACACATCCCCAAACGACGGGGGAATTTCAGAAGCTAGTTTGAACGGATTATCCGCATATGCGAGGGCTTGTCAACTCAATCTTATGAGAGGCCTAGGAGGGACCCCATCCCGTCAGTGGAGGTGAGCGAGGCCGGACTGGGGGCGACGGTCGTCAAGACCGCCGGGGCGGCGGAACGGGGCTTCCTGGCCACCCGATGGAATCTAATCTAGGGTGTAAAGCGGAGCGACACTCTCAGGACGCGGAACGCCGCCGCACGCGGCGGGGCTCAGGAGGGCCGGGGCCGGGAGCCGGCCGTCGCCGGCTTCGTCTCGCCCCCGAAACGCACGCCGATCTCGCGCAGGAAGCCGAACGGGGGTCGCCGCCCGCGAACACGAACACGTAGTCGTTGGGAAGCTCTACGGCCCTCTCGCCGAGGCGCAGGCGCACGCAGTCGTTCAGGACCTCGGTCACCTCGGATCCGAACAGCGCCCGCGCGCGCCCCTTGCTCATCAGCTCGCCGATGCGCTCCTCGTTCTTCTTCTTGATCCGCGCCAGCTTCCCGCGCCGGTAGGAGAGCGTGACCGTGTTGCCGCGCTGGCGCGCCAGCCCGATCACGGCCTCGACCGCGCTGTCGCCGCCGCCCACCACCAGGATCCGCTTGTTCTCGTAGGAAGCCGCGTCGACCAGCTGGTACATGACCTTGGGCAGCTCCTCACCGGGCACTCCGAGCTTGCGCGGCGTGCCGCGGCGGCCGAGAGCCAGGATCACGTGCCGGGCCGGGATCTCGAACCCGGGCGTGCGCACGGCGAAGTGT
>CAZVOI010001108.1:0-10832 GCA_964628275.1 uncultured Acidobacteriota bacterium | reverse complement strand
GCTCGCCTGCGACCCTTACGCTCTCGATCTGTGGAGCCCACGACCAGGATCGAACTGGTGACCTCGTCCTTACCAAGGACGCGCTCTACCGACTGAGCTACGTGGGCGGAAACAACTTCCGTCTCCCGGCCTCCTCGGAGTGGAGCGGGCGACGGGATTCGAACCCGCGACATCCAGCTTGGAAGGCTGGAGCTCTACCAGCTGAGCTACACCCGCCCTAGTTTGCGATCGTGCCGCCTCTCATCCTCACCGCTTCCCGTTGCCTGCTTCCGGTTCGTCCGATCCCTGCGTGGTCGTGGCTCGTCATCGTCTCTTATGGTGGGGAGGGAAGGATTCGAACCTTCGAAGCCCCAGGGGCGACAGATTTACAGTCTGTTGCGTTTGACCGCTTCGCTACCTCCCCGCGTCCTGGCAACTCTCTTCTCTAGAACGACTCGACCCGGCGAAAACGGCCCTCTTGGCGCGAGTCATTCGCGGTGGAGCTGGCGGAGGGAATTGAACCCCCGACCCGCTGATTACAAATCAGCCGCTCTACCGCTGAGCTACGCCAGCGACAAACTTCGACTTTAACAAACGGGATTTGTGCTGGCAAGGGGGATGCCAACTAAAAATCCGTGTCGGTGGATCAGGCAGCCTCCCCGCCGCCCCCGGCCGGCCCCTCCCCTCCCGCTGGGCCGCCGCCGCGACGCCGAACCCGTCGCCGCCGATGTCGACTCTGACGCGGGCCGGGTGCCCCCTCTTCCTTGGGCGGTGCGGGCGGGCCGCCGGGTTGCGATTCAGGCACGCCATTTCGCTGCTGCCCCGGCGGTCGACCCTCAGGCCCGGGACGCCGGCCACGGCGGCGCTTGTTGCGCCTTCCCGCACGGCGATCGGCGTCCGGCCCCGAAGCCCGTGACGGTGGAGGACCGCCCCGCTCGCTCCGGGGACCGGAGTCACGGGCAGGACCCGAATCGCGACGCGGACCCTCGCGACGCGGACCCTCGCGACGCGGGCCGTTCTCGCCACGCGGGCCCGAATCGCGATCCGCCGGCCCGGGCGCGGTGGCCGTTCGGGCCCAAGCCACATCCTCGTCCTCGTAGTCGATGATGCGGATCGGCGCCATCGGCTCGAGATCGTCCGGCTCCGCCGCAGTCTCGGAGAACGAACGGCCGGCGCCAGGGTCGTGTTCGGCGTCCCCGGCAGGCGGCCCTTCGATCTGACGCACCGGCGGTTTCGCGCCGACAGCGATCGGGCGCACGTGGCTCGGCACGTTGCCGCGCTGCCGGACCACCTCATAGAGAGCGATCCCCGCGGCCACACCGACATTGAGCGAGCCCAGGTGTCCGAAGAGCGGTATCGAAGCCACTTGATCGCAGCGCTCGCGCACCAGGCGGCGCAGGCCGCGGCCCTCGCCGCCAAGCACCAGCGCCACCGGTCGCTTGTAGTCGATGCGGTCCCAGCGTTCGCTTCCGGTGGCGTCGAACCCGATCACCCACAAGCCGCGCTCCTTCAGGGTCTCGATCGCCTGTGCCAGGTTGCCGATGCGGGCCACCTTCACGTGTTCGAGCGCGCCCGCGGAGGCGCGGGCGACCGTCTCGGTGAGACCGACCGAATGCCGATCCGGGAGCAGCACGCCGTCGCCGCCGGCCGCTTCGACGCTGCGCAGGATCGCGCCCAGGTTGCGCGGGTCCTCGACGCCGTCGAGCGCCATCACCAGCGCCGGCTGGCGTGCGTGCTGGAGCAGTGTCTCGAGATCGATCGTCGGCTTGGCCGAAACCACGGCCACGACACCCTGATGGGCGACGCCGCTGGCCATCCGGTCGAGCGTCTCGCGCGCCTCGAAGCGCAGCGGAACGCCGCGCTGCGCTGCGCGCGAGATGGCTTCGGCCACGCGCGGGTTGCGCAAGCCCTTGACGACCAAGAGGCGATCGAAGTGCCGCGTACCGGCCGCGAGAGCTTCGAGTACGGGATTGATTCCGCAGATGAGGTTCATGGCTCCCTAGACTCTAGTCGTGCGCTCCGTCGTTCACGCGCAACAGCGCCACCGCGTGCGCCGCGATGCCTTCCCCGCGACCGAGCGCGCCCAGCTCGTCGGTGCTCTTGGCCTTGATCGAAACGCGAGCGGCCGGCACGCCGAGCGCGCGCGCGATCGTCTCACGCATCTTCTCCAAGTGCGGCAAGAGCCGCGGCGCTTCGCCGATCACGGTGGCGTCGACGTTCTCGATCGCATGCCGGGCCTCGATCAGCCGCGCCACCTCGCGCACGAACGTCTCGCCGCTAGCGTTCTTCCAGCGCGCGTCGCTCGACGGAAAGTGTGCGCCCATGTCGCCCTCGCCGGCGGCGCCCAGGATCGCGTCGCACACCGCGTGCGCCAGGCAGTCGCCGTCGGAGTGGCCGACCAGTCCGCGATCGAAAGGCACCAGCACCCCGCCCAGCATCAGGGGCCTGCCCACGGCCAGGCGGTGCGCGTCGAAGCCGTGTCCCACGCGGAAGCTCACGCGAGCCGCTCGCGGGCCCAGTCCAGGTCTTCCGGAGTCGTGAGCTTGCGATTGCGTGGCGACCCGGCGACGGCGGCGACCGGCTCGCCCAGACGCTCGACCGCCATCGCCTCGTCCGTCAGCGTCACGCGGTCTCGGAAGGCCGCTTCGTAGGCCCGCACCAGGAGCGGAAACAGGAATCCCTGCGGCGTCTGCGCCGCGCCCAAGGTGCTGCGGTCGATCGTGGCCGTCACGCGCCCAGTCTCGACGCGCTTGATCGTATCGACCACCGGCAGCACGGGTATCGCGGCGCCCTGCGCTTCGGCCGCGTCGATGACCGCGTCGATCAGCTCGGTCTCCACGAGTGGCCGTGCCGCGTCGTGAACCAGGACGACGCCCTCGAAGCCGTCGGGGGCCCGCTTCAGCCCCTCGAGAACGGAGTCCTGTCGCCGCGGGCCTCCAGCCACCACGGCGATCAGCTTGGGAAAGCGCGCGAGCAGCCGGCGGGCCGTGTCCAGCTCGGCCTCTGGCACCACGGCGGCGATCGCGCCAACGCGCTCGCTCTTGTCGAAGGCCGCCGCGGCCAGCTCGAGCAGCGTCTCGCCGCCGATCTCGAGGAAGGCCTTCGGCCGCGCGGCGTTCATGCGATCGCCCCTTCCCGCCGCGACCAGGATCGCCAACGCCTGCACACTGAGGATTCTAAGGCGCGTGGCCGAAGAGGCCCGAATCTCAAGGGTCGCTCGCCAGTGGGCAGGAGCCTGAGGGCGCCCCTTCGCGCTCACGTCAGGCACACGCTAGCCCTCGGCGAACCTTGCAAGAGCCTCGCGTACCTCACGCTCGAATGCTTCCTTCGGCAGGCCAAGTTCAGCCGCAGCACGGTCAGCCATCCCGCCTCGTTTCGTTCTCGTCGGTTCCGGCCTCGGTGTCCCACACAGGCGTCAGGATGTGAGGGGTCGTTGAAGCCGTGCCCGCGCGTCGCCCGACCTGGTGGTGTACGTCTCTTGCGACCCGCCGATTCTCGGTCGAGACCTGGCCGAGTCCGCCATGTCCCGCCCCCTCCTTTCAGGTCAGAGCGCCCGGCGTTCTACTTGGTCTCCCCACCGGACTCGAGGATGGCCAGGATCTGGCGCCGTAGCGTCGGCACGTCCCGCTCGACTGCGGCCCAGACCTCCTCGAGATTCAGGCCGAAGTAGTCATGAACCAGGATGTTGCGCATGCCGATGATCGCGCTCCATGGCACTTCAGGATGGCCATCGCGCAGCTCGGCCGAGAGGGAGCGACAGGCCTCGCCGACAATCTCGAGGTGGTGGACGACCCCTACCTGCACGAGGGGCTCTTGGTCGAACGCGTCCCGTCCAGCCTGGGTACGTTCTTGAATTCGGCCGATCGCCTCGATGACGTCCTGAAGACGTTCGAGGTCTCGCCTCAAAGGGCCACGGCCTCCGCGAGCACACGCTCACGGACACGGGGACGCAGACCTTGTTCTGTCGCGACATCTACTTTGCAGCCAAGGAGCGTCCCGAGCTCGATCATGAGGGCCGCGTGATCCAGCAGGCTGCGCCCTCTCTCGAGCTCTACGAGAAGGTCCAGATCACTGTCCGCTGTGGCGTCGCCACGTGCGACAGAGCCGATCAGCCGGACGTTTCGCGCGCCGTGGCGCCCGGCAACTCGCAGGACTTCCTCCCGCTTTTCGTTCAGGCGCTCGCGAATGGTCATAGTGAAGAGTGTATGCCCCGCACGGAATGCCCCGGAGCAGACCCCTGAACACTTTGGGGACCCCCCGACCAGGCGTGTATCGTCGTCCAATCTGCGACTGAATCCACACCTGCACATGATCGTCCTCGATGGCACCTGGTGCGAAAAGAGAGGCGAGCTCGCCTGGGAGGGGCTCGGGCACCTTGGGACCAGCGATGCTCGGGCCAGGCGCCGCCGGCCGGGCCTCAGTGGCTGAGTCGCCTCGCGCCCCTCGAGCCGCAGGCGCTCGGCTACGACAAGCCGCGGTGCGCGTCACTCGATGGCTTCACCTTGCACGCGGCGACGCGGGAGGGCGCTCTCGACCCGGCGGGCCCGGGAGGCGCTGCTGCGTTACGTGCTGCGTCCTCCGGTCGCGCGGGAGCGCGTGGAGCCGCGTCCTGACGGCTTGGTGCGCATCACGTTGAAGAAGGCCTACGCCGACGGGACGATCGCGGTCGACATGGACCCGCTGTCGCTGTTGTGCCGGCTGGCCTGAAGCGTGCCCCCCAAGCAGCTGCACACCGCCGACGCTGTGATGGGTGGTGGACCTCGATGGATCTCCTCGTGCGTGAATGTACACAACTCATCACATCCTGCCGGCGAATGCGCAGTCGATCGCGATGGCAGAGAGGAATTCCTCCTCTTCAGAGACCCGCGGCGCGCTCGAGGACCTTCACGACCGCCGCGATGTCCTCCTGACCGAAGCCTTGGCCGCGGGCCGACTGGCAGACCTCGCGGATCGCGGCGAGGCCGGGCATCGAGACTTTGTGCTTCGCGGCTTCGGCGAGCATCAAGGTCTGGTCCTTCACGAGCAGGTCGATCGAGAAGTGTTGATCGAAGTCGCGGTTCTGGATCTGGGTGCCCTTGAACGGGAAGTAGGGCGACGAAAAGCCCGAGGCCATCACGACCTCCAGCGTCTTCTCGAGCGGGATGCCGGCCTTTTTCCCGATCACCGCGGTCTCGCAGAGCGCCTCGAGCAGGAACGAGATGAAGGTGTTGCCGATCAGCTTGACGGTGGATCCTGCGCCCATCTCACCGCACAGGATCGCTTTCGTGCCCATCGCCATCAGCACCGGCTGCAGCTCGTCGAAGGTCTCCTTGCGTCCGCCGCACATGAACAGCAGGGTGCCCTTGTCTGCGCCGTTCTTCGAGCCCGTCATCGGCGCCTCCAGCGCATCGGCGCCCTTGGCGCGCAGCGCTTCCGCGATGCGCCGGGTCAGCTCGGGCGAGACGGTGGAGGCTTCGACGTAGCGGAAGCCCGGCCGCGCGCCGGCCAGCACTCCGTCGTCGGCAAAGACCAACCGTTCGACCGCGGCGGGATCCGCCACGCAGGCGACCACGACGTCCGACAGTTCGGCCAGCTCCTTTGGCGTCTTGGCGACACGCGCGCCTCGCGCGACCAGCGGCTCGGCCTTCTTGGGGTCGCGATTCCAAACCGCGAGCGGGAAGCCTTTGTCCACGAACTGGCGCGCCATCCGCGCGCCCATCAAACCCAGACCGGCAAAACCTATTCGCGTGCTCATCGTTTGACAACGCTCGCTTTCTTTTTCGGCCGCAACGCGACCGGAATCACCATCTTGAGGCCCGACAGCGTGTCGGAGAAGCTCACAACCTTCACGTCCACGAGGCCGAGAGCCGGGCCCGCGGCGCGCACGTCGTCTTCACGAAACTCCTTGCGACCCTTTGGCCACAAGACCCAGATGGCCCCCTCCGGCTTGATCGCCGACCGCAGCGCCCGCAAGCGGTCGATCTCTTTCTTCTCTCTCATGAAGATGAAGACGACGTCGCTTTCCGCCTTCGGCCTGGCTTTCGCGACGTCCGCCGTTCGCGACCGGATCTCCTGCTCGAACTCCGAATCATCGAGGCCGATCACGGCGACGCGCGAGCCGGGCTTAACCCCCAGCTTGTCGATCCGGGTGCGCGGATAGCGGATCTTGAGCGCCCACTTCTCAGCGTCCTTGCCGAGCTGGAAGCGCGTGACGCCGATCCCGTGCCTGATCTCGAGCCAGCCGGCCTTGGCCTCCGCAGTCTTGACGTCCTGAAGCGCGATCGAGTGGCGACGAGCGCCCTGCTTGAAGATCAGCTCGGTCGTTTCGAGAAACGCCCGGCCCGATTCGGGTTTCTTGCCCTCGAGGTGAGCGGTGCAGTCGGCTTCGAGTCCCATCTGCTTCGGCTCCTTGGTGCCGGCGCGCGATCGTAAGTCAGGCCGCGGCCTCGGGTCCACGCGCGATCCTGAGTCAGACTTCGGCCTCGGGACCACGCGCGGTGTGCGGACAGATATCGCGAAAGGCGCAGAAGCCGCACGCCATGAAGGACGGCGTCGCCGGGAACTCGCGGCGGCGGATGCGCTCGGCGGCTTCGAGGATGCGCGCCTCGCTGCGCTGGGCCTCTTCGGGCGTCGGCTTCTTGCCGGCCGCGAGACCGGTCTCCAGAAAACGCAGCTCGACCCAGTCGGGCAGACGGCCGCGCGTCTTCAGGTAGGCGAGCGCGTAGACGTCGAGCTGCAAGCTTTCCTGAGCGCGCTTTTCGGCGCGCTTCGCGTCGTCCACCAGGCCGGTCTTGAAGTCGAGGATCGAGACGTAGCCGTCGTGCTCGACGATCAGGTCGTAGCGGCCGACCAGCTTGTTGCGGCCGAGGTAGAAGGCGAACTCCTGCTCGACGCCGGTTGGGTTCCACGGCCGTTGCGCTTCCATCTCGAAGAAGCGCCGGAGCGAATCCTCGCCGGCAGCCCGCCGCCGCTCCTCATGCTCGCGCGAGAGAAAGCCTTCGGCGACCCAGGCCTCGCGAAATGCGGACACCAGGTCATCGCTGCCGAACGCCCGGCCATCCATGCGCGCGCGGAACATCCGTTGCACCGCCTTGTGGATGGCGTTGCCATAGACGACGCGGTGGTGCGCCAGCAGCGGAACGCGGAGCAGATGCACATAGCGGTACTTGAGCGGACACGTCTCGTAGTCGTCGATCTGGTTGAACGAGAGCCGCAGCACGGCGTCATCGGCGAGCGGCGCAAGCGGTCCCGGCTCGCGATCCGGCTCCGGCTGATTTCGCGCCAGCACCTCGAACGCGCCGAGCCTGTGCGGCGGCGCTTTGGGTGACGGCAGGTCCAGGGCTTCGGCGACGAAGCGTGACAGCTTACGCGCTTTCGCGGTGCCGTAGTCGGCCGCCGAGGTGAGGATCAATTCGTTCTTGGCACGAGTCATCGCGACGTAGAAGAGCCGCCGTTCTTCGTGAAGGTGGGCGTCTCCGGGATCCAGGCTCTCCTTGATCAGGGCCGCGGGCAGCTCCAGCGGGTCGCGACGCCGCTGCACCGGGAACTTGCCCTCGGCCGAGCCGACCAGGAACACCACCGCGAACTCGAGCCCTTTTGCTTTGTGGACGGTCAGCACGTTGACGGCGTCTTCGTCCAGCTCGGCTTCGGCGACGGCCGGGTCGTCGCCAGCCTCGCGCAACAAATCCAAATGCTCGACGAAGCTGGGCACGCGATCGTGCTCTGCCACGTCACCGTAGGCCTTGACGGTCTCGAAAAAGCGCGCGATGTTGCGCACCCGCGCCTCGTTGGCCGCGGTCGCGTGCCGCGAGAGGCGGTGCAGCGTGCCGGAGCTTTGTAGGTACTTGTATAGGACTTCGCCGGTGCGGAGGCGCGGCACGTCGGCGGCCGCGGCATCCAGGGCTTGCACTAGCCGCTCGCCGGCCTCGCGTGCTGCGCCGCTGACGGAGGCAAGATCCGTGTTCCCCTGCAAATCACGCAGCACCTCCAGCAGCGGGCGCGACTTGCGGCGGGCGTACTCGTTGAGCCGAAGCAGGTCCGGCTCCGGCAAGCGATACGGCTCGGCGCTCGCCAGATAGAAGAGCGACACCGAGTCCGACGGGCTGGCCAGCACGCGCAGGAACGCCACCAGTTGGCGCACCTCCTCTCGCGTGTACAGGCCGCGGCTGCCGCTGAAGCGATGCGGCACCCCCTTCACGTTCAGCGAGCGCAGGAACGGGTCGGCCTCGTCGTTGCTGCGCACCAGGACCGCGATGTCCTTGGGCCGATGGCCCTCGCCGAGCTTGGCCAGCACGGCTTCGGCGACTCCGTCGGCTTCGGCGGATACCGCGTCGAAGTGCAAGTGCTGGACCGGCGCTCCGAGCGCGCGCTCGGAGCGCAGGCGCTTGTCGATGCCCGCGCTGACTTCGAGTCGATACGGGTTGTTGTAAGAGATGAGGCGCGTGGCGGCGTCGAGGATCGGCTGCGTCGAGCGGTGGTTCTCGACCAGCACCACCTGTTTGGCTCCCGCGTAGAGCCGACGGAATGCCTCCAGATTGGCCGAAGCCGCGCCGCGCCAGCGGTAGATCGCCTGGTCGTCGTCTCCGACGACGGTGATGTTTCCCGCTTCGCCGGCCAGCAAGCGCAGCAGCTCGAGCTGCGCGTGGTTGGTGTCCTGGAACTCGTCGACCAGCACGTACGCATAGCGTTGCCGCAAGCCTGCCAGGGTCGCGGGGCGCTCGCGCAGCAAGGTCAGCGCGCGTCGGATCTGATCGCCGAAATCAGCGACGCCGGCTTCGCCGATCAACTTCTCGTAAGCGGCGTAGAACTCCGCGAGCTCGCGGTGCCGAAGTGCTTCGTCCCTGGCTTCGTCGCTCTGCGCGGCGGCGACCTCGCTCTCGGCCCAGGCGCGATACGCCTCGGGGCCGACGTCCTCGTCCTTGGCGCGGCTGATCAGGGTCAGCAGGTGCCCCAAGTGCCGAGTCGGGTCGCCGAGCGGGCGGAAGCGGTCGAGCGGCAACGCGAAGATGCGCTCCTTCAGGAAGATGATCTGCTCGGGCCGGGTGAGCACGCGGAACTGCGGGTCCAGGCCGATCTCCAGAGCCGACTCGCGCAACACGCGGTCGCCGAAGGCATGGAACGTCGAGATCCACGTCTCCGCGTACCCGTAGGGAATCAACTGATCGACGCGCTCCGACATCTCGAGCGCGGCCTTCTCGGTGAAGGTGAGCGCCAGGATCTCTTCGGGGCGGCAGCGCTTGCTGGCGATCAGGTGTGCAATTCGCCGCGTCAGGACGGTCGTCTTGCCGGTGCCCGCGCCGGCGATGATCAAGAGCGGCCCTTCGCCGTGGAGCACGGCTTCGCGCTGCGCCGGAGACAGCCCTGCGACGATCCTGTCTTCTTGAGCCTCGACCAGCGTCGCGTTCACGTTCGAGAGTGTCGCACCGGAGTGTGCGCCGGCAGGTCCGATCGCGAGCTTACTTCACGAGCAGCGTGGCGATCTCGTCGATCGCGAGCGTCGCGTCGCGCGCTGGCCCCTCGTAGTGGTTGACCACGATCGAGAACGCCAAGCGATCGCCGTCGCGGTTGGTAGCATAGCCGGCCAGCGAGCTGACGTTGCGGATCGCGCCCGTCTTGGCGATCACCCGCCGTTCCGCGGGCGTCCCCTTCATGCGGTTCTTCAGCGTGCCGTCGACGCCAGCGATCGGCAGGCTGTCCCGAAACGCCTGCGCGCGTGGGTGCTTGTCCATCGCGACCAGCAGGTTTACCAGCTCGTGGGGTCGGATTAGATCGGAGCGCGACAGGCCCGAGGCGTCGCGCAGCGCGCCCGGCTCCTCGGCGACGCCGGAGCGCCTCAAGAACTCCTTGAGCGCCTCGTGCCCGGCCGCCACGCTGCCCTGACCCTTGGCCTTGACGCCCAAGAGGCGCAGCAACAGCTCGGTGTGGAGGTTCTGGCTCGGCTTGTTCACGGCCTTCACGATCTCCGCGACCGGCGGCGAGTCGAGGAACGCGAGCACGCGCAGCCCGCTCGGCAGCGGTTCGCTCGAGCTGGCGACGTCGCCTTCGACGCGGATGCCCCTCGCCTCGAGCGTCTCCTTGAACACGGTGGCCGCATAGCGCGCCGGGTCTTCGAGAGCGACGCTGCCCTCCCACGGCCTCTCGCCGAGCGCGTGCGTGCCCGAGAGCTCGATCACGTTCGCGCCGAACTGGCGCACCAGGGTCAAGTCGCTCTTGGTCCCGGCCGGCGAGGTCGTGGCCGTCGAGACGACGCGGTAGTAGTCCGAGATCGGCGCCCGCTCGACGAGCAGCGGGTCGCCAACTCGCTCGCCCGCCGACGCTTTGAGCTCGGCGCAGTTGTCGTTGAAGGAGAGCGCCGAGACCTCGGCGCCGTAGCACCAGACGAGATCCTCCCAGGACCAATCCTCGCCGCGGCGGTCGCCCTTGAATAGCCCTTCGTGCCCGACGATCCGTCCCTCGATCCGGCGCACGCCCGCCGCCAGCAGCACGTCAGCCAGGTTTTCGAAGGCCGCCGTGGCGCGGCCCTCGAAGGAGCGTCCCGAGAGGTTGGCATCGCCGCGCCCGACCAGGAAGACGTCGCCGATCAGGCGGCCTGCCGCGTCCAGATGGCCGGCGGTCTCGACACTCGTGCGGATGCGCTCGTCGGGAGCAAAGGCGTCGACCGCGGCCGCGGTCGTCAACAGCTTGAAGGTCGAGGCCGGCTTCATGTTCTTGGCGGCGTTCTTCGAATAGAGCACCCGGCCGGTGCGGATGCTGCGCACCTCGACGCCCCAAAAAGCCGGCGCGAACGCCGGGCGATCCACGACCGAGTCGATGGCGCGCTTCAGCGCTTCAGGAAGCGGCTCGCGTGCGAAGAGTGGCGACGCCAGCGACAGCGC
>CAZVOI010001107.1:0-2616 GCA_964628275.1 uncultured Acidobacteriota bacterium | reverse complement strand
AGGCCGCCGCGCGCGGTCTCCTTGTACTTGTCCTGCATGTCGCGGCCGGTGTCGCGCATCGTCCGGATCACCTTGTCGAGCGAGACGAAGTGCTCGCCGCTGCCGCGCAGCGCCATCCGCGCGGCGTTGATCGCCTTGATCGAGGCCATCGCGTTGCGCTCGATGCAGGGCACCTGGACGAGGCCGCCGATCGGATCGCAGGTGAGCCCCAGGTTGTGCTCCATCGCGATCTCGGCCGCGTTCTCGACCTGCGGCGGCGTGCCGCCGAGCACCTCCGCCAGCGCGCCGGCCGCCATCGAGCACGCCGAGCCGACCTCGCCCTGGCAGCCCACCTCGGCGCCGCTGATCGAGGCGTTCTCCTTGTAGAGAACGCCGATCGCGCCGGCGGTCAGCAGGAAACGCACGACGCCGTCGTCGTTCGCCCCGGGCACGAAGCGATGGTAGTAGTGCAGGACGGCCGGAATGATGCCGGCCGCGCCGTTGGTGGGGGCGGTCACGACGCGCCCGCCGGCGGCGTTCTCTTCGTTGACGGCGATCGCGTAGAGGTTCACCCAGTCGAGAGCGGTCAACGGATCGCGCAGGCCGGCCTCGGGGTTGGCGATCAGCCCGCGATACATGTCGGCGGCGCGGCGGCGCACCTTCAGACCGCCGGGCAGGATGCCGTCGGTCAACGTGCCGTGCGCCACGCACTCCTGCATCACCTTCCAGATTCGAAGCAGCCCCGCGCGAATCTCCGGTTCGCTGCGCCAGGCTTTCTCGTTGGCGAGCATCACGCCGCTGATCGCGAGCGATTCGCGCTGGCAATGGGTCAGCAGCTCGACAGCGTTCCCGAAGCCGAACCGGAGCGGCGTCGCGTCGGCTTTGATCGGGCTTCGGCCCGCGGCCGCGTCCTCGTCGACGACGAAGCCGCCGCCGACCGAGTAGTAGACGCGGCCGCGCAGCTCGCCGCCGCTCGCGTCGAACGCCGTGAAACGCATCCCGTTCGGATGGAACGGCAGCTTCTGGCGCAGGAAGCGCAGCTCCTCGCCGTCCCGGAACGCGATCTCGGCGCCGCCCAAGAGCGGCAACCGGCCGCTGGACTTCACCTGGGCGACCAGCGCCGGGATCGTCTCGACAGCGACGCCCTCGGGCGTCTCGCCCACCAGGCCCAGCATCACGGCGCGGTCGCTGCCGTGACCGCGGCCGGTGGCTCCCAGGCTGCCGTAGAGCTCGACGCGAATCGACGCCACGCGCGGGAGCAGCGCCGCGTCGCGAAGCTCGTGCGCGAACATCAGCGCCGCCCGCATCGGGCCGACGGTGTGCGAGCTGGATGGTCCGATGCCGATCCGGAACAACTCGAAGACGCTGACGCTCAGAACCGGCTCACTGCGGCAGCAGCATGAAACACGCGCCCACGATCAGCGTCGGCAGCAGCGCGCCCAGCGCCAGGCCGAGGGGCGAGATGCCGCCCTCGAAGAAGCGGCCCAGCACCGATTGGCCAGCGGGATTGGGAGCGTTCGCGATCACGGTCAAACCCCCGCCGGTCACAGCGCCGGCCACGACAGCGTACTTCAAGTCCGGTGTGAAGCCGGGCACCAGCGCCGCCAGGTAAGTGATCGCGGCGTTGTCGTTGAAGGCGGTCAACAGCGTCGCGCCCAACATCAGCGGCCACTCTGCGAGGCGGCCCAGCACCGGGGCGATCCACCATTGCTGGAGAGAGCCGTGCACGACCAGTCCGGCCAGGAAAAAGCCGACGAGCAGTGGCGCCCGCAGGTTGTTCGCGTTCTGATGCGGCACCGTGGCCTGGGCAAAAGCCAGAAAGAACAGGAAGCCGCCGATGAACAGGGCGGGCGTGTGGGCGGTCAGTACCGTGAAGCCGAGAAAGCCCAGGTGGCTGGCCGTGATCCAGGCGGGCACCGGCCTCGAAAGCGGAACCGCGTCGGTGGCGGCGCGCGCCGCGAGCCCACGCAGCTCTTTCCAGAAGAGGCTCGCGTAGACCGTGTTCGAGATCAGGATGCCGATCGCCGCCTTCCAACCGAAGTTCTCGAGCATGAACGGCGTGTCCCAGCCCCACTTCGCCGCCACCATCAGAACCGGTGGCGCTGCGAAATGGGTCAGCGTGCCGCCCACCGAGATGTTCACGAACAGGAGACCGAGCGTCGCGTACTTGAGCTTCGGGCTCGGCTGCAGCTCGTAGACGTGCTCGGCCATCAGCAGCGCGCAGATGATCATCGCGGCGGGCTCGGTGATGAAGGAGCCCAGCAGCGGCCCCGCTGTCAGCACCGCCAACCACCAGGCGAGTGGAGTGCGCCGGCCGAGGCCGGCGAGCACGCCGATCGCGTTCTCCGCGAAGCGCAGCACCGGCCGAGTCGAAGCCAGCGCCATGATGACCACGACGAACATCGGTTCGGTGAAGTTGACACCGCGGCTGATGAAGGCCTCCGCGGCCGGCCAACCCTTGGCGACGCTGATTGCGACCAGGAGCGGCACGACCCAGATGCCGAACACGGCTTCGATCTCTCCCAGGAAGTGCAGCACCTCGACCTTGAAGCTGTGCGGGTCATCGGACTGTTGCGCTGCCCTGTGCATGCGGCGACCCAGCGCCTGCAACCGCGGCGCCAGGAACGTGTGCAGGAT